>CAYQLG010000037.1:0-34773 GCA_964418235.1 uncultured Planctomycetales bacterium
GCTCCGCCCGACGTCACGGTGCGGTCGATGCAGGCCAGCAGCGACCCCTCGCGCATTCCGGACCGGATCGTGCGCTCGACCTCCAGCGCGCGAAGCGTGACAGGATCGAGCACGACATACTCGCTCAGCACGCGCCGCCGCGGCGGCAGCACGTGCGCCGCGGCCGCGCGCTGCGTCTCCTTCACATAAGCCAGCAGCGCGCCGGCGGCCTGCAGCGCCGGCTCCATCTCGCGAAAGCCAAAGCCCTCCAACGTGCCGACCTGAAACTGCTCCAGCAGCGTGCGACGGGCCTGGTGTGCGGTGAAATCGCCGACGGCGCGGAACGTCAGCGCGGCCGGCACATCGGGCCGCGCCGCGCCGTCCGGCAACAACACCTCCGCCGGCGAAAGCCGCCGTAATTCATCACCGAGCCGGGCCGGCGCAACCGACTGCACCACGAACTGCCCGGTCGAAAGCTCCAGCGCCGCAAGGCCGACCTCGTCGCGCGCCCGCGGCGGCGTCTCTTCGCGACCGGATCGGCCCACCTCCGGCCAGTAAACCGCCGCGAGCAGATTGCTGACGCTTTGATCGAGCAGGGTCTCTTCGGTCAGCGTGCCGGGCGTCACGATGCGCACGATGGCCCGTTGGATCACGCCTTTCGCCTGACGAGCGTCTTCGATTTGCTCACTGATCGCGACCTTGTGGCCGGCCGTGACCAGCTTGCCGAGGTAACTCTCCAGCGCGTGGTAGGGAATGCCCGCCAGCGGCGTCCGCCCGTTGTCCCGGCTGGTCAGCGTGATCCCGAGCAACCGGGCGCCGAGCACCGCGTCGTCATAGAACAGTTCGTAGAAATCCCCCATCCGAAAGAGCAGGATGGCCTCGCCGACCTGCCGCTTCTGCTCCTGATATTGCCGCATCGCCGGCGTCAGGGCGGCTTCGGTCGGGGCTGCGGCGGCAGCGGCTGGAACAGATGAATCGGCCACGGCGCGAATGTAGCCCCGCGATTCAGACGCGACAAGCCGCACAGTATGGGCCGCGAGACTCCCGTGCTCAAACCGAACCGCCCCCGTGAGGAAGCGATTCGATGCCCGATGGAACCTGAACAAACGGGGCTCTCCATCGGCGACATCGCGTGATTCCGGAATTTTCACCCGATTCAAGCCTGGCGCGAAAAATCCGGTTCATGATGGCGACTAATGGTGATAGAGCGAGGCGACCGCATGAGGCGGATTCGCACAACACCTCGCTCAAACGCCACACCCGAGCTGTGCAGCGAAGAGGTAGTTCTGCACAGTGTCGATATCAGACGATATCAATGGGCCTGCAAGGAAGCTGCCGGCCCGCTGCCAGGGTTGAGAGGTCGAATTTGTTGTTGGTTTCCGCATAGCGGGCTTGAGACCCAGCCCGCCGGACCGTAAGTGTTGCGTCCGTCTCTCCTCCATGAACCGTCGCGCGCCGGACCGTCCGGCGCGCGACGGTCTTTTCATGCCGGCCGGCGCGGCGGGCGGCCAGACGGCGTAGATCCGATCAAGCGATAACTCCAGACGTGATATAGTGAACCGCTGATAATGTGATAAGGGCGGGGTGATCGATTTGTATTCAAGCGCCGCGCGGTGTTGGGGGCTTGTATATTGAAGTCGAGTCGAGCTTCCGCCCGCTGTCGGCCGCATTCCGCGAGATCGCGGGGCAGACGGATCGATCCCAGGCGACTGGTTGAACGCCGCGGCGGACCGGCTTCAGCCGGTCGGTCTCTGCCGCCACCTTCAGTTGGTGGGGGGGGGCGGTTGTGCTTGAGGGCTTTCATTAGCCGACCGCATTGCGCCGAGAACAAAAGGCCGCTCGCCCATCCATCAGCGGCGTTCGACTCCGATGACGGCGAAAATTCGAACGGGATCAGCGGCGATCCACAGGCCCGGTTCTACTCACAAACGTAACGCCGCCCCGTCGGTTACGAATAGCCAGACGCGATCGGGCTGGCTGGATTGCCGACGGTGCGAAAGCGCCCCTTGGGTTCACACTTGCTTTTATGGGGCCAGCGTTTCTGCGGTGCGATCCGTCTTGCCGCGGGGCGCTGCGGGCGGGTATGCTGGACGTGGAGAAAGAGGATAAGCCTTCTATATTTTTTTGCAGGGTGCGTGCCTGCCCCCCCGCGTGAAAGGATCGCGCCAGTCATGAGAAACTCCCGACTATCCGCCAGCTTGGTCAGTTGCCTGATGGGGATCGCATTCGCGCCCGAAGCCCCTGCGCAGACGCCGCTGACAACGACGCGCATCGTCGCCGGTCTGACGCAGCCGGTCGCGATGGTGTACCCCCCGGGTGACACGCAGCGACTCTTTATCGTCGAGAAGCAGGGGCGGATCAAAATCCTCCGCAACGGCGTGATCGAGCCGACGCCGTTCCTCGACATCAGCTCGATCGTCAACGCGACCACGCTCGAGTGGGGCTTGCTCTACATGACGTTCGATCCCGACTACGCGACGAACGGCTACTTGTACGTCAACTACAACGATCGCCCGAGCGGCAACACCGTCATCGCCCGCTATCAGCGCAACGCGACCAACCCCGACATCGCCGATTTCGACAGCCGTTTTGTCATTCTGTATCTGGTGCAGCCCAGCGCCAATCACCGCGGGGCCTGGCTGGATTTTGACCGCAACGGCTATCTCTACGACTCGCAAGGCGACGGCGGCGGCCAGCAGGATCCCTCCAACCGCGCCCAAAACCTGGCCCTGTTGCAGGGCAAAATCTTGCGGATCGATCCGAGCGGCGACGACTTCCCCGCCGATCCGAATAAGAACTATCGCATCCCACCGAGCAATCCGTTCGTGGGCGTGCCTGGCGCGGCGCCCGAAATTTGGGCCTATGGCCTGCGCAACCCCTGGCGGTGCAGCTTTGACCGCTGGCGCCGTGATTTGTGGATCGCCGACGTCGGCCAGAATGCCCGCGAAGAGGTCAACTTCCAGCTCGCCGCCAGTAGCGGCGGACAGAATTACGGCTGGCGCTGCATGGAGGGCACGCTCTGCACCGGCCTGACCGGCTGCACCTGCTTCTCTGCGGCCCTGACTATGCCAGTGCATGAGTACAATCATTCTTTCGGCGTCTCAGTCACGGGCGGATACGTCTATCGCGGCTGCGCTATTCCCGATCTGCGCGGCACGTACTTCTTCGCCGATTATCAGAGCAGCCGCATCTGGTCGCTCCGCTATCGCCCGGCCACCGGCGTGCAGGAGTTCCGCGAGCGCACGACGGAACTGGACCCGGTCGGCACGCTCGCGATCAATCAGATCTCATCGTTTGCCGAAGATCAGGATGGCGAACTGTACATCTTCGATTACACCGGCGAACTGTTTAAGATCGTGCCGAACGGACCGGCCCCGGCGGCGTGCCCGCTCCGCGGCGATCTGAACTGCGACAACGGCGTGAACTTTGACGACATCACGCCTTTCGTCACGGCGCTCGTCAATGAAGAGCAGTTCTACACCGACTATCCCCGTTGCAACCACAATCTCGCCGACGCGAATTGCGATGGCGTCGTGAATTTCGATGACATCAGTTCCTTCGTGAGCTGCATCATCAGCGGGGCCTGCCCAGCCTGCCCGTAAGCATGCCCATTGCGTTACGGCTATCGGTTGGACTTCAGCCGGTTATGACTTGGTTGGAGGCTCGCAAAACGCCGCCCACCTATGCCGAAGGCGAAGCGGTGATGCTCGCCGTCTGAAAGCGATATCCGCCGACGGCGGCAGCCCCAACAGCATCGCGCGTGCGCCTGCGAATGCCGAATTTGAGGAGAGGAGCGCGCCGCGGACTTTGTGCCGCGGCGCGTTGTTTTATGCAACTCCACCGACCTCGCCGCTTGTCGTAATCTGCGTCTATCGGCTGGTTTTTCAGAGGCTCTGGCTGAGAGCTATGCGGAGCGATGACGAGGAATTGCCGAATACACCCGACGCAGTGCCGGCGAAGGTGGCGGTCGCCGCGCCGTATCGCCTGCGTCGGACACAGCGATGGGTCTACACGGGCGAGTGCAGTTCCGCCGCCTTTTGCTCAAGCTTCGGAATCTGATCTCGCAGGACCGTGGCCTGCGGCGAATGGGGATAGCTGGCGACCAGTTCGCGGGCGATCTGCAGCGCGTCTTCGTAACGGTGCGACTTCACGTGATCCTGGATTTGCTGCTCCATTCGCCGCCGCGTTTGAATCTCAGCATTCTGCGTCAGCGTCGGCAATTGCTGGCGAAGCTCGTCGGCTTCCGGCGAAGCCGGATAGTCGCGCAGCAGCGACGTGACGGCGGCCAGGGCCGCATTCCAGTCACGGCGCTCGGTCGACTCGCGGGCCTGAGCGATCAGCCGCGTGCGCTGCGCCTCTTCGGCCTTGTCGCGCTCCAGCCGGATGCGCTGCGCGAATTGTGCCACGCGCGGCGAACGCGGATGACGCTGCACCAACTCGCGCACCGCCTCCGCCACGCGGCCCCAGGCGCCGACCATCGCGAGGTCGCTGACCTGTCGTGAGACGACCTCCATGTCCTGGCGTTCGAGCGCGTCGCGGGCCTGCTCGATCTGATTTTCGAGCGCGCCCCAGTTCGGCAGCGAGGGAAAACGCTCACGCGCGGACTGAACCAGACGATGGGCTTCGATCCAGTTGTGCTCATGCAAGAGCGCCGGCACGTCGGATTCGAGCCGTTGCGCGAGTTCCGCGGCCTGCGTCTGCACGCGCAGCGAACGCTCCTTTTCATCGAGCAGGGCGATGTCGCGCATCTCGCGCGTCAGCGTCACCATTTCGGAGAGGCGCTCCTGAATCTCGCGCATCATCGGGCCCGGCTGGGCGGCGCTGGCGACGGCGTCGAGCGTGCGACGCCCCTCGAGCAGCAGCATCAGGAAGCGCAGCGTTTCCGCCGCCGCCCAGAAGAACAGCGACAGCCCCAGCCCCACGACCAGCTCGACGATGATTGCGGTGAGCGCGGCGCTGCGGGGTTCAGGCGCTTCGGCCAAAGCCGAAAATCGCATCGCTGAATCGACAATCGTCGCCAGTGCGACCAGCACCGCGAAGACCGTCAGCGTGGCAGTCAGGATGCGCTCGCGACGGGGCGCGGGATCGGTCTCGCTCGGGTTCAAGCTCATCGGGTTTCCTTTGCGCTCCTACCATTATTCCGCCGGTTCATGCGCAGAGGCAACCCTTGCGCCCCGAATCGGTCAACTGGCGGCTTTGAAAAGGTCGGTATCGTCGCTGCTGTTACGTCGGCTGCGCTTCCGTATAACCTTGCGGACATAGCGCTTTCCCGCAGAATTTACGTGCTGGCGAGGGGAGAAATCGCGATCGTTGAGCATTTTTGGAAGCTCATTGCCGGCACGGAGTTGCAGCAGTTTCTCGGCGATTTCCGCCGGCTCATAGGCAGCGCCGCAACGGGCCGCGAGGCTGCCGGCGATCACACGCAGCACGACCTCATTCTCAACGAGGTAATCGGCCCGCACTTTGGTCTCACGATAAATTTGCATGAGCATATCAACATGGAAGCGGGGCCAGTCAGCGGCCGCATCAGTCGGGCGCGGTTTCCGGGTTTCATCCTCGATGTTGGCGAGGCGAGCCTGGGTATGGGCGACATACTCCGGCGAAAGATCGATGCCGATGAAGCGCCGTCCGAGTCGTTTGGCCGCTGCCGCCGTGGTTCCGCTGCCGTTGAAGGGATCGAGCACGAGTTCGCCGGGCAGGCTGCTGGCCATAATGATGCGCATCAGCAGCCCCTCGGGCATTTGGCAGCCATGAAAGCCGGCCCGCTCTTTGAAGGTTCCGCAGACGCGCGGGAATTCGTCCCAGACGTCATTGGGCAGCCGACCGGCGGGGCTGGCGCGCAGATCCTGATATTCCGTGTGCCGGGCGCTGGGGAAGCGCAGCACCTGGTCATTGAACGTGAAGACCTTGGCGTCGCGCGTGAAATACAGGATATGCGTGTGCGAACGGGCGAACATCGCCTTGCAGCTTTGGCCAAACGAGTAGTGCCAGATAATCCAGTTGCGCAGATGCAAGCCCAGCTCGCGCCCGATGACGCGCAGATCAGCGACGAATTCGGCCCCGATCGCGATATAGAATGAACCGGTCGGCTTGAGCGTTCGCACGCATGCCGCCATCCAATCGCGCGACCATTGGCGATACTCCGGATTGGGCATGTCGTCGGTGTAGTTGTCGTAGACGTAACCGATATTGAACGGGGGATCGGCAAAGACCAGATCAACCTGCCCCGCAGGCCACTGGTGGAGCAGTGCGATGCTGTCGCCGTTGATGATCTGATTCTCCGGCAGCGCTCGCGGCGCTTCGCCAGATTGGATCAACTCGGGCTGGGTCGCGATCGACTTCGGCATAGCGCTCACTCCGCAATCAATAGGTTGTAGGAAAAGACCTTGAACGCACTAGATATTGTACTGGTTGCGATGGATCGATCAATCCGATTTTATTCGTTCGTGCCAGCATGGGGCGACTATTGGGGGCGCCAGGCGGCCTGATACCCAAACGGCGCTTGGCCAAATGAATAGGCGTGCGCGGGGTTGCGGCTGTTATGCGTGTCGCCGCCGATCAGCCCCCAAACGACCGGGCCGACACTATGCGTCTGGATGGCATGGAGATAGCCGGCCTGGTCGATGACGAGGATTTCGAGGCGGCTGTCGCCATCGATGTCGGCGACAACCGGCGCACATTCGATGGCGGCGGAGAAGGTCTCGCGGCGCAGTACGTGCCCCCGCGTGTCGAGAATCAGCAGCCCCCCGCCGGCATGGTCGGCGCCGGCATCACCGGCAAGGCTTGACGTGGCGGATGCGGCGGCCACGGCCAGAGGCGGTTCGATAGTTGCGACGATGATCTCCGGCTCGCGCGTTTCGTTGAGATTGGCCAGTGCCGGCGTGGCCCAGATCGCGGCGCGTAGCGGCACGCGCCATTGCACGCCTTCAGCGCCGACCAGGACCACCGCGCCGCCGGGGTCTTCATAGCCGCCGGTGGGGCAATAAATGACGCCGGGCGGCGCCTCGGGTCCGAGGTCGAGCAAACGCGGAGCGGCGATCGTCGTGTCGGCGTCGCGCCGCGCGCCGGAGTGCGCCAAGAGGGCTTCGAGTCGTTGATTCGACGGCACGAGTGACCACAGCCCCGCGTTGCGGTCGACGACGTGGCCGCTCGGGCCGCGCGGCCCGCGCGCGACGCCGCCGGCGTGGGAGCCGCCTTCGAACACGCGCTTCCAGCGTGAAGCGCCCGAGGAGGGCGTGAGCAGTTGCAACTCGCCCTCGACCGTACAGACCAGCACTTCAGGTTCACCGCCCGGCAGGAAGTCGCCCAGCGCCAGCGTCGCGCCGAGCGCCAGCCCGTCGCCACGCGCGGCGAGCGCCGCGACCCAGGCGGTCCGGCCGCGGGCACCGTTGATCGCGACGACTTTGCCGGCGCGCGTGACGGCGAGCACGTCACTGACGCCGTCGCGATTGATGTCCAGCGTTAGCGGAGGCGAAATCAGCGGCGCGCCGACGTGCTCCTTCCAGCGCAGTTTGCCATTGAAATCGAGAGCGTAGACATAGCCGTTCTGGCATGACGCCGCGAGGCCGCCCTCAATCGCGGCGAGGCCGATGATGTCGCGCGGGCCGCGATCAGGCGGGGTGAAGAGCACCTCCGCGGAGCCGCTGCGTCCGTCGACGCGCACGATGCCATCGGAGAGGTCGTCACGCTCGCCAAACGAGGCGCCGAGCGACGCGACATAGATTTGGCCGTCGATCGGCAGCACGGTCGTGAACCACCCCGTCAACCCGACCGGCGCGGACCAGCGTTTTTCGAGCTTGACGGCGGCGCTGCGCGGCGGGCTTTCGAGCGGCTTGCCGCGCGCCAGGCGCTCATCCTGCTCCAGCCAGCGCAGCCAGTCGTCACGGCGCGAGCCGAAGTCGGCGTTGGTCCATTGCGTGAGCAGCGCGCGCACATGCGGCTGAGAAAGGTCGCCCTGATCGATCATGTGACGGGTGAGGGTGGCGGCACGCGTCCCCCATTGCGCGCGAACTTCGCGCTCCCAGCGTTGCAGCGCCAGGCGCTGCTTGGCGGGGGCATCGGCAACCGCGAGCATGCGCAGGCCGTGTTCGAGGGGCCAGTCGATCCCGCTGCGCAGAAACCACCACCCGCCCGCAACGAGCGCGCCGGCCAACAGCAGCAGCCCGGTGGCAGCACCGATTCCGGAGTATGCCGACCACTGCCGCACCACTACTGTCCTTGCTGAATGCGCCGCGCCGCCTTGCTCGTAGCGCCGCGCCGCAGCGCCCGCAAGTCATGGGCAGCGCGGCCCGTTGCGCGCCGCCGACGGCATGATATCGTCGGCTTCGCCGAGCGGCGGCGCTGACTGCGTCACGAACATTCGGCCAAGCCTGCCACGGTGGTGCCCGCATTTTTGCCTGTGCGAAACAGGCTGGAAGCCTGTCGGCCCCATTTCTGTCGCGAATGCCTCACTCCTGACAGCTCCCTAACGCTGGGTATAATCGCGGCCATGGAGCTCTTTGCCGAGCAGCAGCGGAACTCACTTCGTGCGGTCGCGCCGCTGGCGGTGCGCATGCGTCCGCGCACCCTGGCCGAGTTTGTCGGTCAGGAGCATTTTCTCGGCCCCGGCAAACTGCTGCGCCGGCTGCTCGAAGCCGACCGGCTCGGCAGCGTCATCTTCTTTGGCCCGCCCGGCTGCGGAAAAACCACGCTGGCCCAACTCATCGCCGAGTACACCCGCGCGCAATTCGAGACGCTGCACGCCGCCGAGGCGGGTGTGGCCGATGTGCGACGCGTGATCGACGCGGCCCGCACGCGCATCGTGCAGAGCGATCGGCGGACGATTCTCTTTCTCGATGAAATTCACCGCTTCAATCGCGGCCAGCAGGACGCGCTGCTCAAGAGCGTCGAGGAAGGGGTGCTGATCCTGATCGGCGCGACGACGGAGAACCCGTTCTTTTCGCTCAATGGTCCGCTGCTCTCACGCAGCCACCTGTTTGAGTTTCAGGCGCTGTCCGGCGAAGAGCTGCTCGCCTTATTGCAACGCGCGCTGCGCGACGCGGAGCGCGGCCTTGGCCGGCTCGGCGTCGATGCCGATGCCGACGCGCTGCGTTTCATCGCCGAGCGCTGCGAGGGTGACGCGCGGCGCGCGCTGGGGGCGCTAGAGCTGGCGGCTCTATCGTTGGTGGCGCAGCGGACAATGGAGGGCAGCCGCGCGGGCGCGGCGCACTCAACGGCGCAACATGGTCAGGCAGCGCTCGCCGATCGCGCGTCTGACGAACAGCTTCGCATCACGCTCGAGGTGGCCGCCGAGTCGCTGCAGCGCCGGGCGATTCCCTACGACGCCAGCGGCGATACGCACTACGACGTGACATCGGCGTTTATCAAGAGCATGCGCGGCAGCGACCCCGATGCCGCGGTCTACTGGCTGGCTCGCATGCTCGAAGGGGGCGAAGACCCGCGCTTCATCGCCCGGCGGATCGCCATCTGCGCCTCGGAAGACATCGGCAACGCCGATCCGCAGGCGCTGTGCGTCGCGGCGGCGGCGGCGCAGGTCACGGAGTTTGTCGGACTGCCGGAGTGTCAGTTGGCCTTGGCGCAGGCGGCGATCTATCTCGCCTGTGCACCGAAATCCAACGCCATCACCAAGGCGATCGGCGCCGCCCGCGGCGATGTGCGCGGTGGCGACGTCTTGCCGGTGCCGGCGCATTTGCGCGACAAGCATTATGCCGGCGCAGCGCAGCTCGGACGGGGGCAAGGCTATCGCTATCCACACGATCATCCCGGCGGTTTTGTCGAGCAGGATTATCTCGGCGCGCCGCGGCGCTACTATGAGCCGACAACGCACGGGGTGGAGCCGCGCGTCGCCGCCGGCCGGCGTCCGGATCGGGCAACCCACGAGGCGAATCAGGTCGGCGAACCGGACTCGAACCTCACGCCGGCCGTTTCCACGCCACGCCCGCTGCAACCCAGCCAACCCGCATGAGCCAATCCGCGAAAGCCGAGCTACGCCGTGTGGTCCGCGTGGGCTTGTCCGCGCTGGCCCCGGTGAAGCGCGCGGCGCGCAGCACGGAGCTCGTCGCACGGCTCAGCGCGTATCCGAGCTACCGCGCGGCGCTGTGCGTGCTGGCCTATCTGGCATTGCCCGACGAGCCGGACCTCGACGCGCTGATTGAGCAAGCCTGGCGCGACGGCAAGCGCGTCGCAGTCCCACGGGTGGACTGGGAGGCGCGCAGCATGGTCGCGGCGCAGATTACATCGCTCACCGTCGGCGTCACGCGCGGCCCGCATGGCGTGCGCCTGCCGCCGGCGGACGCGCCGCACGTGCCGGCCGGCGAGATTGACGTGGCGTTGATTCCGGGGGTCGCGTTTGATGGGCAAGGGCGTAGGCTCGGCCGCGGCGGAGGATTTTACGATCGCTATCTGGCGCAGCCGGACCTGACGGTGCGGCGCATCGGCGTGGCTTTCGAGGAACAGATCGTCGCGGCCGTGCCGACGGAGCCGTGGGATGTGCCGATGCAGGCGGTCGTGACCAATCGAGCCGTGCGTGAAATAGCCCCGCCGGTCGGCGAGCGTGACGGGCTGAATGAATCGGCGGATCAACGGCGCTGACGGCGCAACCCGCAGCGGGCCGGTGATTCCCGCTTATACTGATATGGTCGGGCGGCCGACCGGACCGGCGGAGAGCGCCGATCGGGCCGCAAGCCGGGCCGCCGACGGAGGATGGTTTCATGTTGCGAGCGGCGATCGTAGGCGGTGTGATCCTGACGCTGGCGGTGTCGGCGGCACAGGCCCAATCGAACAGTGACAAGGAAGGCCTGAAGGGTGGAACCCCCGCCCCGGAGATCGAGGCCAAAGAGTGGATCAACACCGACGGTGAGAAGCTGTCGCTCAGCGACCTGCGCGGTCTGGTCGTGGTGATCTACTTCTGGTCGAGCCTGCAGCGCGACCGCTCGATCGAGGCCAACTTCGAGCTGATGAACTACATCGACAGCGCCGCGCAGTACAACGGCATCTTTGTGCTCGGCGTCACCGAAGCCGATCGCTTCACGGTTGAAAAGGCGCTGCAGAAGCAGAAGGTTTTCTATCCGATCGCGCTGGGGAGCGTGAATCACAAGGATTACAAGATCGAGACCTTTCCCTCGACGGTGATTGTCTCGCCCTCGGGCAAAGTGGCCTGGACCGGGCGGCCGGGCGCGCTGCTCTCCGAACAGACGTTTCGCGAGGCGGAAAAGGCGGCCCTCGATGAGGCCCCGACCAAGACCCACCCGCGCCTGGCGAAGGTCGCGAACACGAACCTGGAGGAAGCACGCGCGAATCTGCTGCGCAAGGATTATCGCGACGCCTGGCGGCTGGCCCGCATCGCGACCGAGAACGCGTTGATCGGCGATCTGCTGAAGACGCGCTGCCAGAGCATGGTCGATCTGGTCGAAGCGCTCGGCCGCGACAAGCTCGAACGTGGGCAGGTGCTGATCGACACGAAGAATTACAGCGAGGGCATCGCGCTCTTTGGCGAGGTGCTGCGCGACTACAACGGCTCGGCCCCGGCCCGGCTCGCCAAAAAACGGCTCGAGTCGCTCTCGAAGAAATTCCCCGAAGTGCAGAAGGTGCTCGACCGTCAGCACACCGACCAGCAGGCCCGCCAGAAGCTCTCGGAGGCGATCTCCAGCCTGAAGGAAAAGGACATCGGCGAGGCCTTTGAACTGCTCGAAGACATCGTGAAAAGCTCGCCCGACGCCGAGGCCGCCGATGACGCCCGCAAAATCCTCGGGCGCATGCGCAAGGACGAGGGCCTGATGGGCCATGTCCGCGACTACCAATCTCGCGGCGAGTGCGAAGTGCTCATGTCCAAGGCCAAGGGCTTTGAGACGACCAAGCAATACGACCGCGCTCGCGAGGTCTATCAGGACATCCTGAAGCGCTTTGCCGACACGCGCTACGCCGACGACGCCGCGGAGCGGCTCGCGAATCTGCCGTAGCGGCACGGCGTGGGCGGGGGGTGAGCGGTCGCTGAAGCACATCCCGGCGGGTTTGCCCTTTTCGCTGCGCTCTGTAGCGCATGCTCTCAGATAAAAAGATGTATATATCCGAGGCTTATGAGATTGTGAGCCAGATGAGCGGCGATGACGACGTAGAGGCTTCGAGTAATAAGTACTCCGACGCCGAGCACCAGGCCCATGGCGACCGCGCCGATCATCGCATTCATGCCGGCTTCGTAATGCGACACGCTGAACACGGCGGTCGAGATTATCACCGCCCCCGCTTTCGACGCGATCAGCCTGGAAAACAGCAGCGTCAGCATCCCGCGAAACATGACCTCTTCTGCGATCACGCTGATCAAGTTAATCAGCACAATCATCGCCATTGTTCTGCTGAGTAGCTGCCCGGCGCGCGCGGCGGCCGGCTCGAGGATCTGTGTGTCGGCAGCGCGGCCTGCCTCGCTCGTCAGCCAGAGCAACACGAACAGGACAACGCGCATCAGAATCGTGAGGACGAGCGCTTGCAGACACTGTCGCCCGATCAGCTTGCGTCCGAGGCCGAGATTTTCGGGCGAATAGCGGCAATAGCCGATCAGCAGCGCGAGCGTTGCGAGCACGATCGCGAGGTCGATGCACTTGGGGAGCAGCCACGTAAGCACAAACCACAATGATGCCGGCGCCCAACCCCACGGAACCAGCCGCCACCACAACACCATCGTCAGAAAGCCGGCGAGGATGACCAGCAGTGCGCGAGCAGGATTGGGCGCGTCCTGCGCCGGATCATCGCCGCCATAGCTGGTTGAAATCAAGCCCATCGTTGCGTCTCGTCGCTGTTGTCCATTATTCATTTTCACGTTCGATGCGAGTGTAGCAAGGGCAGTATGCGCGTGATTCACGCACGCACAACAACATGAGCCGCGTGGGCTGCTACCCTGACCGTCAAAAGAACGCGATCGAACGATTATTACTTCCGGCAATCTCATGCCGACGCAATGGCCGTCGGCGTGGCGCCCGGCGGCGCATCTCGCAGCAGTGCTTCAATGATTCTTTCCCGAGAGAATCTCAACGGCGAGTGCCCCCCTGTAAAATGACACCTGTCATGACGCCGCGCGTTACCGATGGCGACATTCTGGAGCAATCCGTTGATGTCATCGTCAACGCCTGGAATCGCAACGTGATCCCATGGTGGCTCCTCTTGCCGCAGGGCGTGGCCGGCGCCATCAAGCGGCGCGGCGGGCGCGAGCCATTTCGCGAGGTCGCCAGACATGGCCCCATACCCCTTGGCGGCGCGGTTCTGACGGGGGCCGGTCGGCTGCCATTCAAAGGCATCATTCACGTCGCCGGAATCAATCTTCTCTGGTTCGCTACGAATCGCTCGATTGGGCTTTCGGTTGAGTCGGCGATGAACATTGTGCGCAAGCATGGCTTCCGGTCGATCGCCTTTCCGATCATCGGCTCTGGCTCGGGCAATCGCAGGCGCGACAAAGCGCTCGCGGTCATGTTGGATGCGTTTCAGCGCATCGACGTCGATGCGGATGTCGTCATCGTAAGATACCGTTCGAACGCTCGGCCTTCAGCCGGGTGAGCTTTGCGCAACAAAATGAGCGAGCATCGCCGTAGCGCCGCGTAAGCGCCATCCGCAATGCCTGCGGCTTGGCGAAGGCGTTGGACGTGGGGCAGGCGGCGATTTCCTCTTATTCATGCGGCCAGTTGCGGGCCGTTTTGGAGTCGATCCGCGCATGCCCATACCTGCACGCGGCAGGCGAAAAGCAGTATGCGGCGAGAGCCATGCATGCGCCGAGCGAATCGAACCGCTCCCTCACGAGGCTGTCGAATATACTTGTCAAAATCAAGCTCGACATCCCGCCGATTGCCTGGGGTCGCATCCAATCCCCAGGTCTGATACGGAGCCAGGTATTCGGCGCTCCGTTGCCGGAGTATTTCGTCAGCCTCTCACGGGCGCGGTTCGGTTCAGCCGCTCGGCTGTACGAAAGTCGCGGGTTTGTTCGCGCTTGGATATCCTGCCGATGTTCGAAGACATGCCAACGCAATAGCCGTCGGGCATGGCGCCCGGCTTGGGGCGGCGCCCGGCGTTCTAATCGTTCTTGACCTGAACCTCCAGCTCGGTGATCCAGAAGACGTTTTTGCTGGTCACGGCCGCGATTGGAAAACGGACCGAAGAAGTGTTTGTCTCGGACGGCATCCGAAATCGCAGCGACTGTTCGGGCGTTCGTCCGGGGGGCGGCGTGAAGCTGCCGGGGCCGTCGGACCTGCCGACCGATACGCGCACTAGCTCTCCTGGTGCGACATTGCTTACCTGATAGCGTATCTCGCATGGCTCGTCACGTTTCAGCGCGCGCGGGGGATCGACGACCGCCAGCGTCGGAAACGTCTTGAATTTACCGCGCGGCGCGACCTGGCGGTCGCTCACAAGCAAAGCGTCGATCTGGCTCGTCAGGTCGCGCGCCGCCGTAATATCTCCCTGCCAGGAAACCGAGATGAACACATTGTCGCGCGTGAAGACAAATGCTCCCGATGGCTTGCCGTTGATGCCACCCCAGATCCAGCGCTGATCACCGAACGCAAACGCCGGATCGTTCATCGCGTCGCGATTCGGCATCGTGGAAAAGATCTGTATATATTTCTTGGCGATGTCATCGGTAATGGACCTTTGTTCCATTACACCAATGCAGATGCTGCGAATTACTCCGGTTCGCTTCTCGCGACCAGCGGCGAAGTATGCGCCTGCTGAGGCTACTCCTTGTAAATCATGCCGAAATTCGATCTCGCTGAACAGACGCTCGGCATCGACGCCGGTTACTAAATCGTCGTCTGCGACCGCGCAGGACGCACTCACGCCGATCATGGCAGCCAATAATATTCCCAATCGACTCATATTTGCATCACCTTTCTATATTGCCTTTGACTTCAAGGTGTCCGACAATCACATCCCGTGAAAATATCTCCAGACCACCAATTATTCGACCGGATGACCGTAGGAATCACCGTAGGTTCCGCTGGATTGCAGAAGAAACCGCCGGCGGGGTTCGGCGCATTAGGTTCGCAGATGCAGAGGATATCCACGACTCCCACCCGCTGCATTGGTTGACGCTAGCGCAGGCCCCGCATAGCGTTTCGTCGATGTTTGCCCGGCTTCGGATCAGTGAAATGACGCGCCCGCTGCGCGACAGCGCCGCCGATCGACGGCTGGCTTACCTATCCGAGCGGCTGGCGGCCGAGCCGCTCTGCCCCGTCACGCGCTATCTGCTGGCCTGCGAGCAGCTTAGTCGGCGCCACACAGCCGAAGCCGTGCGCAATTTCATGCTGGTCTATCATGCCGAGGCCGACCTGCAATCGGCGGCGCTGCTCGTCTTCGCCGGGCTGAACTGGATCGCCCGGCCGGCGGAGCGCCTCGCGCAGGTTGTGCTATCCACCTGGTACGAGTACCGTCGCCCGGCCTTTGACCAGACCCGCCGGGAGCGCCGGCTGCTCGACGCCGTCGCCGTTCCGCTGCCGGAATGGTCCGGGGCGCCGCCGATCGCGCGCGCGTTATGGCGGCTGCCGATAGAGTTATTGCGGGCGGAGTTGCGCGCGGCGAACGGCCGCGCCGATGCCGCCTGAAGCCCTGAGGAACCACGCGGCGATGTTGCTATCGATCGTTATCCCGGTCTACAACGAGAAAGAGACGCTCTTCGAGATCATCCGCCGCGTGCTGGCCTCGCCGGTGCCGCTGCAGAAAGAGATCGTGCTGGTAGACGATTTCTCGCGCGACGGCACGCGCGAGCTGTACGCGAAGCTGCCGCAGGAATTTCCCGGGGCCGACATCCGCGTCACGCTGCACGAAGTGAATCAGGGCAAGGGCGCGGCCCTGCGCACCGGCTTCCAACAGGCCCGCGGCGACATCATCCTGATTCAGGACGCCGATCTCGAATATGACCCGGTTGACTATCCGCGCCTGCTGAAGCCGATCCTCGACGGGCGGGCCGACGTGGTCTATGGCTCGCGCTTCGTCGGCGGCGATGAGCACCGCGTGCTGTACTACTGGCACTATGTCGGCAATCGCTTCTTGACGACGCTGTCGAACATGTGCACCAATCTCAACCTGACCGACATGGAGACCTGCTACAAGGTCTTTCGCAAAGAGGTCATCAAGCCGATCCAGATCAAGAGCAATCGCTTCGGCGTCGAGCCGGAGCTGACCGCGAAGATCGCACGCGGCAAGTGGCGCGTCTATGAGATCGGCATCAGCTATTCGGGCCGGTCTTATGAAGAGGGCAAGAAGATCACGTGGCGCGACGGCGTGAAGGCCATCGTCTGTATCCTGCGATTCAACTTCTTTGATTGAGGCGGACGCGCAGCTTGTCGCTGAAGCCAGGTTCGCACCGCCACGAAGCGCGGCAAACGGCGTGCGGCGGGTTGAACGCTACCCGCGCTGTCCCAGCACATGCTGCACCGCGTCGCCCAGCGTCGCCGGGCTATCGGAGACGGTGATGCCCGCATTCCGCAGCGCCGCGATTTTGCTTTGCGCGGTGCCTTCGCCGCCGCTGATGATCGCGCCGGCGTGGCCCATGCGCTTGCCGGGCGGGGCGGTCTGACCCGCGATGAACGCGACGACCGGCTTCTTCACGTGCTGCTTGATGTGGGCGGCGGCCTGCTCTTCGTCGGTTCCGCCGATCTCGCCGATCATCACGATGGCGTCAGTCTGCGGGTCGGCGTTGAACAGGTCGACCAGCTCGATGTAGTTCAGGCCCTTCACCGGGTCGCCGCCGATGCCCACGCACGTCGATTGCGCGATGCCGCGCTGCGAGCATTGCCAAACCGCTTCGTAGGTCAGCGTTCCACTGCGGCTGATGATGCCGACGCTCTTCTTGCCCGCCGCCGCCGGCGTGTGGATATAGCCGGGCATGATGCCGATCTTGCACTGCCCGGGCGTAATGATGCCGGGACAATTCGGCCCGATCAGCCGCACGCCGCGATCGTCGAGAAACTTACGGGCCTTGACCATGTCGAGCGTCGGGATGCCCTCGGTAATGAGCACAACCAGGGCCATGCCGGCGTCGGCGGCCTCCATCGCGGCTTCGGCGGCGCCGCCGGCGGGAACGAAGATCATCGTGGCGTTAGCGCCGGTCTTGGCGACGGCCTCATGCACCGTATCGAACACAGGCAGGCCATGCTCGCTGGTTGTGCCGCCCTTGCCGGGTGTGCAGCCCCCGACGACCGTCGTGCCATATTCGAGGCACTGCTTGGTGTGAAACGCGCCGGCCTTGCCGGTGATGCCCTGACAAATCAGCCGAGTATTCTTGTCAACGAGAATGCTCATCGTCGTAAGTCCTTCATATCAGCCGCTGGTTTCCAATCGTTCCAAAATACTAGCGGAGCCGCGCGGCGCGGGCGAGAGCGCTGCCCACTCGTGCCGGCCGGATCAGGGCGTCCACATTCGCATTCAATCGAAGCGCTGCCGCTGGCTGGGCCAGGCTTCCAGCCTAGAGGCGACAGTGAATATGCCGGCCCCAGCCCGCGGTCGTGGCAACAACCGCAGCAGCGATCGAGCATGAGCTTGGTCCGCTCGTGCCGCCGCCGCTTCTTCATCCGCTGCGATTCTGCGTCACGCGCTCACTCCGCCCCCGCGATCAGCAAATTGCCCAGCGCCGCGGGCCGGTAGCAGTGGCCGCGCGCGCCCGACCAACTGGCGTATTCACCGCGGCGAGCGTCGAGCCGCGTGACGTTGACGCCCCAGACCCGATTTCGAAGCGCGTCGCGCCCCAGGGCGCTCAGCGGAATCGCCACCTCGACGGTCCATGCGCCGCGACCGACCGCCGCCGCAACGGTGGCGTCACAGCGCCACTCTTCGCTCGCGCCGATCGGCGGATCTGTGCGACAGCCCCGCCGCGCGACGACCAGCCCGCTGGGTTTGATCTGCAGCGCATAGATCTGACTGGCCGGCCCTTCGAGCATGACGCGCGGATCGATCAGGATTTCGACCACTTCCTGCCCCCAGGGAATGGCGCCGTCCACCGTGACGACGTTGTCGCTCTCCCAGCGTGGCCGCTCGCCCTCGGGCAGGGCGCAGCGCACCGCGACATAGAGCGTCGTGCCATCCTGGCAAAAGAACGCCTGCGTCGGCAGTGTCGGTACATCTCGCACCGTCGCCGCGCCGGGCCGATCCGCCACCGCGACCAGACGGAAATCGCCGGCGGTGTTTGTCGGGGTGATGGTCCAATCGTCAAGCTCGCCGTCGATGCGTGGCGGCGTATCGATCAGTGGGGCGCTGGTCGCGGCCAGGCGCATCGCGAGCGGTGTCATGCCGCCGCCCTCGACCTCGCAGCGGGCGGTGAATGGGTGCACGCCGTCCTCGCGCGGCGAAAGGGCGGGGATCGTAATTTCAATTTGGTTGGCTTGCCGCGCTTGCGGGCCGACGGTTTGGCTGGCCGCGTCGGAAGCGGACCAGCCCTCCGGCAGGTCGCTCAGCGCCCAACTGGTCGAGACGCCGCGGCTCGTGAAGTTGGAAACCGCCGTCAACACAAATGCGGTGAAGCCGTTTTCGTTCACGCTCAGCCGCACGCCCTCCGGCTCGGGGCGGATGCGCTGCGCCTGGTTCATCAGCATGCCCCAGCGGGTGGTGCTGTCGGTGGCGGCGATTTCGCCGGGCGGAATGGAAGTCTCGAGCGTCTGGCCCGTCAGCTCCTGCAACACCAGCACGCGCGCCAAAGCCGGGATGCTCGCATCGACCGGCCAGCCCGCGGCCCGCGTCGTCTGCAAATCCGAGATGCACGCATCGGTAAAGGCCCACGCGATCACTTGATCGGCCAGCGATTTCGCGAGAAACGCCCGCCCGCCGCGCGCCAAGAGCGTCAGCAACTCGACATCTTGCAAGCCGCGCCGCAGGCGCTTCAAACGACGCGACGGCGCCGGCTGATCGGTGAGGCCAAACGGCTCGCCGGGATAGACCAAGCCGGCCTCATCGAGCGCAACCACCGGGCCGGCCGCGCGATCACGTTCGGCCCCGCCGACCGGATTGCGACCGGCGTGCTCTAGCCAGATGCCCTCTGCGCCATAGCGATAGGCCTGCCACGGCAGCAGCACCGCGTCGGTCGCGGGCGCCTCGATCGCCAGTGAAGGACTATATGGCGGCGTGCCGGGAACGAACCAGGTCTGCTGCTGATTGAGCCGTTGCCGCGTCATGACCGCCGGCTCGAACCAATTCGCCGGCGGCGCCCAGATCGCGACTTCGCCCAGCTCGGCGGTGGGGGCGTTGTGCCAGCCCAGCCCGCGCAGCGATCGCCCCGGCAGATGCGCAATCAGAGGAATGCTGCGCGCGCCCGCCGCCGCGATTGGCCGGCTTGGCTCGGTGTTATCCGCGTTCTCAGTCTCCGTTGCAGCGCTGTCTGTCGGCGCGGCGTCTTGGTCCTGTTCCGAAGCGGCCGCAATCGGTCGAGCGCGTGTCGGAGGCGCGCTCTTCGCCGCGCGAGCAATTTCGGCGAGTTGCTTGATCTGCTCCACTGCGCCGGTTGACAGCGGCCCCGGCGCCGCCGGACGGAAGAAGCCCCGCGCCGCCCATTCGCGCTCGGCGAAGTGGTCGGCGCAGGCCTCCAGATAGGCCCCCAGCAACCGCGCGTACGCCGGCGACATCACGCCGTCGTTCTTCTCGGCGCTAGGATGCTCAAGAGTTGCCGGCAGCGGCCAGTAGTCGAGCGGTACGCGATCGACAAAGGACGAACCGTCCAGCCAGCCGGCCACCAGCGCGTCGTAGTCTTCCCAGTCGATCTCGACGCTGCGCTCACCCGCCAGCCGATGCTTGGGAAACGCCGCCCACAAGACCGGATTCAGCCGATGACTTTGCAGCAGCCGCATGGTCGCGTTCACCACGCCGATCGCGCCGGCGTGGCTCGGCTCGGTCGGCAAAAGCTGCAACGGCTCGGCGGCGCTGCGCTGCCAGCCGACGTGGGCCTTTAACAGATCGCGCGGATCGACCCGCGCGACCACCGGGAGCGCGCGGCGATTGGGCACGGCGATCGGCAGGATCGTCAGCCGCACATTGCAGACGAAGGCGACTTCGCCGCCGCCGGCGCGGCGCACCTCGATGCGGCCGGCGTACAGGCCCGGCTCGACCGTCGTCGGCGTGGTCAGATCGACCCAGACGACTTCGTTGCGGTTTTCATCGACGCGCACCGGACCGCCGCCGCGCGGCGCATCCCACGGCACCAGCACGTCTGGAAAGAGCGTCGGTACGGCCGGCTTGCCGACGTGCCGCGGATACCACGAGCGATACTCGGTCACGCGCGTATAGTGGGCCTTGTAAATCGTCGCGATTTCAGCCGACTTCAACACGCCGCCGGGGCCGGTGAAATCCTCGATGCGCACGTCGAACGGCCCGGCCGGCGGCGCGGCGCTGGCCAGGCCGATCTGAAAAGCGATCGTCTCGTTGAGCGCAGCGCTCAGCCGCAACTCGCGCTGGCTGGCGGAATAGATGTCGTTCTCAAGCTGCGCGGGTGTGTCGGTGTTCAGCTCGGCCTCGCCGGGCACGATCCAGATCGTCGCCGGGCCGCCGCCGGTGAGCTGGCTGCAACCGCTTAGCGACAGCGCCGCCGCCAGCAGCGCCGCCCCCGTGAGCCGCGCCGCGACCGTCAGGGAGCGATGCGAATCGCGCTCCGCCCGAGCCACGAGCCGCTCCGGCGCCGCTCCCAACCCACATTCAAGCACATTCGTTGCAGCTATATCGATGGGTCGCACGTGTCACTCCGGAATAGGCAGGCCCTGAACTTCATAGAGGCGGCGCGGCGACTCGGGCTGGCCGGTCCGCGCCGACAGATAGATCGCTTCGAGCAGCGCCGACACCGCCAGGTGCCGGTCGAGCGGCGCCGCCGCCCGATCACGAGCGGCGGAACGCACCTGTTCCGCAAAGCGCGACAATTCAACCGTCAGCCAGTCTGACGGAATCGGCCGCTGATCGAGCCGCCGGCCCTGCGGATCGCTCAACCGCACCTCGCCGCCGCCAAGCTGCACGTTCAGCCCGGTTCCGACGTGCAGCGTCGAATCTTCCGGCGGGCCGATGTCCCACGTCGCCCGCACCAGCGCGATGCCGCCGGCGCGATAGCGCAAAATCCCGACCGCGATATCCTCCGTTTCGCGCTGCGGGCCGCCGCGCGGGGCGGCGGCGGTCGAAGCGGCGACGCTTTCGGGCAAGCCGCGCACACCGACCAGCGCTTCGAGCGCGGCATAGCCGGCCTCGGCCAAGGCGCCGCCGGCCGCGTGGGCGGCGGAGGCATGCCAGGCGCGCGGGTCCGGCCCGGTCGCGCTCAGTCGCACCTCGGAATAATGCGGCGTGAAATCGCCCGGCCAGTGCAGTTCGTTCCAAGCCTGCTCACTGACGAACTCCCACGACGAGGCGACGCGCCACACGGTTCCACCGCGGCGGGCGCGGGCCATCAGCTCGGCCGCTTCCGCAAAAGTGCGCCCCAGCGGCGGCAAACGCCAGATCGGCAACTCATCGTCGAGCGCGGCATTTGTCAGGGCAACGTTGGCGCGGGTCGTATCGGCCAGGAGGATCGCCTCGACCGCGTCTTTGTTGAGGACGGCGCGTGGATCGTCGGCCCAGGTGACGCCGGCCAACGCGGCCGACGGCTCCGGACCGGATTGAATCACGACGTTCAGCCAGGGACAGCCGGCCAGCGCCGGCCGCAAGCGCGAGACGTGCTCGGGCTGGGCGATCAGCCCGACCCGCAACACTCCAGGCGACGAAATGACGTTGCCGGCGTTGGTCATGCCTTATACTTCATCGGTGCTCCAGCGATCCGCGGTCTGGCCCTGGTTGCGGCGGTGCGCTCGGCCGCTTATTGGCGGCGCGGCGTTTGCACTCGCGTCTATGCCGGCACTGACGTCGCCGGCGCGGGCCGACATTTTGCACCTGCGCGACGGTTCTCGCCACTATGGCGAGGTGCTGGCCGAATCGGACGACGAGGTGCGCTTCAAGATCGTGCTGGCCGATGGCAAGTCTTCGGCGACGCGGGCGTTTGCGCGGAGGGATGTGCGCCTGGTCGAGCGCGATGCCGTGCGCGCGGTTACGCCGCCCGAAGATGACGCCCCCCCGCTGACCGATGCGCTCGATTATGACCAGGTCTTGCGCGAGGGATTGGAATTGCTTGATGACGGCGAGCGCGGCCCGGCGGTGCGCGCGTTGCAGCTGCTCGTAGCGCGGGCGCCGCGCGCACAGCTCGCCGAGCTGGAGCGCAAGACGCTGCTGATTCGCGGCCGGCCGCTGGCGCAACTGCTGGCAGAGGCGCGCTTCGCGCAATTGCTCGCCGAGGGCGCCGGGCGGCGCTTTCGGGCGCGCTATGTCACCGACTATGAGGCCGGTGCGTTTGGCGCGCTCCTCGCGCAGCGCTGTGATGAATTGCTCGCGGCCCGCTTTGACGGGCGCAGCATGCGGGAATGGCTCAGCAGCCGGTCGGACTATCTCGCGCTGCGCGCCGAGAGCCGCGCGCTGGCCCGCGACGCCGGCCTCTGCGTCGCGCTGCTTTCGGCCAGGCTCTCTTTTGATCCGGCCTTGGCCGGCCGCCGCGAAGAGCGCGCCCGACTCGTGGCGCAACGCGATGAGTTGTCACGCTTCGCCGCCCAGCTCCTGGCTTTGCCGGGCTTCACCGCACCCGAGGGCGGCGCAGCGGCGGGGCCGCCGCTCATGCCGCGCAGCCGCGATGAAGCCGAGCCGGAAGACACCGTCGGGCCGGCGACGCGCCCTGCGCCGACCCCGCCGGTGCGCCCCCAGGAGCCTTAATCATGTCACTCCCATCTGATAGCGCCGCCGTCATTCGCACCGAGCTGCCGGGCCTGCTCGCGCGCGGCAAGGTTCGCGACATCTACGATCTCGGCGATCGGCTGATGATCGTCGCGACCGACCGCATCTCGGCCTTTGACGTGGTGATGAATGAGCCGGTTCCGGGCAAGGGCGTCCTGCTGACCCGGCTCTCGCAGTTCTGGCTCGAAACGCTAGCGGCATGCTCGCCGCATCATCTGGATTATGTCATCGAGGCCGGCCGCGTCCCGCGCGGCTATGAGGCCGCCGCCGACCAGCTCGCCGGCCGGGCGATGGTGGTCCGCAAGGCACAGGTCATCCCGATCGAGTGCGTCGTGCGCGGCTACCTGGTCGGCGGCGGGTGGAAAGAATATCAGGAGCACGGCGCGGTCAGCGGCGTCGAGCTGCCCGCCGGGCTGCGCCTGGCCGAGAAACTCCCGACGCCGATTTTCACGCCCAGCACCAAGGCCGCCAGCGGACACGATGAGCCGATCACGTTTGAAGTGGCGGCGCGCCAGGTTGGCGCAGACCTGCTGAGCGAAGCCCGCCATCGCGCTCTCGCGATCTATGCCACCGCGGCCGACTATGCGGAGGAGCGCGGCGTGATCCTGGCGGACACGAAATTTGAGTTCGGCCTATGCGACGGAGAGCTGCTGCTGATTGATGAAGTGCTGACGCCCGACTCGTCGCGCTTCTGGCCGGCTGATGGCTACGCGATCGGCGCGAATCCGCCGAGCTTTGATAAGCAATTTCTGCGGGACTATCTCTCCGCGCTGCCGTGGGCCAAGCAGCCGCCGGCGCCGCCGCTGCCGGCGGACGTGCTGGCCCAGACCCGGGCGCGCTACCTCGATGCCTACCGCCGCCTGACGGGGCGCCCTTCGCCGGTGTAGAGGTCGTGCCGCGCATCGCATGGCGCTGATCTCGGGCTTGTGCTAGCAGGAACATGGCACGCGTGTTTCAAACATTGGCGGGACATACTTCCAATCTGTCGATGGTTGAACGGCGCCGCGACCCGAGTTGTGCATCAAAATGGCCGCTGCCAGGTATCATCGAGTTCAGACATCGAGCGAGCATGAGACAAATCATGGCCTCTGCAAAGAAAAGAACAGCGAATAAGTCCATCCGGTCGGATCCCAAGGTTCGCGCAACAAACAGAACCACGCGCGGCAAAAATCGTGCTAGCCGCGTCGAGCAGGCATTGCCGGCAATCAAAATCGTACCGGCCGATGCGCAACACTGGGACGCCCTGCTCGCCCTCTTCGGCGAACGAGGCGCTTGCGGCGGCTGTTGGTGCATGGCGTGGCGAAAATCCAAGCCTGACTACGAAGCCGGCAAGGGCGCCGAAAACCGCACCGCGCTGCAGGCGCTCGTGAAGCGCGGTCCGCCGCCGGGCGTGCTCGCGCTGGCCGACGGACAGGCGATCGGCTGGTGCTCGATCGCGCCGCGCGCGCAGTTTGTGCGGCTATCAACGGCGCGCACGCTCAAGCCGATCGACGATCAGCCGGTTTGGTCGATCACGTGTCTGTTTGTGCAACGTGGGTATCGCCGTCAGGGTGTATCGGTGGCATTGGTGGACGGCGCGGTCGAACTGGCTCGAAAACTGGGGGCGCAGATCATCGAAGCGTATCCGTCCGTGGTGCGTAAGCCGCGCGTGCCCGATGTGTTCATCTGGACCGGCGTACCGGCGATCTACGAGCGGGCGGGCTTTCAGGTTGCACGAAAGGCCGGCGCCGCGCGCTGGATCATGCGAAAAACCTGAGCTGGTTCGAGCCGCGGGCTGGCTGTCGTCGCGCACGAGCGGAATGCCTCCGCAGAGCTTCGCGCCGAGTTGTGACGAAATCAGGCTGATGAGAATGGAGAGCTTGTTGCTGCGTAAGTATTCCCTTCGTCGCTTTTTCGCTGCATCGCTACGAAAGACTGTGTATTTTTCCCTTCGTCGCTCTGTCGCTCCGTCGCTTTTTCAAACGGTTGCAGACTCTGAATCGCTTCCTTACGGGCGCGGTTCGGTTTGTGGGCCGCGGATCGGTTTGCGATCGGCGGCGGTCGTCATACGATGCGTAGGCTATGCGCGTCGCGCTTTTCATCACGTGCCTCAGCGATTCGTTTTTTCCGCAGGTGGGCGCGGCGGTGGTGCGCGTGCTGCGGCACTATGGCTGTTCGGTGGAGTTCCCCGAAGAGCAGACCTGCTGCGGCCAGCCGCTCTATAACTCCGGACAGCGGGCCGACGCGGCGGCCCTGGCGCGCCGTTTCGTAAACGTCTTTTCAGGCTATGACGCGATCGTGACGCCGTCGGCTTCGTGCGCGGCGTTGGTGCGGCTGCACTTGCCGGATCTACTCAACCATGAAGCCACCGCCCGGCGCGTGGCCGCATGCACATGGGAATTGACGACGTTTCTCACCGAGCAGCTCGGCATCGACCTGGGACGCGCCCTGCGGCTGCGCGAGCCGACGACGTTTCATTTCCCGTGCCACGCGCGCGAGCTTTGCCGGGCCGGCAATCTGGCCGGCTGGCTGTCAGCCGGCGGGCCGGAGCATTTCAGACCACCCGCGCGTCCGGAGCTATGCTGCGGCTTCGGCGGCCTTTTCGGAGCCGAGTTTCCCGAGGTCAGCGGCGGCATGGTGACCGACAAACTCGATGATCTACAGCTCAGCGGCGCAGCGCGGGTCGTCTGCAACGAGGGCGGCTGTACTTTGCAACTCGCCGGCGGCGCGCAGCGCCAGGGGCGTGCGCTGCGATTTGTGCACATCGCGGAGCTGCTGGCTGAATCGCTCGGCCTGACGCCGGCCGAGCCAAGCCTGCAAACCGAACCGCGCCCGTAAGCCGAACCGCGCGCATGAACCGAACCGCGCCCATAAGGAAGCGATTCAGAGTCTGCAGCAGCGTAAAAGAGCGACGTAGCGACGAAAAGACAAATGCACGCAGAGAAGAATAGACCAATGCATAAACCGCCGCGACGTAGCGACATCGCGCCGCCGGAAAAGTCCGCGCGCCGATTGAAGCAGCAGAATGCTCATGCCGCGTGGATCACGCGCCAGGCATTTCGCGCCGTGCGCTCACTCGTTCTTCTCTATTCGTGCATCGCCATTCTGCTGACCTGTTCCTGCACGGCTACGGACGATCCCGGGCCGGTTCGCGTTCCGGTGGTGCCCGCCGCCGACGGCGCACAGGTCATTGCGCTCGGCAACCTGCGCACGGGTCGCCCGCCAACGCCCAGCGAGACACGCTTGGCGGTGTTTCTATTCGGGGCCGAGCCCGATCCCGGATTGGCACTGCTCAAACCGATGGGGCTGGCCGTGCAGGGTGGCGACGTGCTGATTCACGACGGCGCCTTGCAGAGCCTGCTGCGCTGGAGCGCCAACGACGGCACGCTGACCGGCCTGACGACGACCGCCGCAACGTCGCCGCCCGATGCCTTCTGCACGTTGCCGGATGGCCACGTGATCCGCGCCACGCGCGGCGGCGTCGAGCGCAGCGACGCGAACGGCGCGAGCGTCTGGCGGACAGCGGGCCTGCGCGCCGGCGGCGCCGTCTGTAGCGGAAATGAACTGTGGCTCAGCGATGTCGACGCGCACCGCATTCAAGTCCTCGATCTGCGCAGCGGCGCCCCGTTGCGCACGCTGGGCCGGCGCGGCCGCGGACCCGGCGAATTCGGCATGCCGCTGGGGTTGGCGATTTCGCCGACGGACGAAATCCACGTCGCCGACATGCTCAACGCGCGCGTGCAGGTCTTCTCCACGCAAGGCGCATGGCTCCGGGACATCGGCGGCCCTGGCGACCGCATCGGCTATTTCGGGCGGCCGCGCTCCGTCGCGGTCGGTCCCGACGGCACGATCTTTGTCGTCGATGCCGCCACCCAGGCTGTGACGGCGTTCACCGCGAGCGGGCGGGCCTTGCTCCGCTTCGGCCGGCCCGAAGATTCCTCCGCGCCGCTCGCGCTGCCCGCGGGAATCTGCATTCATCCCGGCCCGTTGACGGCTCAGCGGCTGCCTCCTGCCGATTTCCGCGTGAGCTATTACGTGCTCGTTTCGGAGCAGATCGCCACGCCGGGCGTGCGCGTCTATGCCTGGAGCGCCCCATCCGCCGAGCAGCTCATTCCGCCGCGCCGCCGCGCCGCGACCACGCTCGTCGCCGGCGTCGAAAATCCGCACTGGCAACCGCAGCGCTGTACGGCGTGTCATGGCGATATGGTCGGCGGCGCCCCGGCCAAGATCGCCCGCGATGAGACCAATACGCTCTGCCTCTCGTGTCATGACGGGCGTAAGGCGGTCGCCGACCCGCACCCAATCGGTCGCGCTCCGAGGTCCGCGATGGCCCAGACGCCGCCCGATCGGCCGTTGGTCAATGGCGGCATCGGCTGCCTGACCTGTCATGACATCGTTCGCCATTGCTCGACGACGGCGCAGCGCCCACTCGACAACCCGGCCCTGGTGCGCGACCACGACCCGTATGACCCCGCGGCATCCTGCAAGACCTGCCACGTCGCGAGCGGCTGGCGTGTGAATCCACACGTCGGCCTGGTCGAAACCGGCGGCGACACCGCCCATTCTCCGGCGACACAGCTCAACGCGACGGCGACATGCCGCTATTGCCACGTCGCCGCACCGCGCCAGGCCGGCGATGGCCGCTGGGCGTTTGAGCCGGCGCTGCGGGCCGAGGCCTCGCAGCTCTGCCTGAATTGTCACACTATGCACGCCGACCCCGCCCCCAATGGCCATATGAACGCAACCGTCGCCGCCCCCATGCAGGAGCGCATGCGCGCCTGGGAGCGGCGCCGCGGGCTGGCGCCCAGCCAAACGATCGCGGGCAATGCTGCCGCCGCGGCGCCGCGCCTGCTGCCGCTGGAAGGGGGGCGCATCGGCTGCGCCACGTGCCACAATCCGCATGCAGCGGAGCCGTGGCCGCCGGAGTTGTTTCAGCGCGCGGAACTGCGGGCGCGCTCGACCGCCGCGGTGGATGCCGGCAAGGCCCTGCGTGTCGAGCACATCGAGCTATGCCGGCATTGCCACGAGTCGCCGCCCTAAACCGTCCCCATGCGTCCGTCAGCCATACCGGCGGAATTGCGTCTTTTCTTCGCCGACAAGGATTTGTTCATAGGCCGTCATGCCATAGTCATCGGTGAGCGGGCCGCTGGCGTCGCCGGTCAGGAATTGGTGCAGCTTGCGCTCATCATCAGATTGCAGCTTTGCGGGATCGGCCTGGCGGATGGCGTCAAACTCGGCGCGCGGGCCAAGCCGCTGAATCCGACCTTTGTCGAGCATGAGCATGCGATCGGCGATGCGAAAAGCGGAATCCATTTCGTGCGTCACGACGACGCTGGTCACGCGCAGCTTTTTGGACAGGTCGATCATCAGCGCATCGATGGCGGTCGACGTGACTGGATCGAGGCCGGCGCTTGGCTCGTCATAGAAGAGAATGTCGGGATCGAGCGCCGTGGCCCGCGCCAGCCCGACGCGTTTCTTCTGCCCGCCGGAGAGCTGCGCCGGAAACTTGTCGCGGTGCGGCAGCATATGCACCTGCTGCAGCTTCATCGCCACGACGATGTCGATGATCTCGCGATCGACATAGGAGTGCTCGCGCAGCGGCCAGGCGATGTTTTCGGCGACGGTCATGGAGCTGAACAGCGCCCCGGATTGGAACAGGATGCCGAAGCGCTTGCGGACGCGGTCGGCGGTGACCTCTTCCGCGTGGGCCAGGTCCACCTCGCCGATGTCATCGAGGTGATAGATGATCTGGCCCTGATCGGCCTCAAGTTCGCCGATCAGGCAATTGAGCAGGGTGCTCTTGCCGCAGCCCGAGCCGCCCATGATCACGAGCGTTTCGCCGCGATAGATGTCGAACGACAGCCCGTCCAGCACCGTGACCGGTTCGCCGGCGTCATTGGTGAAGCGCACGACCAGGTCGCGGACGCGAATCTGCGGTTCGACGGAGGGGGCTGTCATTGTTTTTTCCGGCGCGGCCAGCGTGCACGCATGGATTATGCCGACACGGAATGTACCATAACTCAAGTTCGAGCGAGAGCGAGTAGAGCCGGCCACGTGCGCCCCGCTCCCCAGGCAAGGAGAGCCTCATGTCACGCGCTAAGCGCGATCAGAAGAAACGCGAAAAGCTCCGCCAGCAAGACGTGCGAGTGCATCACCGCTTGAGCAATGTGGCTACGCTGCTCGAATGCCGGATCAATTCCAACTGGAAGCATGTCAAGCTGGCCAACCTTCGCATGATCTGGCGGCTGACGGGCGGCGGGCATGCCAGCGCGGCCTTTCTGATCGACCTGAGCTGTCTGGGGCTCAAAGACGTCTATGGCGACCTGCAAGCAAGCTATCAGGGCTTCATGGATGCAATGGACCGTGCCCCGATCGACATGGAACCCTGCGACTTGGGCTTGGCGCGCCAGCTCGTCGCCGGCAGCGTGCTGTGGGCCAGACGTCACGGCTTCGCTTTGCCGCAAGGCTACGAGCGCTGGACGGCGCTGCTGGGCGAGTTGCCGGCGCAAGATCAGATCGACCTGAGCGGCTTCGGCAATGAAGGCGGTCTTCACTACCTCGGCACGCGGAAGGAGCTCGCACGGCGCTATACGCGCGGCCCATTGAGCGATTTGCTCGAAATGCCCGGTTTCAGATTCACGTTTGAAGAGAGTCAACCCGCCGACTTCACGGACGAAGCCGAATACGACCCGCCCCAGGCCATGGATGATGATCCGATCGAAGACGCGCTGCCGGAAGACCAGAAGGTGCTCAACGAGCTGGTGGATGTGATCGAGATGTCGTCCGCCCAGTTGACCCGAGACTTGAAGCACTATTGTGCTGTGCAGGGCATCGAACCGAATCCGCAGCTCGCAGCCGCTGCCCGGCTCTTTATTGGCGCCAGCCTTGTGAGCCTATCACAGGCGGATGAAAATGGAGAGAACAACTCGGTGATCGACCATGATTGGTTTTCGCGTTACATCAACACCCGGATCGCGCAGCTCCCCGAGGATATGCAGCCTGACACCGTGCATGCGATGAATCAGATTTTCCATCTCATGCGCGACATGCCGAAAGACAAAAGTCCCCTGATACTTCAATCGCGGCTGGATTGACCGACAATCAAGCCGGCCCCGGTGTTTTTTTGGGGGGTGCTTGTTCGGGTCAGACGCAGTCGGCCAAGGTCGCCATGGCGCTGGTGGCCGCTCAGCCCGCGAAAGCAGGGTTAGCTTGTTCGCTCGCCGCCGAAGCCGCGGGGCGATCGGCGTCGCTGTACTGAATCGCGGTCTGAATATCGGCCTGAATCGCACTAATTGTATTCACCGGCGCCGGCCCCGCCTGACCGGCGGCAATGATCTCTTCATCACTATAGAGCGCGGAAAGTTGCTGACCGTGCCAACTGTCGGGGAAGTGCGCCATGCCATCGACGCCGATGCGATCGGGCCACTCGCCCCGGGGCCAATATGCCGTCCGGAAGAGCCAATCCCAGATCGAAAGTGTCGAGCCGTAGTTGGCCCGCTGTCCGCGCGCCTCGACCGAGTGATGCCACCAGTGCAACTCGGCCGAGTTCAAGACGTAGTTCAGCGGGCCGATGCGGGTCTTCAGATTCGCGTGATGCCAGAAGCCCTTGAGGATGTCGATCACCGAGTAAATCAGCGTCACCTCGCGCGCGACGCCGAGCAGATGAAACGGCAGCACCAGCAAGCCGTACTTCACGACCGCCTCCAGCACATGCACGCGCGAGGTCGAGATGGCGTCCAGCTCGACGGCGGCGTGGTGGACGCGATGGAAGCGCCATAGAAAATCCGACTCGTGATACCAGCGATGCAGCCAGTACCGGCCAAAATCATTGACAACGAAGAAGACCGCAAACTGAAGCCACCCGCTCCACGTGGCCATGCCGTCGGCATATTGCGGGGCCATGGTGATCAGCGAGAATGCGGCGATCTTGCTGAGCGCCGAAAGCACCGGCCCGTCCACCAGCGCCGAAGCGATATCCGCAATATATCCCCGGCGTGTTACCGGCCGGTAACCGCTGCGCATGGGCGTCCGCCGCTCCAGCGCGTGAAACACGATCGCCCCAACCACGAAGACGCCAATCAGGATCGGCAAATGCGGCGTGCTCATCGCGGCAGCTCCCCACCGGCGGCAGCCAACACCCGACCGGTGATCTGCTCAAACTGATCGGCCTGCATGCGGACGGCCGCGGCCGCGCCGACGGCGTCGCCGGTCCACGGCACGTAGCGGCTGGCCGCCTGTGGCCGCAGGCGCGAGACGATGCACGTGCGCTTGCCGGTCGGCGACATCGGCACGCTTTCAACGCGCACGCTGCGTACGTTGCAGCCCGTGCCGAATCGCTGCTGAATCAGATCGAGGCCGAACTGAAGCTGGGCCGGCTCGAAGCGCTCCTCGGGAATGTACTCATACGTCAGATGATGCAGATCATCCTGAATCACGCGCCATTCCTTGACCGGCACGCCACCGGCCCGATCGAAAATATGAAAGAAAAAGTGCGGCGAAACCAGCTCGCCCGACGGCGTCGGCAGGAAATCATTGACGCGACCCTGCACCGGCTCCAGCAGCGGAAAGCGACAGCCGCAGCCGCACGCGCGGGTCGAGAGCGCCGCGATGTCGTGCAGACGGTAACGAATGAACGGCTGGCTATACGACCACAGCGACGTGACGACAACCTGCCCATATTCACCGCGCGGGACGGGCCGCCCATCCGCATCCACGATCTCGACCATGATGCGGTCGGCGTCGATGTGATAGTTGCCGCGCGGGCATTGCCAGGCGATGTTGCCGACTTCGATCGCGCCGTACAGGTCGCACGGCTGCACGCCGAAGGCATCGACCAGCGCTTGGCGCATCTCGGCCACCAGCGTCGTGCCGGTGGGCATCACCAGCCGCAGCGGAAAACGCAACCCCCGCCGCACAATCTCGCGCGCGAGCAAATACATGCCGCCGGTCTGTCCGATCAAACCATGCGGTTTGAATTCTTCCAGCGCGCGGATCACGTCGTCGTGAGGGGCGGAAGCATCGAACCAGCGCGTCGGCGCCAGCCATTGCAGCACGCGGCCCTTGCGATTCTTCAGCCAACTGCTGGCGAAGAGGATTTGCCGCTGACCCGGCCGCGCGCCCGCAAACATCAGCATCCGCAAGATCGAGCGACGCGAGGCGCGCTCTTCGGGGCGGGTCCGGCGAACCTGGATCGCACGGCCCGACGTGCCGCTGGTCGTGATGATGCGGTCGTCGCTCCAGTGGATCGACGTGTCATACCCGCGCGGCCCCGCGTCGATGATCATGGGTTTGTCGACCATGGGCAGGCGCGGCAGATCGGCCGCGCCGAGCACGTCGCGCGGCTCGACGCCGGCCGCGCGCCAGAGGTCGCGATAGAACGGAATGCGCTCCGCGGTGTGAAGCACCAGACGGTGCAATTGGCGTTCGGCCCACATGCGAATCACGCCTGGATCGCGCCAGGCGTTCAAGAGGAGGGCATCGAGAATGCGGGGATGTTTGCGTTTCATCATAAGCGGGATCGTGCGGCGCTCTCGCCCTCGAGACGTCCAACCGCGCCGCATTCGGGCGCTGCAGCGCCGCCTCGGGCCGTCTGACCGGCTACGCCCCGGCCGCCGTAACGTCGGTCGGCGAACGTCCGCCGCGAATGATCGCGGCGTTCACGCCGATCCCCGGTCGCAGCAGGTGCGGCAGCATATCGCGGAAGGCGTGCCAATAAGTCGGGTAGATGCGCGCTTCGGGCGACAGCTCGATCTTCTGTACGGCGCGCTCGAGGTTTTCATGCGGCATTTGTGGATACTTGTGGTGCAGGCCGTGCGCTTCGATGTGCAGGCTGGTCCACGCCCGGATGCGCCCGAGCAACGATTCGCTCACGACGGTGCGGGCGCCCGCGAGAGCATCGCCGGCGGGCAGGCCAAGATGCTCCGTCAGCTTGCGCAGCGTCTGAAAAACCGCCGTCACCCACGCCGGAATGACAAATGCAAGCAGGAACTGCCACCAGGCGTTGTAGTAGGCCACCACGCTGAGCAGCGCGCCCCAGAAGACGACCATCAGTACATATTCGAGTGCGATCCGTCGCCGCACGCGCGGCTCACGGATCGGCGAATCCTTGACCCAGAACATGCGCCCATAGATGTAAGGCCCGGTGATGATGCCGAAGATGATGTCGATAAAGACGAAAATCCGTCGAAACGCCAGCGACATGCGCGGGTCGGTATAGGGCCACAACTCGAAATCGCCCGGCGAGTTCATCTTGCCGTGATGGCGGATGTGCACCTCACGATAGACGTGAAACGGCACGAACATCAGCGTGCCGAGGATCGTGCCGTTCATGATGTTCTGCCAGCGGCGCGTCGGATAGAGCGTGTAATGCGCGTCTTCGTGGAAGATGATCATCCAACAATTCTGGAAATAAGCCAGCCAAAGAATCGCCGCGGCGATCCATAGCGGGTGTGTCGTCGGCCAGCCGCTCGCCAGGGAATAGACCCCGGCCGCAACGGCCGCGAAATTCACCAGGAGGATCGGCACATTGCTCTGGGTGGGCTTGTGTAACTCGCGTAGCGCAGCGTCCATCTCAATCCTGTTTGGTTAACGTCGTCCCATAAGCCGTTACTCGGCAGTGTGGTTGACAGCCTGCCTCGAACGGAGCATTTCTCCGACAAGTCAGTGAAACGACGTATATTCTTACGACGCAATGCAGGCGTCAAGGTTAGCCGGCGCCGTTCACGCAAGTTGAAGCGGACACTTCCCATCAACCTCGGCTGATTCGACTATACTTGACCGATTCGTCAAGAGTCGGTCGGCTGGATAGACCATCCCGTCTTGGCAGAAAGGAAGCAGCCGTATGCGCGTGGCAGTGGTCGGGGCAACCGGAGCGGTCGGTCAGGAATTTCGCGCGGTGTTGGAGCAGCGGAAATTCCCGGCCAAAGAGTATCGCCTCGTGGCCTCGGCGCGCTCCGCCGGCAAGCAGCTCGACTGGATCGGCGGCCCGACGATGGTGCAGGAACTGGCGCCGGAGGTTTTCCGCGGCATCGACGTGGCGCTCTTTTCCGCCGGCGGATCGGTCAGCAAGGAGTGGTGCCCGATCGCGGCGAAAGCCGGCGCGATCGTGATCGACAATTCGTCGGCCTTTCGCATGGATCCGACGGTTCCGCTGGTCGTGCCGGAGGTGAACGCCGCCGCCGCCCGCGCCCACCAAGGCATCATCGCGAATCCGAACTGTTCCACGATCATTTTAGTGGTGCCGCTGTGGCCGCTGCACCGGGCCAACCCGGTCAAGCGTGCCGTCGTCAGCACCTATCAAGCGGTCAGCGGCGCCGGCGCTCGGGCGATTGATGAATTGCTCACGCAGACGCGCGCCGTGCTCGATGGCCGCGCGGCCCAGCCCGAAATTTTTCCCGGCCCGTGCGCTTTCAATGTCTTTAGCCACAACAGCGCGGTCGGCGATGACGGCTACAACGTTGAAGAGTCGAAGATGGTCCACGAGACGCGCAAAATCTTCGGCGATATGAGCATTCAGGTCGCGCCGACGTGCATGCGCGTGCCGGTGGTGCGGGCGCATACCGAGTCGGTCGCGATCGAGTTCACCCACCCCATGCCCGCGGCCGAAGCCGAGCGGCTCTTGCGCGCCGCTCCGGGCGTGAGCATCCTCGATGATCGTCGCGCCAACCGCTTTCCCAACCCCCTCGACGCCAGCGGCAAGGACGACGTGCTCGTCGGCCGCATCCGCCAGGATGTCAGCATGCCCGATGGCCGCGGCGTGCAGTTCATCTGCTGCGGCGATCAGTTGCGCAAGGGCGCGGCGCTCAACGCGGTGCAAATTGCTGAGCTGTTTCTGTAACGTCGCGCTCGGCAGATGTGCGGAGCCGCTGCTGGAGTAGATCCGCGGACGCCTCGGAGGGCGGGGCGATTGCGACTCGATCCTCATCATGAGACGCGTGTTGCCCGCCCGGCGCGACTTGCAGCTCGCCCGGAGCGGCGGCTCGGTGCGGCGCCGCCGATCGACACAGCATGTCAAAACCCGCTGACACTGGCGGATAGTCGTGGTTCCGCATCTGCATCACAGTGTCG
>CAYQLG010000038.1:0-34176 GCA_964418235.1 uncultured Planctomycetales bacterium
CGCCGATGTCATCGAGCACGCCGCGCTCGGCGCGGATGATGCCGCCGATGGAGGGTTAGAGGCGCGCGGCGAGGTCGGATGTGATCCACGGTTCGCGGTGTTTGGTGGATCACGGCGCTCCGCGGAAAGGGCTGGTGGCGGCTGTCGGGCGCCCCGAGTGCGCAGGAAGCGCTGACGCTCGTCTGGCACGATCGCGTCAGGCCATGTGCGCTCGTCCGCTTTTTCCCGATCGCTTCGTTATGGGTGTCTCTGTCACCATTTCAGGGGGCTGGCCCGCGGCGGTAAAATTTCGTGGGCAGGTGAGCATGCCGTCGGACCAGGGGCGATGGCTGAAAGGAGCCGAATGATGAGCGTGTTTCGTGGTGTCTCGTGGGCGATGCTTGGATTGAGCTTGCTCGCGGCAACGGCGGAGGCGCAAACGACCTTCGTCGATACATTCGAAAGCGGCGGCAGCGCCGGTGGATGGAGCTTCGGCGGGCCATTCGATTCCATCGCCGCCAGCGGCGGGAATCCGGGCCGCTTTCTACAAACGATCGACCTCGACACATTCGCCCCGCAGCCACGCACGCAGCGCGGCCTTGACTCGCAATTTACCGGCGATTTTGCGGCGCGCGGCGTCCGCTCGATCGGCGTCGATCTGATCACGACGCGCGTTGATTTTTCCGCCGCCGGGCGTCCGCTGTCGCTGCTGCTGATCGAAGACAACGATACGCCGTTCGATTTCGATGATGACTGGGGCGCTTACCTCGTCGGCTCAGACAACGTCCCGCTCGTCGGCCAGGGTTGGCGCAGTTACGACTTTGTCGTGCCCTCCAGTTCGACGAGCCTGCCGGCCGGCTGGGCGACGATCGCCTTCGGTTCCAAGTCGCCGCCGACGCCGGACTGGAATCGGCTCATCCGCGACGTCGATCAAGTGGTCTTTTTCTACGGCGATCCGAAGTTCTTTTTCATCTTTCAGATGTGGAACCTCGGGCTGGACAACGCGCGGATCAGCTTCGGCGCTGCCGCTCGCACCGGCGACACCAATTGCGACGGCGCCGTCAACTTCGATGACATCACGCCCTTTGTTGCGGCGGTCATCGGCCGCGAGACATACGAAGCGGCCTATCCGGGCTGTCGCTGGCTGAATGCTGATGCCAATGGCGACGGCACGGTCGATTTCGACGACATTTCGCCATTTGTCGAGTGCATCATCGCCGGCGGTTGCGTGTAATGGCGAGTGGCGTGCGTCAAGTAGCAAGGAGCGAGTTGCGAGTTCAAGAAGTGCGAAAGCGTAATGTGCAGAACGAACTGCGTAAGGGGCGCATTCGCAGGTCTCGCTACTGAGCAGCTTGCTTGGAAAAAACCTGACCGCGGGCGGCGCTCGTTTTCACGGTCGCCGCCCGCGGTCTCATTGAGGAGCAGAAGCGTTCGGGGTTCTGGAAGCTGCTATCCATACGCAGCCGATCGAATGCGGTTCGCAGGGCGGCGATTTTTCGGTGAAAATTCGATGAAAATTTATCTATGGATTCAGAAATGGTTTTTTATTGGGCGTTCGTCCGAGAGGACGAAGTAAATCGCGGCTTTGATTCCGGTGCGGTTTCGATCAAACTTCGCTCATCGGGCGATAAGGCCACAGCCAGCCAGAGTCTCTCAGCCACATCGTCTCCTATCACCATCTGATGCGATTGCAGACTCTGAATCGCTCCCTCACGGCGCGGTTCGGTTTACGATCTGGTCGCGGTTTCGATTCAGTTCGCGGATCGGACGATGCCACAAAGGCGACGAGTGCCCATGTCGCCGCACCGTCGCAGCGTCGCTTTCATGCTTCGTCGCGCCCGGACCGAGCGCAACCGTGCCAACCCGCGCGCCTACTGTCGGCGGGCAAGCACAAAATCGGCCATGATCTCCAGGCTCTCACGCGCCGGCGACGACGGCAGACAGTTCAAGAGCGACTTCGCTCGCGTGACGTGGTCGGCCGCGACGTTCTGCGCATACTCCACGCTTTCTCCGCGGTTCACGAGCGCCGCCACGTGCCGATGGCGTTGCGGGTCGGCTCCGCGCAAATGGGTGAGAATAGTGCTGCGCGTTTCGGCGTCGGTCGTGCGCAGGGCATGAATCAGCGGCAGCGTTAGCTTGCCCTTCTGCACGTCGCGGCCGATCGATTTTCCGGTCTCCGATTCGTCGCCGACGATGTCGAGAATATCGTCGATGATCTGAAACGCCTGGCCGACCAGCTCGCCGAATTGCCGCAACACCGTGACCGTTGCCGGCGCCGCATCGCAATAATGCGCCCCGAGTTCGCAACACGCCCCAACCAGCACCGCCGTCTTCCGCAGAATGATGTCGTCATACTCAGGCTCGGTCAGCTCCCAATTCTCGCGACTGGCGATCTGCATCATCTCGCCTTCGCAGACCGTGCAGGCCGTGCGGCCGATCAATCGGGCGGCGTACTGGCTCTGCAAGCTGCTGCAGAGGTGATAGGCGTGGCTGAAGAGAAAGTCGCCCATCATCACCGCCCGCTCGTTGCCCCACAGGCGGTTGACCGTCGCGGCGCGACGGCGGATGTCCGCTTCGTCGAGCACGTCGTCGTGCACGAGCGTCGCGATGTGCACCAACTCAACGACCGCCGCCAAGACCGGATGCTCCGGGCGGACGCCCCCACAAGCCTTGGCCGTCAGCAACAACAACGCCGGACGCAGCATCTTGCCGTGAAACTGGCGCACGTGGCCGCACAGATCGCTGATGAAGCCCTGATCGCTGATCAGCTCATCCGCGAGCACGCGGCGACAACGCTCGAGATCCGCGGCAATTGGCGCATAGAGTTCGGACAGCGATAACGTCGGCAAGTCGGCAGGTCGAGACACAGGACTACTCCGAAATCAGATCATCGCGTATCAATCGTGAGAGTGTTAGGGGGCAAGTCGCAAGTGTCTAGTTGTGGCAGAAAGTTTCAGAGTCTGTGAAAGCCCTTGGGCCTAACAACGCATTCGCAAAAACCGGATCGCGAGCTGCGCACTTCACGTAGCGCAAGCAGGGATAGCGTTCATGCAATCAACGGCGATCGTTTTATATTTTTATATCAAATAATGAAAAAAGATATTGAAGCGATATGATAATATGTTATAAAATACAAAAAGTATCGCATGGCTTGTTCATGACTGCAATTTTGATGGGATGGTTTGCATGGATCATACGAGGTTTGCTGAACATAAAAGCGGCCATCTCGTGGCGATAAAAATCCAGGGACGCTACGACGATTTCTCTTTCGTCCCCAACCCATTGCCGCCAACTTGGACGCCTAACGACAAGCTTTGGCTGCTCATCGCCGAAGCGAGAGACCGGGTCGGTCAGTTGAACGGCGTAGGCCGTGTGCTTCCCAATCCTGGGTTGCTGTTGCGCCCGCTTCAGAGGCGAGAAGCGATCAAGTCAAACACGATCGAGGGTACCTTTGTCACGCCGCAAGAGCTTCTGCTGTTTGAAGCCGGAAAAGGTCAGCACGAGGAGAGCGGCTCTAGGAGAAAGCTGGATTGGCAAGAGGTCGCGTACTACGACATCGTCATCAAGGAGGGCGCACGAAGGATCGCCGAGGGGCAGACGATTGACCGTGCGTTGATATGCGCTTTGCATGGCCGATTGTTCATGGGCCAGCGCGGCAAAGACAAAAATCCCGGAAAACTCCGCGACACACAGGTTTATGTCGAGGCCGGCAGGCGGTATGTCCCGCCGCCGCCAGAAGAAGTTGAAGAGTGTATGGCAGACTTCGAGCGGTTTCTCTTGGCCCCATCCGGCTATGATCCGCTCGTCAAGGCGTTTATTGCGCATTATCAGTTTGAAGCCATACACCCGTTCAAAGACGGGAATGGACGTTTAGGGCGCATACTGCTGACGCTGATGATTCACAAGTGGCTGAACCACACTCAATCGTGGCTGTACATGAGCGAGTTCTTCGAGAAGAACAGAAAAGAGTACATCGAGCGGTTGTTCGAGGTGAGCGCCGAGGGCGCGTGGGAGCCATGGGTGCGCTTCTGCTTGGTTGGCACGATCGAGCAGGCTGAATCGGCGCTGGCTCGGTGTCGTGCGCTGGACAACCTGCGGCAAGAATATGAACAGCAAGTCGGGCACTTACCCAGGATGCACTTCATTCTGAATAGGATTTTCTCAAATCCAATGGTCGAGATCGTCGAGCTTTCCAGGGAGCTTGACGTTCGCTACCCCACTGCGCGGAAGGATCTGGAGAAGCTCGCTATCGCGGGGATCGTGGAAGTGGTGCCTGAAATTCACCCCAAAACCTATGTCGCCGGAAGGATATTCAGTCTGGCTTATGGTGAGTGACTTCGGAGCCTTTGTATCGTTTGCACCTTGGACATACTTGGCCTTTCGCCTCGTGTCCGTTTTCCTCGCTGATAGCCGGGAAATGACTGCCCGAGAACCCCCTCCCCGGCACGACACCGCTTCAAAGCTCAACCGGACCGACCCAGGAGCGCTTCAAATTCGGCCTCACTCAGGACGCGCACGCCCAGTTCCTGGGCTTTCTCGAGTTTGGAGCCGGCCTCTTCGCCGGCGACGACGAAATCGGTCTTTTTGCTGACGCTTTTGGCCGGTTTGCCGCCGTTGGATTTGATCAACTCCTCGATCTCCGTGCGCGAATAGCGGCTGAGCGTGCCTGTCACCACGATCGTCTTGCCGGCGATGGCCGAGTTTTGCGCGAAGACGCGGCGCGGCTGCGACGGATTCACGCCCACCGCGCGCAGGTCGGACAGCGTGGTGCGACCGGCGTCGCTGTCGAGCCACGCCCGGATGGATTGCGCAACCTCCGCCCCGACGCCCTCCACCTGCTGTAAATCCACCGTGCTCGCGGCGGCGAGCGCATCCAAATCACCCAAGTGATCCGCCAGCGCTTCGGCGGTCGAAGCGCCGACATGCCGAATGTTAAGCGCCGCGATCAGCCGGGCGAGCGAGCGTTGCCGGCTGGCGTCGATTCCCGCGAGCAGATTGTCGACCGACTTTTCCCCCATCCTATCGAGCGCGACCAGCGCGGCGCGCTGGTCATGCAGGCGATAGAGATCGGCGTAGCTGTGCACCAGCCCGGCGGCGACCAGCGCCTCGATCAGTTTTTCACCGGCACCCTCGATATCCATCTGCCCGCGCGCACAGAAGAAGCGCAGCCGCTCGACCAACTGCGCCGGGCAATTCGGATTGATGCAGCGCAGAAAGACGCCGCCTTCGTCCTGCTGCACGGCGCCGGCGCACTCGGGACAGCGCGCCGGGGGCGTGATCGGCTGCGCGTGCGGCGGGCGCTGTGCAGCATCGACCGCAACGACCTGCGGGATGATCTCGCCGGCCTTCTCAACCGTAACCACGTCGCCCACATGCAGGCCGAGCCGGCGGATTTGCTCGAAGTTATGCAGCGTCGCGCGGCGTACAGTCGTCCCCGCCAAGGACACCGGCGCGAGATTGGCCACCGGCGTGATCGTGCCGAGCTTGCCGACCTGATAATCCACCGAGAGCAACTCGGTGCGGGCCTGCTCGGCGGCGTATTTGTAAGCTATGCACCAGCGCGGCGCCTTGCTGGTGGCGCCCAGTCGCTCGCGCAGCGCGAGCTGATTCACTTTCACCACGACGCCATCGGTGTCGAAAGGCTGCTGCCGGCGCTGGGCGTCCCACTCATTGAGAAAGGCCAGGACCTCAGCCGCCGCCGGACAGCGACGCAGAAAGCGGCTGACCGGCACGCCCCCGGCACGGACGCGCTCGACCCATTCCGAATACAGCGCGAGATCGGACCAGGCCGGCAAGACTTCGCCGAAGCCGTGCAGGCAGAACTCCAGGCCCCGATCGGCGACGTTGCGCGCGTCGAGCTGCTTCAGCGTGCCGGCGGTGGCGTTGCGCGGATTGGCGAAGGGCGGTTCGCCGGCGGCCTCGCGCGCCCGGTTGACGCGCTCAAACGCGGGCCGCGGCCAATAGACCTCGCCGCGCAGCTCCAGCACCGCGGGCCAGTCGTCGCCACGCAAGCGCAGCGGAATCGAGCGGATCGTGCGGAGATTGGCGGTGATATCGTCGCCGGTCTCGCCGTCGCCGCGCGTCGCCCCGAGCACAAAGCGACCGCCCTCGTAGCGCAGCGCGACCGAGACGCCGTCGATCTTCGGTTCGGCGACGTATTCGTAGGGCGTTTCGCCCAAAGCCCGACGCACGCGCGCGTCGAACTCGGCAAACTCGCCGGGCGAATACGTGTTCTCGATCGAGAGCAGCGGAATCGCATGGCGCACCGGCGGAAAGCCCTCGGTCGGGCGATCGCCGAGCCGCTGGGTGGGCGAATCAGGCGTAACTAGATCGGGATGCGCCGCCTCCAGCGCGCTCAGTTCCGCCAGCAGCTTGTCATATTCCTGATCACTGATGACCGGACGGGCTTCGACATAATACGCATGGTCGTGCCGCGCGATTTCGTCGCGCAGTATCGCGATCCGGCGTGAGGCGGCGGCGTGATCCATCGCTCAGGGCTTCGATGAAGCCGTCGCCGACGCGCTCGATGTCGGCGGGCGGGCCGGCGCGGCGGACGTGAACTCCATCTTCAGATTCGACACCCGCAGCTCCACGGCGGCCGACCGCTGCTCTTTGGTCTCGGCGGTCGCGGAACCCGCGACGTAGACGTTCAACCCCTCGCGCGCCCCGCTGGTGACAACGAACGACAGCGTCTTGCCGCCGCGCTCCTCCACGGCGCCGTTGGCGGTGCTGTGCCTGGCGATCTGCACCTCGCGCAGGATCACGTTGCGGCTGTTGCGGGCATAGACGCTCAGCGACAACACGCCGGCATCGAGACCGCTGGGCGGATCGGCCCGGCAGGCATACTCGAAATCGAAGTTGACGCGCACCGCCACGTCGACCTGCTGATCGGTCTCGTTGCGCAGCGCATGGCCCAGTTGGAACATGCCCGAGGCCGTGCCGCTGTCGATGACTTTTGCCGCGATCTGCGCCGATCCCGCCGCCGCATCTACGGTGGCGGCGCCCGACGCGGTGCCATTCAGGCCCGGGGCCTGTTGGGCCGGAGCGGAGATGATCGAGAACGGCTCTTTCTCCGGAATGCGCAGAACCATCGATTCCGCCGGAAGCGCCCGCGGCTCGGGTCGCACGGTCAGCTCGGCTCCGCTGTTTCCGCCGCTGCAGCCGGCCAAGGCAGTGAGGGCGACGCACAGCGTTAGCCGTGCCGCGCCGCGCTTGACGAGAGTCGCGCCACCGGCCCGGCGGCGCACCTCTCGTCGGATGAGGCGCGTGTTCGTTAGAAGTTCTCGTGAACGCATAGGCGACATGGTAGCGGGTGAAGCGCGTCGGTGTGACAGGCCCCGGCAGGCGTGAATCGAAAAAAGCACCGTGTATCAGGCCGTCAGCGCCGTCATGTCGCGCGACGCATTCAGAGACATGCCGACGCAAAGGCCGTCGGCATGGCGGCCGACGCACCCGACGTGGCATCCAGTGCCCGGCATGCACCCAGTTGTTGGTCTTATATCTTCCCCTTCGTCGCTACTTCGCTGCGTCGCTCCGTCGCTTTGTATCTTCATCACCGCCGGCGCGGCTTTTCTCAGCGCCGCGCATTTCTCAGCGCCCTGTGTGGTCCTGCGCTTGGCGGAGCGCGGCGACGCGCTCCGGCTCGCGCGCGGCGATCGTCAGCTTGATTTGCTGCGTCCGCGCCAGTCGTCGAACCTCCAGCGAGACGGCGTGACCGATGGGCGTCTCACCCGCGGCAGAGAGAAGCTGACGCGGGCTGTGCACCGGCGCACTGTTAAAGGACAGGACCAGATCGCCGGCTTGTAGAGCGCCTGCCGCCGGCCCCTTCGGATCGACCCGCTCCACCACGACGCCCACGCCGGGGCCGAGGCCGTAGAGCGCTTCCTCAGCGGGTTCGAGCACGCGGACGGTCAGACCGAGATAGCCATGCTCGACGCGCTCGCCGCGTAGCAGGCGCTCGAGCACGGCGCGCTTGGCGGGGTTGATGGGCAGCGCGAAGGCCATGCCGTCGCCGTCGGGGCGCGTGTGCATGGCGGTGATGACGCCGATCAGCTCGCCGCGCAGATTGAAGAGCGGCCCGCCGGAGTTGCCGGGGTGGATCGGCGTGGTGGTCTGGATCATGTCGGAATAGAGCCGGTCTTCGTCTTCGCCCAGGCCGGGAAGCTGGCGATTGGTGTTGGAGACGACGCCGACCGAGACCGAGGCGCGCCCGTCGCCGGCCACGCCGTAGGGATTGCCCAGTGCCAGCGACCATTGGCCGCGCTGGACGTTACGCCAGTCGGCGATGGCCACGGGCGTCAGGCCGGTGCGTGCGACCTGCAGGACGGCGAGATCGGTGCGCGCGTCGCTGGCATGCACCGTCGCCGGCTCACAGCGGCCGTCAGAAAAGCAGACCGTGATGCGATCAGCCCCTTGAATCACGTGCTCATTGGTGACGATCTTGCCGTTCGCCGCGAAGACAAATCCCGCCCCGTTCACGGCCAGCTCGATCGGCGGATTCGGGCGCGGCGGCTGCGCCGGTGCGGCGGCGGTTGTGTCGTTGACCCCGGACGGAGCTTCATGCAGCGTGCGCTGCACACGAATGCTGACCACGCTTGGCGCAACGCGCTTGATCACGCTCTGAAACGCGCTTTCGAGCAACGCCAGCTCAGCGGGCGACGGCGCGGCACGCTCCGGTTCGGTGGCGCGCAGCAGCACGGGCGCCGCCCACAGCCCCGCCAGCATCAACGCGACATGGGCGCGCCTGAGAAGCACCCCGCGCGGCGCGCGGCGCGCGGCGATGATTCGTGTCGGCCTCGTTGCATGCTGGCTCACAACCGCTTGATTCGACGCATCGCCGCCGCGGCATGATTTCGACGGCGCGACGGCGAAAGTCCTGAGATCGCTGCTCATTTACGTGTTTGCGGCTATGATTACAGGAGTCGGTCGCATCGTTGCCCGATAAATCCTGAGTCAATCCATACACCGGAGGCTGCCTGATGGCACGTATCTCGATGCGCTCGTTCTCGGCGACGAGCCTGGCATGGAAGAGTCCCGCTCGTTACGCCCGCGCGGCGCTGGCCGGCACGGCGCTGACGACCGCGTCCGCCGCCGCGGCGATCACGATTGATGGCCACATTCAACCGGACGAAAACTGGCTGCTGCTGACGGAGGCGCGCTATGCCCGCCCCGTGCAAGGCGGCCAGGCCGATGCCTCCGACGCCGCCGCGGAGACATCCACGTTTCACTGGTGGGATGGCATCCTGTTGCGCGACGTTCCCATGCGCGACAATCGCGGCGACATCGTGCGCATACTGGTTTCGGCGGATGATCAGAATCTTTATCTCGCGGTGGCCGGGCCGACCGGGCCATTCAATCGCTTCAACGATCAATCGCCGGGCGCGTCCAACGATGTGGCCGATTTGTTCATCGCGCTCGATCTGGATGCCGCCGCGGGATCGCTCGCCGCGGGCGAGGGGCACGACGCGTTTGGTCAAAAGGCGGTCGATTTCCTGAATTGGCGGCCTGATGTGGTCGTTGGCGTGCAGTTTGTCGACAATGGCGGCGGTGGCGGCGGGCGGGCCGTCGTTCAGACGCTGGGGGTGCCGCCGCTCACGCGGGCCGATGCGCCGCAGGGCGCCGCGCTCAGCGGGCTGCTGTGGAATGCGACGATCAATGGCAGCGCCGCGTATGACCCGCACAATCAGAACGCCGGCGAATTCGAATTCGCGATCGCCTGGAGCGCACTGGGCCTCTCTGCCCGGCCGGAGCTGGGGGCGCGGTTCCGCGTCTCGGCCTATACCACGCAGAACTTTGGCGGGTCGGATGTCTATGACTCGGCCCCGGGCATCGGCAACGGCAGTGTGCATGAAGAGCTGGGCGACTGCCCCGGCGATCCCGACAGCGGCGGCCTCTTGCAGGCGTGCAATCCCGGCTCGGCCTTTGGCTCGACCGCCGCCGCCAACTTCTCGGTGATCGGCGCCGGCCCCATCGGACCCGACGATGACAGCGACACCATCGAGGAATATCTGGTCTTCATTCCATTGCCTCGGCGCGGCGACATGAATTGCGACGGCGTCGTGAACTTCGACGATATCGACGGCTTCGTCGCGGCGCTGGTCGGATATTCGTCCTATGCAGCCGCGTATCCCGATTGCTACTGGCTCAACGGCGACATGAACTGCACGAACGACGCGAACTTTGACGACATCGACGGCTTCGTCGCGTGTCTCGCCGGCGGCGGGGCGTGTCCGGACTGTCCATAGTTCGCGCCGATTCGTTTGTGGTGTATTCATCGCGGGCACGCGCTTTCTGGTCGTGCCCGCGTACGATGCAGAACCGCGCGACGTGACCCCGCTGCGCCGCGACCGTGCGACCTCGCACCTGGGGACGCATCCGACTACGATTCAAACGCATGATGGATGCGCCTCCTGCCGCGTTTCCCGGGAAGCCTGCGCCGCCGTTGGTTTGGGCGCGCCCGATTCAACACCTGCCGCCGCGGCATGAGCTGGAATGGGCGGGACTAACGTGGTGGGGCGCCGGCGTTCAATTGATCTGTGTGATCGCGGTGACGCTGGCGGCTCATACGCTGCTTTCGCTGGGAGTGCCCGAATTGGGCGAGGCGTCGCGCGGCACCCTCGCGCGGTCGCTGATGGTGGCGAAAGTGGGCGAGGCGCTAACCGCCATCCTCGTCGGCATCGCGCTGCTCCATTGGAATCGCCTCACCGTCGCGCAGCTCGGCTGGCGTCTGACAGGTCTTTGGCGGCAGCTCCGCGACGGTCTGACCACGCTGGTACTGGTGTATGCAGGCCTGCTGTTCTCGGGTGTGGCGCTCCTCACCGGCGCGGCCTGGCTGGGGTTGCTCAAAGATGAGAATTTCTCCGGCGAAATCGAACAACGTCGCAAAGTCGCCCAACTGCTCCCGCACGATGACCTGGTCGCGAGCCTGCTCCTGCTGTTGCCGGTTGTCGTGCATGAGGAGTTGCTCTTTCGCGGCGTGCTGTTGCCGTTGTTTCGGCGGCTGCTCGGATCGTGGTGGGCGGCGGTAGTGGCGGGGGCGGTGCTATTCGGGCTGGTGCATGCGGCCCAGGGCGTGCTCGCAATGGTGATGATCGGCTTGTGCGTCGGCAGCATCCTGGGCGCGATGTATTTGCGCACGCGCAGCCTCATCGCGGTGATGGTCGCGCATTTTCTGTTCAATCTGCTGCAATTTCAGTTGATCCGACTGGTGTTTCCCGGCGGAGCTTGACGCCGCATTGCAGAGCCACGACCGTCGCATTGCAGAGCCACGACCGTGAGGGAGTGGTTAGTTTGTCCAAGAATCGCCTCGTGCGATCAGTCGCCCACCTTTCCACTTTCCCACGATCACCATCGCACGGGCCAGAGGCCCATGCTACCCGTGATGCAAAACGGCCCTTCCCACCTGCCCACCTGCCCACTTTCCCACGATCACCATCGCACGGGCTGGTGGGCCATGTTACCCTTTCATCGAACCCGAAAATTCAAGAATGACGGAGCAAGAGTCGCTTCGCAGCGACCGGTCTCGAATAGTCTGATCGTCGGATGAGGTCTTGCATGACGCTCGCAACTCGCTCGCATGGGGCCGACGCGGCCGCGCTGGTCGCGCTGATCGCGTGGGTGTTGCCCGTGGCGGCGCACAACATCTCGATCAGCACCGGAACGCTCACGCTCGAGGGCGCGCGGATCGAGTTGTCGCTCGACTTTCCGCTCGAGGATGCACTGCACGCCGCCGGCGGCGCGCCTCAGCCGGGCTTGGAAGGCTTCCGCGCGGCGCTCGTGCGGCGCTGCGCGGCGGAGCTGCGCGCGTCGGCCTCGCGACACATCCAGATCTTCGACGCCACGGGCGAACGCATCAGGTTGCAGTTGAGCGATGATGCCCCTGAGCGACCAGAGCGGCGCAGCGACGCGATCAGCGCGGCGCCCCGCGCCGGCGGCGTTTCCGTGGGCGCGGCGACGCCGACACGCGGAACGGAACCCGCGCATCGTGATCATCAGGTCGCAATAGGCGCTGCCTCGATGCGTCCGGCTCACGACGTCTTCCGCGCCGTCCCCGACGATGGGTTGGTAACGCTCGATGAAGTGCGACAAGCCCGCCTGCGAATCGATCTGGTCGGCGACTTCACCGGCCCGACCGGCGCAATCTCGCTGCGTCAGACCTTCTTCAGCGACGCCGGCGGACATGCGGCTCAGCTTCATCTGCTCGTGCGCGTCGCAGCGACCGGCGCGGCGGCGACGGAAAGCAACGCCCGACCGGGCCGGCGGGAAACTGCGCCCGCGGCGCTGCTGGTGCTGACCAATCGCGGCAACGCCGAAACAGTGCTGATCGATTGGGATGTGGTGCGCGACGCGGCTGTTGCAAACGCGAGCGCCGGCGAAGCGCGTAGGGCGCCAAACGCGAGCGCCGGCGAAGCGCGTAGGGCGCCATCAAGCCGGCATGAACTCGGCCAGGCTCTGACGGCAGAATCGTGCGCGCTGCGCCCGACGCGCGTGCGCGCCGTCGTCGACGCGGACACGGTGTGCGGGACACTGACCACAACGCCCAAGGCGCTGTGGCTGCGCGTTTCCATTCCGGTGGTTGTGCTCGATACGTTCGGCGGCCTGGCCGGAGGAGAGCCGCTGCTGAATCGTGCGGCGCAGGAGCGCTTGACCGTCGCCGAACAAGCCGCGGCCCATACGGCGATCGCCGCCTGGGCGCCGACGCGCTTCGCTGCTCAGGCCGACCGGGTGCGGCTGCCGGCGCATGTGACGGAAGTTTGCTTCGTCGGTCCGGCTCCGGCCAGCGGGCCTCTCTGCACATTCGCGACGCGCTGTGAAATCGAGTTGCTCGTCGAGCGCGGCGCTGCGGCGGGGCCGCTGGAGCTGGATTGGCGTCTGTTCAACGCCGCGGTGTTGAGCGCCGATCTCACGATCGCGCAAGGCGGCCGGCTTTTGCGGCGTCATGTTTCGACGCTCGAAGGCTGTGTGTCCATCGAATAATTGGCTGCGAGCGTGGTCGCCCCTGCGCGATGTCGCCCAACCGAAGCACCGACACCTATCCGCGCCGGCAAGAAGGCCCTGCGGCGCCGCCCCGACTCGTGCATTCGCGTGACTTCACGCAACCCTCGCGATCCGCGCGGCATGCCGTCATGCTCAGACCGCGCGACCAGTGCTTCGTCACACTTGAATTTTCGGATGAAGCGGAAAGGAGCTCCGACGTCACGGCATGAGATTCGTGCCTATCTTTGTCGTGGGACGCACGGGCCGGAGGCCCATGCTACCCGCGTTTCGAACCCGCAATTTCAAGTTTGACGAAGCACGAGCACTACGATCGCAGTTCCGATTGAACTGAAGCGTCGGCCCGCTGCGGCCGACGGCGAATCTGCGGCAATGCGCCGGCGGGCAGGAACATTCGTGGCTACAGAAAAAATGAGAACGCACTCACGCCGCCAGAGCCTGCCCCGCCTTGCGGCGGTCAGACTCTGCGCGGACGGCTTTGCGGTCATTGATCGCGGGCGAGTTGTTACGCCGGCGTGATGGACACCGGCCGCGCGATCGTCAGCGCTGCTGCCGCGCTGCCTGCGCACAGTCCGCGGCGATGCTGCTCGCGGTCGCACGGCGATTGTTGAGGAAGAGGTTGCCGGCCGCGTCTGAGGCGATCTCAATCAGGACTATGCCCTGCAGCGTTGTGCTGGTGCTCTCTTCGATCGTCAGCTCGATCACGGGCAGTCCCGCGTCATCGCCTGTGATCCGCCACGTGCCGATCGCGTCGTTTTCGCTCGTGAAGCTGGTTGAGCTGCCCACGCCGGCGCTGCTGAAACTGATGAACTCATGCAACGAGAAGCGACCGAATCCGCACAGCGACAATTCTGTCGAGGCGCTGAGGAAGCGATCACTTGAGCTTGATGCGCTCGATCCGGCAAACGTGAATTGATTGTCCGCGAACAACGGCGTGATTTCGGCAATCGCCGCTGGCGTCAGCGACTCGACGGTCTCGCTCGGCGGCGGAGTCGTGCCGACGCGCGATGGCGGCGTGGTTCCGCCCGCGGCCGGCGGGCTGGCGGGCGTGCCGGGGGTCGTTGGCGGCGTACCGCCGGTCTGGCCGGTTCCGCCGCCGGTCTGGGAGGCCCCGCCCGGCAGAGAACCGGAACCGCCCGCGCCCGCCGTGCTGCCCGCGGTCCCATTGTCCCGCGGCGCATTCGTTGTGTCTCGAGCGGCGTCTTCGGCATCGGCCACGGCAGTGAGCACCTCGATCAGCCCGGAGGTTGCACCTTCGATGCAACCCGTGCTCATGACCGCCATCATCAGCAGACCCGACAAAACCGGCGCGCGCAGCGTCCACGTCCCCGTCATTTCAGCACCTCATTTTTTCATGATTTTTCGATTGTCGCTGAGCCGTCTCAGCGATCGATGCCCGGCGAAAACGGATGTGCGTCCCGTGGCCGAACGGAGAGTAATACCGGGTGCGCCGCCGGTTTATTCCGCGGCGGAGAAGAAATTGAGGCAGTATCACGGGCGATCAATCTCGGTCGCGCCAAAAGTCAGAGGACATGTGTGCCTGCGTCACTTGCTGCCGCAAGTGGTTGCGCCTGCGATGGGATTCAGCGACCAGGTTCGAACACGCCAGTAGCCTTGGTTTGTTGTACGCAGCAGAGCCGCGACCGCCAGGAAGCGGGGATTCACTGAATGCTTTGCCATATATGCGGCCGTGGCGCTGCGAAACCCAGAGTACTTCTCAAGCTGCAGATGGGGCGAGTTTGTCGCATCGTGAGAGTCGGGCGCGGCCCAGACGGCAGGTGAAAAAAAGAACTGCCCCCCGATGATGAGGAGCAGTTCAAGATCAATCAGCGATCGTTACCGCGGAAATTAGCGGCGACGGATCAGGCCGAGGGCGCCCAGAGCGAGCAGCGCGAGGCTGGTCGGCTCCGGAATGCCGGCGGCGCCGGTCAGGTTCAGCGTGTAGCTGGTGAAGCCATGCGTGCCGGTCCAACCGGTCAGCGGGCTGGCCGCGCCCGGGCCATCCGGAGCGCGCTCGCCGGTGAACGGCGTGTTGTTCCAAATCAGACCGCCGGCGCTGGTCGCATCACGGTTGTAACCGGTGATCGCGATGTAGTAGGTGCCGGCCGATGGAACCAGCGAGCCGCCGAACGCCGACAGGACGCCGGCCGAATCGTCGTTGTGGACGACGCCGCGACCAGCACCGTTGAACAGGAACAGCTGGCTGTCACCCGTGCCCGAAACCGACGCGCTGAACGCGGCCGGATTCGTGATCTGGATGGCGTACATGTCAACGTCGCTACCCGCGACCGAGCCCGAAATGGTGCTCAGCGCGCCAGCGCCGGTCGCCTGGGCGGTGCCAACGAGCTGGCCGGCATCGCCGACTTCGACCCACTGCGCAAAACCCGCTGTCGACAGCAGGCCCGCCAGGGCAAGAACTGCAATCTTCCGCATAAACTATCTCCTCTCCAAGGAACTGAGGGCCACACGTGTGGCCTAAGGCCTTAAACCCAAAACCTGTATCTGGATGAAGCACACCGACTGAGATCGCCCGCGATACGAGCTTGCGTGCGCGCTTCAATCTTCCTCACCAGACTCGGCGCAGCTATCGCGCTGCTTCAATACGTACTCATTAACGTATCAGAATCGCGCGGGTGAAGCAAGTCGAAATTTCACAATCTCCTTGCTGTAAGTACGGATTCCGCACCAACCAAAATGTCCTATAACCAAGAATGAGCGCCGGGCTTGATCCTGAAATTTTGACATAAGATATTGTTATTTATCGATTTGCAATTTGATTCGGCCGCTCGCTGTGTTAGTCCTGCCCAGTCCGCAACGTCGTGAAGGCCCCGATCCGGGAGTTACTTTTTTGTGTACTCACCGCTGCGATGTGACTGAATGAGATTGATTTGCTGCCGCGAGTGATATGCGCGGCTCAGCGATGATAGCGCTGGCGAGAACAGACCGACCTTGGATGCCGCGTGCGGTCTGTCGGTCATTGCTTCGCTATCCCTCGAAGCAATTGGGACGGCGGGCAGGATTTGAGCCGAATCACTCCCGCCTATGCCGAAGCGGAGACTTTCGAATCGGAGCCGCGACGTTGCGGGAGGATCGCAAACCAAGTGGCAACCGTCGTAGCGCCCGCCAGCACCAGCGGAAAGAGCGGCAGCGTGCTGCCCCGGCCGCTGATGGCCGTCGCCACGCCGAGCGTGACGATCGCCACCGATAGAATATGCAGCGTCCAAACCGCCCAGCGACGGCCCATCCGCGTCAGCCAGCCCAGCGCCACGACCGTGATGCCGATCATCAGCGCTTGCAGGTGCGAGACGGCGATCGTGTAGGGCGGCGGCTCGTGGCTGAAGGCGCGCTCAATGATCGGCGGCGCGATTCCCCACAAAAGCAGGGCAAAACCGAATATCAGCGCAATGCCGCTGGCGACGATCGTGACCGGACGCGGCGTACTTTCGAGTGAAATCGTGGACATAGGAGCATCTCCCACGCGGACCTATCGGGATATGTCGGCCGTCCTGATGCGGATCGTGAATAGCATGATGTGCGACGATTTCGATGCTTCGGTACACGCCCATAGGTTCCAATAATCAGGTCGCGCATCTGTTGGCAGCGACGGCCAATGGAATAGACTGCTAATCGTGGCGCATCGCGTCAACGAGCTCCCGCCGGCGGCGAGCGGGTCGAGGGTCGTAAGAAGAAAAGCCAAACCGCGGTCGAGCGTAACCGCGTCGGCGAGCATTTCGGCGACGCGGCTTCGAACGGCCGCGGTTGGTGAACGCACAGGGTGGTCGCTGCACGTCTATGTGGAGGATCTCATGCGGGTGATGTACCGGCGCCCGCAGCGGAAATTGCCGCCGTTGTATTTGTTGGTCAGGCGTCAGGACGCCTGAAGCAACTGGGCTTCCATCACCGCGCGCAGCTTCTGCAAGGCCTCGTTTTGAATCTGTCGAACGCGTTCCTTGCTGACGCCGAGCTGTGAGCCGACTTCTTCGAGAGTCTTGCCGCGGAGCGCCTCTCCAGGCTGAACTTCCTGGCCAAGTGAGAAGCGCGCGCCGAGCACGCGCTGCTCGACGGTGGTCAACTCGGCGGCGTTCTTCGACAAGACCAGCTTCAGATCAGCAATGCTCTCCTGTTCGATCTCATCGCGGCGGCGCTCGAGAAAATCGCTGCGCTCCATGCCGGATTCGAAGGCCGTCGGAAAGCGGCTCTTGTGCCGCGAGTGCTTCATCGCGGTGCGCGAAAAGGCGGCCAGAATTGCCCGGCAGGCATAGGTGCTGAACTTGAAACCGCGCTCGACGTCAAACTTGTCGACACAGCGGAGCAGCGCCAGGTTTCCCTCACTGATCATGTCGGCGATTTCGACGGTTGTGCTTTTCGCGCGGCGGGCCATGGCCAGGACCAGCGACGTGTTGTAGTCGACGATGCGGGCACGGGCCTCTTCGGCGCGGCGATCCCATAGCAGCAGATCGCGCGTGCCGGCGACATCGAGCTTCTTGGCGCGGTAGGCATGCAGAATCTTCAACGTGCGATAGCGGGCATAGTTGAAGCGTAAGAACAGTGACTTTTCCTCGTCCCACGTGAGCACAACGCTCTCATTCTCAGGCGGGCGGGGCGGCAAGGGCGCCAGCCCGGCCCAGTAGCGCGGTGCACGGAATTTCTGGTTGTAAACGCACTCGCCCACGTCGCGGAGGAGCTGCTGCAAGCGCTGAAATTCACGCGGAGAAAGCTTGCGCAGAATGGTCAAAGTCGGCAGCAACGTCGAGGGACGGAGCTTGCGCACGCCGCTCGCCTTCGGACGGCTGGTGTTCTTCGTTGTGGTTGTCGCTGTTGCGGGCATTGTGGGTCAACCCTCTTTAGGGCGGACACTGGCGGGACGCTGGTATGGGCATCGCGCCGTGCCGTCGCAGAATCAAACACGCTGCTCTTAGTACGCTTTCGGTTGGACGAAGAAGTCGGATTCTGTCGCCGCGCTTAAAATTCGTCCAAACCGTTCACAGTTATATTATGACACAGCTTTTAGTGCGATGCAAAGAAAACGCCAATAGAATCATGAACATTTTGATCGAATTTTATAAATACTTTTAATTAAATATGTTAAGCATAAATATTTCGCGGCCAACTTCGCGCCCCGTGCATTAATTTGAAAGTTTCAGAACAATCAGCATTCGTTCAGTACGCTCACTGGTTATTAGGCGTATATATAGTACTGAATTGGGTTTATTTTGCGCGCAACCTTCATTTGGAATGCTGCGCAGCCTGGCCGCTTCAACCGCCACGCCAGGCTCGTGGTGCTTGGCGGTACCGTCGCTACGATTGGGATGAGCGGAAGTTATCGCCGCGCCAACGTCGCCGCCTCGCGGGCAAAATGCCGATTCAGCCGTTACAACATCCACATGGACATGGGTTCATCGTCGGCGATTCCACGATCTGCTCGAATTTGGGGCGTGATCTTTGATCTCGACGGGGTGCTGACCGATACCGCTGAACTGCATTATCAGAGTTGGCAGCGGTTGTCGAGTGAGCTGGGCATCGGCTTTGATCGTCAGATCAACGAGCGGCTTCGTGGCGTCGGGCGCCGCGAGAGCCTGGAGATCGTGCTCGGCGGCAGCGCCAGCCAATACTCCGAAATGCAGAAACAGCGGCTCGCCGATCAAAAGAACGCCTATTACCTCGCGGCGGTCGAGCAGATGACGCCGGCCAGCGCGCTGCTCGGCGTGCCGGCACTGCTAGCGGACCTGCGGGCGCGTGGCGCGCGGCTGGCGGTCGCTTCGTCCAGCCGCAATGCCCGCGTTGTGCTGGAGCGGCTGGCGCTCACGGCGGCTTTTGAAGAGGTTGTCGATGGCAACGATGTGCCTGAGTCCAAACCTGATCCGCGGATATTTCTGGCGGCTGCGGCGCGGCTTGGCCTGGCGCCGGCGGCCTGCGTTGTGATTGAAGATGCCGAAAGCGGCGTTCAGGCGGCGCGGGCCGCGGGGATGCGCGTCATCGGGGTCGGACCGCCGGAGCGAGTCGGCGCGGCGGACCAGATCGTCGCGGACATGAGTGTTCTGCAAGCGGTGGACATCGCCGTGCTTGCCGGGGGCGGCGTTTGAAATCCGGCGCTGTTGCGGGGCACGCTGCGGGAGACCTTATTTCGGCGCCAGGCGCGACAGTTCTCGGCTGATGGCCGCATCCGCCGGAAAAAGCCGCAGGGCATTGCGAAGCACGGCGATCGCTTCATCTTTGCGTTGCAGCCGGACGAGCGCGTCCGCAAGGTAGCGATGGGCTGCGACCATAGCCGGGTCTAGCTCGGTCGCGCGGCGCAGTTGCGCTTCGGCTTTGGCGAGGTTGGCGCCCTCCATTAGCAGTGCGAGGCCATAGTTGTAGTAGGTGCCGGCCCGCCCGGGTGATAACAGCAAGGCCCGTTCATAAAGCGGGAACGCGAGGTCGTAGCGTTTCTCACGCGCATAGGAGTTCGCAAGATTGGCGTGCGCCTCAGTCGCATTCCGATTGAAGGGCAGTTTCGCGACGGCATCGGCATAGGCCGCCCGCAGCTCAGCTTCGCCGCGACTCAGGCGCTTCATCGCCTCCCACAGGTTGGAGTGGGCCTTTTCATTGCTGCCGCGCAGCGCGAGCGCCCGGCGGAAGTGGCCTTCGGCCTCCGCCGGGTTTCCTTTTTCGAGCAGGATGTAGCCATAGCCGTTCTGTGCCGCCGAGCTGTCGGGCGTCACGCGCATGGCGTGGGTCCAGAGGGTTTCGGTATTGCGCCAGACCCAGCATTGTTGCCAGGTCAGCGCGCCGAAGGCCCCGGTGGTGAACAGCGCGAGCACGATCACAGCGACGCGCTTCGCCAGGTTTTCGCAGGCGAAGCGAGAAAGCCACGCCGCTGTCACGAGCGTCAGCCCGAGCAGCGGCAGATAGCTGTAGCGGTCGTGCACAAGCTGCCAGCCATTCTGGACGATGCCGCTCGACGGCCCGAGCAGCAGCACATAAGCCGCCGCCGCCGCCCCGAGTGCGGGCCGCTTTCGTGCCAGTCTCAGCAGGAGCGCCAGAAGTACCCCGCACGCCAGCAGCGCGAGATAGAAGCGCGGCTCGCTCAGGCGAACCGGCAGGTGCAACTCTGGCAGCGGCGCCAGCCCCAGCGGCAGCAGCGTCTTCCACAGGTAAAAGACCATGCCATAGGCGACCACGCCGAGCCGGCCGCTGAGTGGATGCTCGGCCAATGACATATTGGCGGACATGCCTTCCTGTCCGAGCTTGGCGACGGTGGCGAAAGTAACAGCAACAATGAGAAAGGGCGTTTTCTCCGCGATAGCCCACGCGAGGCGCGTCCCGCGCCGCGGACCCACGTCGAAGCGGCGCAGCGGGTAGCAATCCAGCACAAAAAAGAGCGGGACGAGCACGATGCCGATCACCTTGCTCAGATTGCAAAGCAGGAACAGCACGGCGGTCAGCGCCGCCCAGCTCATCGCCTCGTTGCGATCGCTCGGCCGAGCGTGCGGTTTGAGCGGCGCCCGCACGGCGAGTTGCCAGTTCACATACGCACAAAGCGCCGCCATGAAAAAGACCCCGCTGAGCACGTCGCGGCGCTCCGTAACCCACGCGACCGGCTCGACGCGCAGCGGATGCGCCCCGAACCAGGCCGCGGCCAGGGCCGCCGTCCACAGCCGCACGCGCTCGTCGGCCAGGAAGGCGTAGCGCTGGGCCACGGCGGGCGGCGCGGTTTTCACCACCGCGAGGAGGAGCAGCCGCGCCAGCCAGAAAAACGCCAGCGTATTGAGCGCGTGCAGCAGCGTGTTGGTGATGTGATAGCCGCGGGCGTCCATGCCCCAAATGAGATAATCGAATCCGAGCGTCATCCACGCCAACGGCTGATAGTGACCGTTGAGAAACGTGGTCCACATCCAGGCAAGATTGGCCGGCGCCAGGCCGCGAAAATGCGGGTTGCGAATGAAGTTCTCGGTGTCGTCCCAATCGACCCAGTCATGCCCAAACGTCGGTGAAAAGCAGACGAGTACGTGCAGGGCCAGAGCCAGCAGAAGTCCGCCGGCGAGGACGCGGGGAAAAGGTCCGGATGGCCCGACTGCCGCTCGGATGTTGGACGGAGCGATCGCGCGGGAATTGCCCGGCTCGTCGGCGGGGGCTGAGGTTGACCGCGGCTCGCGGGAACGTGATCGACTCATGGAGTGATTTTCGGACAGACGGGGCGCAAGATCAAACCGTGCAAGCGCATCACGCGGAGCGTCCACGGCGGCAGGGGCAAGGGGATGATCGACTGTCTCGATCGTGGGCCTTGGTCGCATGCCGGAGAGCAGGATGTAACAAGGATGGTCAAGCCGTTAGGAATTACCGTAGTCGTTCAACCGATTAGCCGATGTAAGCGTCGTGTGTGCAGGCTGGCGCGCACGTTTGCGTCGCTAGGGTCTGATGTTGCCGAGTGTCCGCGGATGAGTCGTCTTTCCTCAGCGCTTCCGGGTGAATATGCCGGCGAACCCTATCATCGCAACCTTGCCGCTGTGGCCCCAGAGCGCACCGCGTCCGCTCAGCGCTGAGCAACTTGGAACGCTCCGCCTTGTGCAACAGCGCGCCAGCCGGCTGATGAGCTGGGCGCTGACCGGCGGCCTGGTCATGGCCCTGGCCCTGGCGCCGCTGCATGGGACGTGGCTGCCGGCGGTGTTGGTTGCCCCGGCGCTGGTGCTGATTCATGTGCTGGCGCTGCACCACGCGGGCGGTACGCTGCTGACGAGCGCGCTGGGCGGCGTGTTGCTGGCGACGATGGCCGGGCTGCACGCCATTCAATTGCGCAACGACGAGTTATTCATGATTGCCGCGCTTGGCGCGATCACGCTGATGATCGCGTATGTTGATTGGCGCGCGATCTGGCCGGGGGTCGGGGTGCTCCTGATCACGCGCAGCGTCACGCCGCTGTTGCAGACCGACGATCCGATGACGTCGGCGGGGGCGATGGAAGGCTTGTTCCGCACCGCGGGCATTGTGGTGCATGGGCTGATCGCGACATTTTTTGCCGTGCGGCAGCGCGCCCAGTTGCTGGAGAGCGGGGTGAGGCAGGCCGACCTGCGCCGGCTGGCGCTGGTGGCTGAGCGCACGCAGAACGCCGTCATCATCAGTGATGCGTCGGGCGCGACGATCTGGATCAACGAGGGCTTTACGCGGGCGACGGGGTACACGCTCGCTGACATGCTCGGCAAAAAGCCCGGCGAAGTGCTCTCCGGAGCGGAGACCGATCCGGCGACGGTTGCGGCGATCCGTGCGGCGCTGCGGGCGGGACGACCCTTTGACGGCGAGTTGTATAACTACACCAAGGAGGGGCGCGGCTACTGGAAGTCCGTCTCGATCACGCCCATTTTTGACGAGCAGGGCGAGCGCCAGGGCTATATCTCGATCGAGACCAACATCGACGAGCGCAAGCGGGCCGAACGTGAGTTGCGGGCGGGTCACAAGATGGTCAGCGACGCGCTGGAACGCGAGAAATATGCGACGCTGCAACTGGCCGGCGCGCTCGAAGAGCTATTCGAGGCGCGTCAGGCCGCTGACGCCGCCAGCCAGGCCAAGAGCGATTTTTTGGCCAACATGAGTCATGAAATCCGCACGCCGATGACGGCGATTCTCGGATTCACCGACATCCTGCTCGATCCGGCACTGAGCGAAGAGGCGCGTAGCGAGGCCATCCAGACGATCCGCCGCAACGGGGCCCACCTGCTGGATTTGATCAACGACATTCTGGACCTCTCCAAGATCGAAGCCGGCAAGTTGACCACCGAGCGCATCCCCTGCTCGCCGTGTCAATTGATGGCCGAGGCGGCGTCGCTCATGCGGCCGCGGGCGGACAGCAAAGGGCTGGATTTCTCGATCGAATTTGACGGCCCGATGCCCGGATCTGTTCAGACCGACCCGTCGCGGCTGCGGCAGATCTTGCTCAACCTGCTCAGCAACGCGATCAAGTTCACCGAATCGGGCGAGGTGCGCGTCGTCGCCACGCTGCTCGGCGGCGGCGATGCGAGCGACGCCTCGTCCGGCCGCACGCTGCAGATTCAGGTCGTTGATACGGGCATCGGCATGACGCCCGAGCAGCTCGCGCGCGTGTTCAAGCCCTTTACCCAGGCCGACACGTCCACCACGCGCCGCTTTGGCGGCACCGGGCTGGGCCTGACCATCAGCAAGCATCTGGCCGAGCTGCTCGACGGGCAGTTGCTGGTCGATAGCAAGTATCATCGCGGCAGTTCGTTTTCGATTCAGATTCCGACCGGGCCGCTGGTCGAATCCGAGCTGGTCACTAACCCGCTCGAAAGCTGTCGTCAGACCCAGGCCCCTACGGCGCCCACAGTCGACCCCGCCGCACGCCTCGACGACTGCCGCTTGCTGCTGGCCGAAGACGGACTCGACAACCAGCGGCTGATCGCGGCGGTGCTGCGAAAAGCCGGCGCGACCGTCACCGTGGTCGAAAACGGCAAGCTAGCCGCAGAGAGCGCCCTTGAACAGGCCGCGGCCGGCGCGCCCTATGACATCATTCTCATGGACATGCAGATGCCGGTGCTCGACGGCTATTCCGCGACGAGTTTGCTGCGCCGCAAGGGCTATACGGGCACGATCATCGCGTTGACGGCTCATGCCATGTCCACCGATCGCGACAAGTGCATCGGCGCCGGTTGCGACGACTATGCCACGAAGCCGATCGACCGCAAACACCTGATCCGCACGATCGGCGAGCACTTCCGCAAACGCGCCCCGGTCCTCGCAGCGCAGGCAACGTAACGACCACAGCCGCTCCGTCATACATACGCCGGCGCCGGCGCCGCACAGGGCACAAAGCAGCGCGCACAGCGCGGCGAATAGGCCTCCGGCCCGCCGACAAACTGCCCGTTCAGAATCGGCGTGAGCCGCTGGGAGTAGCGGGCGCTGTCGCCGCAGAGACCGCAAGGGGCCGTGAAAATCCGCACGCTCGTCGCGAGCCGCTTGAGTTGCGGCAGGGGCCAGAATTCGCGGCCCCAGATGTCATGATCGATCCCAGCGCAGATCAGCCGCCGGAGACGCCGCCCGGGGGCTGCGCCGGCGTCATTCGTCTGGCCGGTGTCGGCCCCGACGATGTCGCCGCACAACTCGATGGCGGCAGCGCCGAAGAATTGAATCTCATCGATGCCGATCACGTCCGCGTCAGGGAGCGCCGCCCGGATGAGCGCCACATGATTGACGGGGGTTGCGGGAATATGCCGTCCGTCATGCGTGACGAGGTGTTCCAGGCCATAGCGATCGTCGCTGGTGTGTTTGAACGCCCGGACGCGCAGACCGGCCGCGGCGGCCTGCTCCAGCGCGGAGATGAGCGCCGCCGTCTTGCCCGCAAACATGCAGCCGCACAGCAGCTCCAGTTCTGCCATGGGCGTCATTGTAGCGCCGCGCCGCGACCGGCCCTATGGCCGCGTCCGGGCGCGTGAGCAGGCCGCGCCATCTGCGTGAAGGCTTTGCGCGGAGGGCAGGCCCAAAAAAAACGTCCGCGCGATCGACCGGATGAGTCGAGCGCGCGGACGAAGGTCGTGGATGCACCGGCCTAAATAGACCTGCGGCAAGTGTTCCCGCCGCAGCGCGGTTGAGCCGTATCGAGGCCGGCGCCGAGCGCGGCTGTTGCGCTCGGCGGCGTGTCGACAAGCAGGACGATTACGTCCAGCTATACGTACGGAACGGGCGGGCGGCGACGCGCGGGGTCGCGGCGACGAGCCATACGCCGCCCTTGCCGCGCGTGACGGCCTTGATGCCGGCGCCGTACTTATTGCGCAGCCAACGGAACGCGGTGGTCGGTTCCTGGGTGTTGAACTGCGTGCCGAAGAAGCGGGCGAACTGCGTCGGCGAGAACTGGTAGACCGGGGTTCCGGCGTTGACGAACTTCAGCCAGCGCCGCGCGATGGTCGGCGAGAAGGCCGGCGTGGCGCCGCTGCCGCTGACCTGCGAATAGATGTTGCGATACGAGCCGATGCGCCAGGCGCACTCGTCGCGAACCGTGGCGAATTGCGGCGAGCTGGTCGGCCAGGTGGTCGCGCCGGCAGTGCCAAAGCGCGCGGTCGTGCCGAAGCCGCCGGTGCGGGTCGCGCCATAGCCCGTCGTACGGGTCGCGCCATAGCCGCCGCCCGTCGTGCCATAGCTCGTGCCGAATCCGCCGCTGCGCGCGAACGACGTGTAACCGCCGAACGTGCGGGTGGCGGTGGTGCGGCGGGCGGACGTGCTGTACGGTTTCCGTGTAGGCATTTCGTTCTTCTCCATCAATAGCCGTGTTGCAGTTGTACGAGACTGCGCGTCCTATCAGACGCCAGTGGGATCATCGGGAAAGCGCCGGGATGAGTTGAGCGAATCTCAAAAGAAATCGAAAATCGCGCGCGTTGTCGCGGGTGGTGCGCGCGTCAACGGCGCGCCGTGACAACTGCGGTTTTCCGGCTCGGATGGCTCGATGGTCGCGCCGACCGGAGAAGCTTGTCGGGACAGCCGCTCAGTCGCTGCACAACAACGGGGCCGCCGCGCCCGCGAGCGCGTGGAGTGGGGGATGACATTGGCAGGCGGCACGGCGATTCATGACCGCTTCCTGACGGGCGCGGCGCTGCCGATGGGGCGGCTCGACCGCGCCGGAGGCGACACACGATAAAATCTCGTGCGATGAGCGGCGTTGAATTCGACAATTTGGCTGCGCTGAACTGGCTCTGGCTGTGCGCGGCCGTGGCAGCACTCGGTATGTATGGCGCGTGGCAGCGTCGCCGGGCGCTGCGGCGCTTTGCCGACGTGGGCCTGCTGCCGCGGCTGACGACGCCGGCCCAGCCATGGCGCGGCCTGCTTCGTTTGACGCTGCTGTCTGCGGCCATTGTTGCATGCGTCGCCGCGCTGCTCGGACCGCGCTGGGGCGAGGGGACCGTGGCGGTCTTGCGTCGGAACATCGACATGATCGTCGTGCTCGACGTCTCGCGCTCGATGCTGGCGCGCGACATCGCTCCCAATCGCCTGGAGCGGGCCAAGCTCTCCATCCGCGATGATCTGCTGCCCGCGCTGGGCGGCGACCGCATCGGGCTGATCACGTTCGCCGGCGCGACCTCGCTCGAATGCCCACTGACCAATGATTATGGCTTCTTCCGGCTGGCGCTCTCTGAGGTGAGCGTGGACAGCGTGCCGCGCGGCGGGACGTTGATCGGCGACGCGCTGCGTCAGGCGGGTCAGGCCTTCGACCAGAAGCTCGCCAGCCGCAAGATCGTGCTCTTGATCACCGATGGCGAAGACACCGAGAGCTACCCGGTCGAGGCCGCCGCGGCGCTCTGGAAGGACTTTGAAATTCCGGTCGTGGCGGTGGGGCTGGGCGATGATCGCGAGGGGGCGCGGGTGCCGGCGGCTGGGGGCGAGGGGCGCTATTTGGAATACAAAGGCGCGGCGGTCTGGAGCAAGGCGAATTTTGAGCAGCTCCGGCGGATCGCGTATGCGTCGGACTTGAAGGCGTATGTGCCGGTCGGAACGCGCAATTTCGACCTCGGCGAGATTTATCGCGAGCGCGTGATGCCGGCGCTGAGCGCCCGCGAGGAACAGGAAGAGACCAAGGTGCGCAAGCCGTCGCGCTATCACCCCTTTGCGCTGGCGGCGCTGTCACTGCTCTTGCTCGAGGGCTTCCTCGCTGATGGCACGCGGCGGCCGCAAACGCGCAGCGAGACAACGCCACGTACTCCGGAAAAAAAAGGAAATTTCGTGAAGCGACATCGAAGTGTCGAGTAGCGGAGTGACGGGAGCGCGGCAAAGCAGAGGGAGAATTTTGCGAGCGCTGGGGCCGGGGCGCGGGGCGCTATCAAGCGTCAGGCACGCCGATTCTCCCGATGCAGTGCGGCTATCGTCGCGCGGACGGTGTCTGGTTACGCTGCGCAGATGATGATCCACTCACAGCGACACGCGCGACGGCGATATGCGGGAGCGCTTCACCCGGACACGCACATGGATAAGCGAGCGCGTCAGACATCCGCATGGTTCGCGTTGATGCCCGGCCTGCTGCTGGGGCTGGTTGGCTGCGCTGCGCCGGCGCCGAGCGCTGTGATTGAGCAATCACAACCCTTCGACCCCGGCGTGATCGCGTCACTGCGCAGCCGGGCGCCGGTCGGCCCAGAACAGGCTTTTCGGGCCGAGACGCTCGCGCAGAACGCGGCGTTCAGCGCGCACCTGCTGCAATTCCGCACACGTGAAGAGCGGCACATCCATCGACATCATGATCTGACGTTTGTGGTGCATCGCGGGGAGGGGCGCGTGACGGTCGATGACATCCGCCGCATTGTGGGGCCGGGCGACGTGTTTCATATTCCGCGGAACACGCCCCACTTCTGCGAAAACCTCGGGAGCGAGCCGCTGGTGGCGGTGCTGATTTTCACGCCGCCGTTTGATATGAAGGATACGGTTCCGCTGCCGCGCGAAGGCGGTTCTTATGAGCGCGAGGCGAAGCGATGAAGTGAGTGGGCAGGTGGGAACGTGGGAACGCTATACTGGCAGTGGGGCGAATATTGCAGGCGGGGATCGGCCACCCGCGCTGTAGCGTTGGGGCTCCGTACCCAACGCCGGGTCGGGCGGGCGCTTTAGGCCGGATGAAGACGCCGTCGGCCACGGAGGGCCGAGGCTACAGCGCGTTCGGCGGCGTTTTTATGTCCGTGGGCGTTGGCGATTTCACTTCGTGCTTCGCAATTCGCCATTCGCAATTCGAGTTTCGCCGTCGGCCACGGAGGGCCGACGCTACAGCGCGTCCGCGATTTCGCGCAGCGCGGCGCTCCAGGTCTCGCACAACGGCGGCAGCTCGTAGCGCACCAGATCGGTCAAGAGCACCAGATCGTTCGCCTCCAGCGCGCTGCGCACGTCGTTCAATCGCCGCACGACTTCCTGCAGGTGCTCGCCCACGGTCTGACCGGCGTGCACGTGCAGCGTCAAATCCTGATCGAGCAGGCCGGACGCCTGCACCATCACGTCGCGCACCGCCTGCCACTGGCCGACAAAGTCACCCACCCGCCGGATGGCGCTCGATTTATCTTGTCCCAGCAACGCATCGGCGATGGTGAGTAAATCCGCGCCGGCCTGCTCCAGTTGGTCCGCCAGGCCGCGCAGCGCAGCGCCGATCAGTTCGCCGCTCGCCGCCGAGTCGAGGTCGATCTGCGTGTCTTCGCCGATGGGTTGATTCAGCGAAGCCTCCAGATCGGAGTTGACCAGCGGCACGCCATTACGGGCGACGCCGACGACCAGCCGCTGCGGCAGGTGCTGCGTGCGGACGGCGTCGATCAATTCCATCAACGTGGTTTGCCCGGCGTAGGCATCCGCGAGTTTTTCACCATCGAGTGTGACGATCATCGGACGGGCCTCCGAGGCCGGTGCGGGCGGTCGCGCCGGCCCGGTCATTCAGCCTGACGGCGCCGCCGCGGTATGGCGGCTGCGCGGGCACGGCGCGCCAGCGGCTCAGGGTTTTTGAAGAGCGCGGTCATTCACGACGATTTCACGCGCCTCGACCACCTGCACATGGGCCGGCGGGTTTGGCTTTGTCTCGACCGGCTTCACGTCGGTAGAAATCGCGTTGGTCGGCTTCGTTTCCGCGGGCTTCGTTTCGATCAGCACCGGTTGCGGCGGGGTGGTCGAAGTCGGCGCCGGCGGCGCATTTTCCGCCGTCGGGACGGGCGGCTGCGCGGGAGATTTATCCATCAGCGTCGAAACCGCAGCCGGCGAAACCAGCGGCGCCGGCGATACGTCGCAGGCAAGCACGATCTGCGCATCGTTCCGGCGGACGGCCGGCGGCGGCGGCGGCGTGCTGCTGCCGGGGTGGTTTCCGCTCAGGTCACGCAGAGTCGTGTCCGTGGCAACAGGCATGGCCGCCAGCGTGGTTGCCATCGTCGACGTGTCGGCCGGAGTTGTCGAGCTTGAGGGCGCGGATGGAGCGGCCGAGCCAAGTTCCGGCGTGAACGTCAAGTTGGGCGGCTCAGTGGTGGCGGTGATGCGCTGCGCAGCGGTCAGGTTGGTCGTCGTTGGCGCGGCGCCGGTGGAGGCCAACGCGGTCGAGAGGTTCGGGTTTTCGTCGGTCGCGATGCGTCTCGAAACCTCGCGCAGTTCCTGCCGGGCGGCGTCAAAGTCCGGGTTGATTTGCAGGGCCAGTTCGAGCGAGCGGGCGGCGGCGGCATAGTGCCGGCCTTCGGCCTGCAAGAGGGCTACGTTGTAGTGTGCGTCGCTGGGGCTGGTGGCGGCGGCAAAGGTGCGATGCGCCTCGTCCCAGCGTTGCAGCTTGGCCAGCACCAGGCCGCGGTTCATGTGGGCGCGGGCAAATTCAGGCTCGAGCGTGGTCGCTTCACGCAAGGCGGCGTCGGCCTCGTCATACTTCTCTTCGAGATAGAGGCTGAAGCCGAGGTTGTTGTAGAGCGCCGCCGAGCCGCCATGCCGGTCGATCGTCTCGCGGAAGAGCTTCGTCGCCTCGGCGTTCTCGCCGAGCTTGTTGAGCGTGATGCCGAGCCGGTTGCGCGCGATCAGCGAGTCGGGCGTGATTTCCAGCACCTTGCGATATTGGCCGGCGGCAGCGGCGAATTCGCCCTGTCGCTCGAGCAGATTCGCATGCGCGAGGTAGGTCGCGGCGTTGATCTTGGGCAGCGCGCCGGCAGCGGCCTCTCCGTTGCGCGGCAAAGCCCCGGGCGTGCCCAACTTGTTGTTCGGCTCCGGCGCCTCACAGCCAAGCGCCGCCAGCAGCGCCAAGCAGCCGGCCGACAGGATCGAGCGGAGCAGGAAATGAGACACGAGAAAACTCCTTGCCAACGGGAAGAGCGGTCCGTCGTCTCACAGCGCCAGCGCGCGCCGCCGACCCAAGACCGCGAAGTTTCGCGAGATTTAACGGCCCGCGCCGGGCATGGTCGGCGCGCCGCCGCCGTTGCCGCGTCCGCCGCGTCCGCGCGGCTGATAGCTGCCTTCATTGGCCTTGATCAGGATGGCCTGAGCGGCGTCCATGCCGCGTCCGCCGGCGATGTCGCGTTGCACGGTCTGAGCCGAAGCGGGCAGACCGGCGTCGCGCAGGAAGGCGACGACCGTCTCGACGCGCTTCTGCACGAGCGCCTCATCGGTGACGTCGCTATTGAGTCGGATCGAGCCGCCGTATTCATCCAGCAGCGACGCCAGCCGCGCCAGACGGCGTTCGCCGGTGTCATTGAGTCGGGCGCGATGCGGCAGGAAATGCGCGTCGGAGACGGTCATGTCGGCCAGCAGGGCGTTGTCCGTCATGTAGGTGTACGTGCTCTGCATGTTGCTGACTTCGTCGACGTCGCCGTGAGGCGGGGCATTGAGGCGCGGGGCCTCATTCATGCAGCCGGTCAGCCAGAGCAAGGACGCCAAGGACCCGGAAAGGACGGCACGAACCATCACGAATTCCTCGCGACAGGGCATTCGCCGGCGACCTGCCCGACGATTCGTCGCTCGGCGCAGGCGCTTGCCTCATAAAATCGGCAGCGCCCCCGGACATCTGAAGCCGACCGGTCGGTGGAACCGCACCGCGGGGGCGAATTTCACCGACCGCCCGCAGATTTTTCGCCCTGGGCACTTCAAAAATCAGGTGGAATGGTTTCAATTCACCGCCGCGACGGACGGGTCGCTGGCCGAACGGCGCCGGAAGCGCTGTGGGCCGACCGCCCCCGCCGCGCAGAAAGACAAGGCAGAACTCTCATGGCGACGCCCAGCACGATCGCGGCCCTGCGCACGGCGATACCCTACATTCGCGCTTACAAAGGACAGGTCTTTGTCGTGAAGCTCAGCGGGCGCCTGTGTGAACAGCCGGCCCTCGAGAACATCATCGATCAGCTCGTTCTGCTATCGCAGCTTGGCATTCGCATCATTGTCGTGCATGGCGGCGGCGACCAGGTCACGGCGCTTTCGCAGAAAATGGGCCTGACGCCGGAGATCATCGCCGGCCGGCGCGTCACCGATGCGGCCACGCTCGAAATCACCAAGATGGTCTTTGGCGGAACGATCAACACCAACCTGGTGGCGGCCTTTCGGGCCGAGAGCGTTCCCGCTGTGGGTCTGACCGGCTGCGACGGAAATCTCGTTAGCGTCGCGCGGCGCCTGCCCAAGACCGTGACCGACGAAGCAGGGCGCTCACGCGCGGTGGATTATGGCTTCGTCGGCGACATCACACGGGTCAACTCCGCCGTGCTGGAGTGCCTGATGCAAAGCGGCTATGTGCCGGTGATCGCATCACTGGCGGCTGACTCGGCCGGGCAGGTTTACAACATCAACGCCGACACGCTGGCCGCGGGCATCGCTGTCGCGACCAACGCCGCGAAATACTTTTTGATGACCAACGTCGATGGCGTGATGCGCGACGTGAACAATGCCGCCACGCTCTGTTCCTATCTCGACCTGGCTGAGCTGGATGGGTTGATCGAGGCGGGCGTGATCTCCGGCGGCATGCTGCCCAAGCTCGCCGCCTGTCGCGAGGCGCTGAAGGGCGGCGTGCCGCGCGTGCACCTCGTCAACGGGGCCACGCCCGATACGCTGCTGAGCGAGATTTTCACGAATGAGGGCTGCGGCACGTTGATCGTCTCCCGCCGATCCGCGGGAGAGTAGCGCGCCACGAGCCACAATCGGCGCGTTTCTGGGCGTGGTTCTGGGCGCTGGCTGGCGCGATTGCGCCGCGCAGCAGCGGCGCGTCGGCCGCGCACCTGCGCGGAAAATGTAAATGTCGCGGCGCTATTCGCGGCCCGCAGTCGCACGAACCTCGATCGCCGCAGGGCGGGCAGCATCCACATGACCGATGATCGCGGCGGCGGGCGTACCCGCACGCTCCAAGGCCGCGACCAGCGCGCCGGCCTGTTCAGCCGCGACGCTGAAAAGCAAGCCCCCGGAAGTCTGGGCATCCATCAAGACGCCGGCCAGTGCCGGCTCGACCGCATCGTCCAGCAGCAATTTCTCGCCGAGATGCTCGCGCGTGGTCTTCGCCGCGCGCGTCAGGACGCCAAGCCGGGCGAATTCGAGCGTTCGCGGCAAGAGCGGGACCGCGTCGGCGTAGAGCACGAGGGTTGCGCCGCTGCCGACGGCCATTTCAAACGCATGCCCCACCAGGCCAAAACCCGTTACGTCGGTGCAGGCGTGAATCGGGCCGGAGGATGCCGCGCTGCCGGCCGACGCCGTGATGACCTCAACACCCGCATCGCGCGCCGCACGGTTGAGCGTCGCCATGACGCCGATCGCCGTGGACAGTTCCTCTTCCGGCAATTTGCCGCTCTTGGCCGCGCTGCATAAGACGCCGCTGCCGAGCGGCTTGGTCAGGACGAGCGCGTCGCCGGGCCGCGCGCCTGCGTTGGTCCAGACGCGCCGGGGGTGGACGCGGCCAGTCACGGCCAGGCCGAACTTGACTTCCGCGTCGCGCACGCTGTGACCGCCGACCACGGTGCAGCCGGCCGCCGCACAGACCGTCGCGCCGCCGCGGAGGATTTCGCCGAGCACCTCAAAATCCAGCTCTTTATCGGGAAAGCCGACGATGTTGAGCGCGGTCAGCGGCTCTCCGCCCATCGCATAGACATCGCTGAGCGCGTTGGCCGCGGCGATCCGGCCGAAATCGTAAGGATCGTTGACCAGCGGTGGAAAGAAATCGACCGTCTGCACCAGCGCCAAGTCGTCGGATAGACGAAAGACGCCCGCGTCGTCGTACGTTTCCGTGCCGACGATCAAGTCGGGATGGCGAGGCGGGAGCGATTGAGCCAGTTGACGCAGAACCTGCGTCATACCCGTTTGGGGCAGCTTGCCGGCTCAGCCCGCACAAGAGGCATAATCAGTCAGGCGCTTGCGGCGGGATTCATTCATGGCGCGGGTCGCTCCTTTCGCGGAGATTGTAGAGGGGCCGGCTGGGGCACGCATGCATGGCGGCGCGTGCCGCCGCTGTGCCGCCGCCGGGCGACGATCGTCTGGAGCCGCTTGCGATCTGTCGAATGCGATCAAGTAGTCTATTTTTCGGCGATGCCTGAAGCCATGCCGGCTTTGGATGGATATGAATATCGAGGGTCTCAGCGCTCGATCACCTAGTGATCGCGGCGGCTGCGGGTGTTCACTGGTTTTGTGTAGCTTCGGCATGCAAGCTGTGGCCGGCGCGCGGCACATGAGCAGGGTCAGGATGACGCCCGGGCATGGCGTTGGCCGGGTTGAGATCGGAGGCATTCTTCCAGGACTGCGATGATCTCATGGGTTTCGTGTCGCTGCGGATGACTTCTGGCGTTGCCAGGCATCGAGAGGCGTGCTTTTTCGGCACAGCGGCGCCGGCCTTCGTCTCTTTTTCTCAACGGGGGCGTTGACGGTCGGCAACAAGCAAGCGTGTTTGAACTGACCGGCGCGGAATTTTTCTTCGCAACCGGTTGCGGTGCAGGAATTTTGTTGACTCTTCGGTAGAACGCTGTAAGTTGCCTTTTGTCGTAGCCGTTGTTTTCACAATGCCCATTCTGGGCGCCTTTTGCTGGAGACTCCAATGAATCACTTCAGTCTGCAGCGTTCTTGTCATTTCTGTAGTCTGCCGCGCGGCGGCCTGGCACGGATCGTGCTCACGGCATTCGCGTGGCTGCCCCTCACCGTCAGCCTGGCGGCGGAGCGCGTTCCCCATGACGCGATGAACGCCTGGCTGGGCGCCATCGCGGAAGATGATGTCGCCGTCGCGCCGGAAGCGCCGGCGGAAATCCCGATCGATCTGGTCGATCCGGGGGCCGTCGATGACAACGGCCTGCCGCTCGACCCCGAGCAGCGCGCCGTGCGTCCGACGCGTTTTCCGCCGCTACCGACGCTTTGTCCGCCGATTCGGACGGCCTGTCCGACACGTCGGACCATCTGCCCGCCGACGCCGACCACGTGCCCGCCTGTGCCGACGCGTTGTCCGCCGGTTCCGACGGCGTGTCCGCCGGCCGCGACGCGTTGTCCGCCGGCGCCGACAGCTTGTCCGGTGGTGACCACGCGTTGTCCACCTGCACCAACCGCTTGTCCGCCGGCGACGACCTCATGTCCGCCGGTTCCGACGGCGTGTCCGCCGGCCGCGACGCGCTGTCCGCCCGCGCCGACAACCTGCCCGCCGGCGGCGACCCGTTGCCCGCCGGTTCCGACCTCCTGCCCGCCCAACACAACAACATGTCCACCCGTTCCGACGCGCTGTCCCCCGGTAACGACCTCGTGCCCGCCGGCGCCGACCGCGTGCCCACCGGCGGCGACGACGTGTCCACCCGCGCCGAC
>CAYQLG010000039.1:0-16057 GCA_964418235.1 uncultured Planctomycetales bacterium
ACTCGCCACTCGCCACTCGCCACTCGCCACTCGCCACTCGCCACTCGCCACTCGCCACTCGCTACTCGCTACTCGCTACTCGCTACTCGCTACTCGCTACTCGCTACTCATCCCCTCCCCCCCAAGTTTCGCCCTCAGCGGCTCAATCACGCGCTCCAGTCCGATCGAGCGCGAGCCTTTCAGCAGCACCGCGTCGCCGGTTCGCAGACCGCTCGCGAGCTGCGCCGCACACTCGCCGACCGATTCGCAGCGCTCGACGCGCGGCCCAAACAGCCGGCTCTCGACCAGCGGGCCATACATCCACTCCGCCGCGGCCCCGACCAGGATCACCCGGTCAAAGCGCCCGTTCCGCAGCCGCTCGGCGACGCGCCGATGCATCGCGGCGGTCTGAGCGCCCAGCTCGCGCATCTCACCGAAGACCACGATCCGCCGGCCATTGCAGGGCAGCTTTTCAAAGGCGTCGAGCGCGGCCACCGCGCTGGCCGGGTTGGCGTTGTAGGCGTCATTAATGACTGTGACTCCCGAAAGGTCGATCCGCTCATTCCGCATCGGCGGCCCGCTGAAGCTCTCGAGCCGCGCCGCGATCTCGTCATGCTCCAGCCCCAGCCGCCGGGCGATCGTGATGGCCCCCGCGGCGTTCTCGGCGTTGTGCGCCCCCAGCAGCTTCAAGCGATAGGAAAACCGGTTGTTGATCTGAAAACGCATCTGCGGCGGCTCGTCCTGAGTCGCCGTCACTCGCACGTCCGCGGCCGGGTCGCGTCCGAAGGTCGCGATCGTGATGCCCGGCACGTCGAGCCGCGCGCGAATCAGCGGCTGGTCGATGTTGATCGCCGCGAACCCGCCCCGCCGCACACTCGCGAGGATGGCAGTCTCCTCAGCGATGACGCCCTCCAGGTTGCCCAGCCCTTCGAGATGTTCTTCGCCGATGCTGGTGATGATGGCCAGGTCGGGCTGTACGAGCGCGCCCAGCGCCGCAATCTCACCCGGCGCATTGGTGCCGACCTCGACGACGAGATACTCGTCGCCCGGCTCCGCCGACAAGAGCGTCAGCGGCACGCCGATGGCGTTATTAAAACTCCTGGGCGAAGCCCGGCCGCGGTATCGCGCGCGCAGGATGTGATCGATCATCGCCTTGGTCGTGGTTTTGCCGTTGCTCCCGACGACCGCGATGACTTCCGCCGCAAGCTGCCGCCGATGCGCAGCGCCGAGCCGACCGAGCGCGGCGATGGTGTCGTCGACCTCGATGCAGAGTCCGGGGACGTCGATCGGGCGCGAGACCACGACCGCCGCGGCGCCGCGCTCGAGCGCAGGGCGAACAAAGTCATGCCCGTCGAAGGTGTCGCCCTGGATCGCGAAGAATAGGTCGCCGGGCGCGAGTGTGCGCGAGTCGGTCGAGACGGCCCCGATGCTCAGCGTGGGGATGTCGCCGCGCACGCTGCCGCCGAGCGCGGCGATCACTTCATCGAGGGTGAGCTTGATCACGCCTGGCACATCCTTGAGCCGCCGCTACCCGCTGTCGCATCGCGGCGCGAGTGCGGCTTTCCGGGGCGGCGTGGACGTCCGAGTCCACGCGAATAATTCTAGCAAAGCCGCGTGAATGCGAAAGCGCGGCGAAAATTCCAAGCGGCTATCAGGCGACTCGCTCTTCCGCGCGTCCCGGTTGCAGGCCGCTTGGCTGCGCCGTGCTACACCCGCAGCTCCGCGCGTGCCGTCGTGTTCGGAATTCGCCGCAGCAGCGGCCACACCTCGCGTCGTAGAAATGTGCGCGTCTGCCGCGGCGCGAGGCCGACGTAGCGACGCGCGTCAAGCAATGCCCCCCAGCGCACGCCCCGCAACGATGGATCGCCCCGCAGCCGATCGATCAGGTCATTGGCTCGGCCGTGCTGTTTGACCTGTTCGGCTGCGGCCAGGCTGTGACGGCGAATGACCTCGTGCAACTCCTGCCGATCGCCGCCGCGTGCGACCGCCTCCATCAGGATGTCCTCGGTTGCGATAAAGGGCAATTCGGCTGCGATGTGGGCGCGGATCACCTCGGGATAGACCACCAGGCCGTCAAAGATGTTCTCCAGCAGCACGGCGAGCGCGTCCGCCGTCAGGAACGCCTGTGGAAACACGATGCGCTTGTTGCTCGAATCGTCGAGCGTGCGCTCCAGCATCTGGGCGGCGTGCGTCGCGGGCGGAGAGGTCGCGAGGCTGAGCAGATAGCGCGCCAGTCCGGTCGCGCGCTCACAACGCATCGGGTTGCGCTTGTAGGCCATCGCCGAGCTACCGACCTGACCCGCTTCAAACGGCTCTTCGATCTCCTTGAGCATCGCCAACAGCCGCATGTCATTACAGCACTTGTGCACGCCGGCGGCGAACGCGGCCAGCCCGTGGATCACCTCATCATCGACGCGGCGTGAATAGGTCTGGCCGCAGACGGGGTAACACGCGGCAAAGCCCAGCTTCCGCATGAAGCGCCGCTCTAGGTCTGCGACGCGGGCCGGGCTGCCCAGCAGTTTCAGGAAGGATGCCTGCGTGCCCGTGGCGCCGCGCAGCCCGCGACAACGCAGTTCGTCGCGCAGCGCTATCAGCCGGCGAATGTCGGCGATCAGATCGGCCAGCCACAACGCGGCGCGTTTGCCGACGGTCGTCAGTTGCGCCGGCTGCAAATGCGTGAAGCCGAGCGTCGGCAACTCGGCGTAGCGATCGCAGAATTCCGCCAGTTTGCGCGCCGCCGACGCCAGCCGCCCGATGAGTAGATCGAGCGCGGCGCGCATCAGCAGCAGGTCGGCGTTGTCCACGATGTCCATGCTGGTCGCGCCGAGATGGATGATCCCCCGGGCGGCGGGGGCGGCGTCTGCATAGGCATGGATGTGGGCCATCACGTCGTGGCGCGTCTGGCGCTCATACCGGGCGGCGGCGGCGAAATCGATCCTATCGACCGCGGCCCGCAGCGCCGCGAGCTGCGCCCGAGTGATCGGCAGGCCCAACTCGTGCTCGGATTCCGCCAGCGCGACCCAGATTCGCCGCCAGGTGGCATGCCGCGACTGCGCCCCCCACAGCCGCACCATCTCGCGTGAGGCATAGCGGGTGACGAGCGGGTTCTCAAAATCATGACTCGGGCGCGCGTCAGGCGCGTGCTGGGCGGACGGTTCGAGCGATCCAACGGCGCGGCCTGCGCGACGGGCTGGCTTCTTGGGCATGGCGACAGAATACCGGCTGCGCCCGTGATGCACCCGGCCCGGCAGATGATCGGCGCGCGATCGAGCCGGGCGGCGCGGGCGACCTGTCTGTTCAGAACAGGTCGGCCAGTCTGTCGATCGTCGCGTGTCAACCGGGCGGGAAAAGGCTTAGAGTCTGTTCTGCTTGTTCTGTCTGTTATGTGGAGCGGTCGGCATGCCGGCTCCATCCTGGTCATCGTTGCCGGCTCTGCCCATGCATGCGCTGGCAACTCTACTCCTGTAATCGATGCTCGCTCCACTCCTGCAACAGTTGCCTGCTCCATGCAGGCCTGAGCTGCCTGCCCAACTCCAGCATTTCGGCAACGACAGGGAGAATGCGGTCGCCATAACGGGCCAAACGCCTGCCTGGAAGCTGAGCGTATGGGCCGGCGGCATGTTCGTGGTGGATTCTCGCGCAGGGTGGGGCGTCGCATTCGCCCCGGGATGTGGATCGTCCGCCCTTCGGGCGAAGGCGACCCGCGCCGAGCGAAAAGAGGAAACGCTGCGCGAAGCCGGTCGGAGCGATGAATCCGAGCTAACGGATTGAAAGCCGCCTACAAACAGGACGCCGGCCCGGCTGTAGATATTGAAATTCTTCTTGATCCGAGATCATTTTCGTGTTATTACGACATACAAGGTGGAAATAGGGGATGGTTGTAGCAGCACTTCCCCGTTCCGTTCCGTTCCGCGCTTCGTTTCTTGGCGCAGAGCGGATGAGTTGGCGTTGGGATTGGCTGATTGATGCAGTACGCTTGAAGTTGGCGGCGGTGTGGCCGAGCGAGAGACGCTCTGCGCCGTCAGAAAGCGCGCGGCGCCGTCAGAAAGCGCGGTGCCGTCGAAAGCCCGCGGCGTGCCGCCGCGCCGGCCAACCGGAGTATTCACATGGTTTTTCGTTCCATGAGGTCGATGGGCGTTGCTCTATTGATCGTGGGAGCGAGCGGCCTGACGCCGCCGGTCCCCGCCGCGTTTCAGCCGGGGCATATCTATGTGACGGCGACGTACATCACGGGGTTCACTGCACCTGGGCGGATTTTTGAAGTCAACCCGGCGACCGGACAGGCCCGCATCTTCGCCGAGTTCGAGCCGCAATCGTCGCCGAACTCGCTGGCGTTTACGCCGGACGGGCGCTACCTGCGCGTGGTCCATCGCGGGCAGGTGCTCAACATCGACGGCGACGGACAAGTCGCGGGCACGGCCTACGGCCCGGCGGACGGCGTCTTTCCCTCCGGCTCGGCCAACGCGATGGGCTACGACGCGGCGGGGAATTTCTACGTGCAGAGCGACGCGCGCATCCTGCGGATGCCGGGGGATGCGCCGCCCATTGAAATCTTCGCCGACTCAAGCGACGGCATCGGCGGCAGCGGCCCGATCGGCATCTCGCCGCGCGGCGAGGGCTGGTATCTGGATCACAGCACGATCGGCCGACTGCTCTATTTCAACGAGCGCGGCGAATCGACGCTGATTGATGATTTCTTCTTGACGGGTTTGCGGCCATCACTGGCGGTGGATGCGGATGGAAATTGTTATTTCACCCGTGGCGGTGGTGGAACGCGACCGGATGGAATTTACCGTTATCGACGCGGGGAGGTTGGCGACGGCACGTGGATCGCGGGCGGCTTTGACGGCCCTCTTCATTCCATGACGATTTCTCCGATCGACGGATTGCTGTATTTCGCCGGTGGGCGATCAGTGTTCCGTGTTGATCCAAAATCAGGAGCTTCTCAGGAAGTTGCCGTGATTGGCGTCGGGGCAGGTTCGATGCCTGCGCGTGGCATTGCAGTTTATCTTCCTGAGCCAAATGGTCTATGGGCTTTATTGGTCTTATTGGGCCGAAGGAGAGATGCATGAAATAGCTGAAATAGTCTGTTTGCTGGTGCATTGATTCAGTTCGCGTTTGGTTGGGTTATCTACAACTCAAGGAGCTTGAAATGTCGTTGATTGAAAACGGCCGCGCTCTTGGTGCGCGCCAATGCATGCTCATCGCGATTCTAATGCTTGGAGCAATGGCTCACGCGCAATCATGGCAGCAGGTCTGCAATGGTCAGACCGGGTTACCGCCGATGCAGCCGCCACCAGTTCAACCGACCGAAGCCAATGGTGGGAATTGGTCTGAGCCCAAGCCGCTTTGCATCACGCACGGCTCAGTGGGCGGCCCGTGCGGAGCCGCACCGTGCGACAGCCCTTCGCTTGATTGCCCTTGCACACATCCGATGCAAGCGATCCATGCGATATACGTTTACAATCCAAATACTGGTAAGGCGAAAATCTTGCTCATTGATTGGTTTTCGCACGTGCGTGTGGCTCCAACTTATCCGCCCCAAGCACCGCCTGATTCGGCCTCGAGGACGCCACGTGTTGCGCTGTTTGACCCGGAAACGGGGGCAGTAAAAAATATCCCGAATGGAACTCCAGAGCAATCACACAACCTCTTTTGCAACGGAGCCACAACCCTTTCATCAGGTAAAGTGTTCATCAGCGGCGGCGGGCATGGCGAGTGTGATATCGACCGTGTGGACGAAGTCGAATATCGCACGTCGATCTTCGACCCCGCTACGGAAACCTGGCACAAAGGCCCCGATGAGCGCTGGCCCTATCCGAATTATCCGGTCTTTCCCGACCTGGCTAGCAACCGCGCCCGACGCTGGTACCCGACGGTCGTGTCGCTGGCTGATGCGGACAAAGCGGCGGTCTTCGATGGGCTGTGTCTCGGACTGTCGAATTGTCCGTTTATCGCTTGTGACATCGGCTGCCCCAATGCGCCGTTCTGTGTCGGTACGTGCTCGGATCCGCTTGGGTTCGGCTCTCAATCGGGAAATTGCTGGTGCTGGCCACCGGCCGTAACGGGGCTGACGGAGTGGAATCCGCGCGAGGATTGGATCGGCCGCGCCGGCGTGCCAACGGTGTTCGACTTGAAGGCGTACTGGCCGAGCGGCCACGCCAGCCCGCCGGTTCAGCCGCCGTTCTATCCGCCGGCGAATACGTGGGCGCCGCTTTACTGTGCCGAATACGGCTGGAAGCGTCCGGAGTGGGGCATGGTGGTCGGGGTGCCGCCGGGTTGTAGCGCTCAGCCAGCGAATCCGCAGAATTGGGCGCTGCGATACTATCCGTTTCTGTTCCAGACGGGCTTGAGCGGGAACCCGCTGGTCTATGCCGGCTCGACGTACCAGAACGGCACGGACCCCGACAATAATACATTGAAGACACGCACGCTCTCCGTGCCGCTGGCAAGCTGGACAACTCTGCAACGTCCGGGCGGCGGCGACCTGAATCTGCCGAAAGCGGGCGGCTCGGCGGTGATCTATGGTCGTGGCACGGGCCAGGCCGAAGTGTGGGGCGTATTGGTCGCCGGCGGCCCCAAACCCGGCGTAAATCGCGAAATCAGCAAAGAGTGCTGTCCGCTGGAACTGACGAATCAAGTCGATTTCCTCAATCTGAGTCTGAACATGCCTGATTGGCAGCCCAAGGCGCCGATGCACTATCGACGACAGTGGCACACGCTGGTAGCGCTCGCCGACGGCAAGATTCTCGCGGTCGGCGGCACGCAGGGCAGCCGGAACACAAGCCAGCCGGTGAATGACACATGCAGCCCATGCTGGGCCGTGCTCGAGCCGGAATTGTACAATCCCGCCAACGACACCTGGACGCTGATGACCCCGATGAAGTGGCCGCGACTCTACCATAGTCTTGCAATTCTAGATGATCAGGGGCGCGTGTTCGTCAGCGGCGGCCAGGCCGATACAAACGGCTCGGAATACTGGGAAGTTGGTGCGCCAACACCACCGCCCTACGAGTGTGCCGAGGGCGTGCTCGCCAACCGCGTTCGGTGCGCGCTGGAAGGCGGCAATGTTTATCTTGAAGATGGCCGCATCGGCATTACGCGCGAGCAGCAGCGCACGTACGAGATCTACTACCCGCCGTACTTCTTTCAAGGATCCAGGCCGCACATCACGCAATGCAACGATGTGATTCAATATGGCAAAGCGTTCCACCTGCAGACCGACAACAATCCGGCGATGATGACCAAAGTGCGGCTGATTCGTCCGGGGGCGGTCACACACGGCTTTGATCAAAATCAGCGCAGCATGGAATTGAGTTTTTCGTATGTGCTTGAAACCGGCGATCCGTCGATGCCAGGGCCGGGTCTGCGCATTGCCGCGCCGTGCAACAAGGGCTGGGCGCCACCAGGATATTACATGCTGTTCGTGGAGGGGCCGGGAATGGGCTGGCCGGTTGGCCCGTCGCTGCCGTGCCACAAAGCCGCATGGGTCTACCTGACGGATTGAGGGAAATGAAATCGAGTGATGCTGACGGTGGGGCCGGCAACATTCCGGCCCGACCTGTCGAGAGACCATGCCGACGCAAAAAAGCCGTCGGCATGGCACCCAACGCCGTAAACGAGCGCATTTTCAGAATTGCTCTGTTGCTTGGCGGAGCCACGACCGTGAGGGAATGGTTAGATTCTCAGCGAATCTCCGCTTCCTTACGGTCGCGGCTCCGTTAAAGGCGACAGACCAAAATTGAAAACGCTCTAAGTGGCATTGTTCCACATTAGTGCCTTGCTCCTTACGAGTTCCTGCGGAGTAGCCATACGCTCTCGCTGCGTTGGATGCCGCGCCAGGCTTGGCGATCAGGTCCCACCGGGCGCGCCGCGGTTGTCCCCTTCATATAACTGTCCGCTGCGCACGCATCTGTCCGCTGCGCAGCCGACAGGCGTGAATTAAAATGCACGTTACAGTATGAGCGCCTTGGACTCATGCGCGTGTTGCGTGTTGTGCACGCGTTGGGTGAATCAGAGCCAGTCCGCGTCGTGCGATGCGGATTCTCACGATGGAGCAGCGGCGCGCGGGTGTGGCGCGCGACATAGCCGGTTGTCGACGGCGTGTGCTTCCTTTCCGCTTTTGCGCCCGGCTATCTAACATGTGTCGTGTGGTGACGACATCGTATTGGAGGATTTGGCCATGTTACGTGCAAGCAATGTGGGTGTGATCGGGCTGATCGGCGCGTTGACCGCCGTCTGCGCGGCTCAGCCGACCACGGTGCGCGATCAGCTCTATACGCTGGAGCGCGATTCAACCTATCAGCAGGGCTGCTTTGATCCCTGCCTCTGTCCGCTCTGGCAGGAAGTGCCCGTGACCGGCAGCTTCCGCCTCTCCTATGCCCGCACCGAGGGCTGGTTCACCGTCTATTCCGTCAGCGAGGTCGCCTGGACGATTGAATCCTTCGGCAGCCGGATCGAAGTCTCCGGCGGCGGCGAATATCGCATCGGCGGCCACTTCGCCCGCCAGCATCAGCTCGCGCTGCGGCTGCGCGTCGGCGATCAGGAGACGCAACTCTATGACAGCCGGCTGATCGTCGGCGGCAGCGAGTTTCCGCGCATCCGCATCCCGATTTCGATCAACAATTTCTACTGCTATGACCAGGTTTTCAATCTCAACGCCGTCCCGGTGCGGCCGCCGCCGGCCGGCAAGTACACGATCCAGCGCAGCAGCACGTATCAGGAGGGCTGCTTCCCGCCGTGCCTGTGCCCGTTATTGGTCGAGCAGGCGCTGACCGGCTCGTTCTCGCTGGTTGAGTTGCCCTCCGCCGATCCGCTCTTCCGCCAATTCGCGGTGCGCGACTTCGCGGCGGATACGATCTCGACATTCCCGACGATCGCGCGGCGCATCCGCGGCAGCGGCACCTATCGCGTCGCCGCCGGCACGGGGCAGCATCAACTGATTCTCGACGTGTCGATCAATGGCGGCGAAGTCGTCCGGCTGGATAGCGAGCTGGTCGACACGACCACCGATTTCCCGCGGATCGACATCCTCGTCGATCAGAACAACGGCTTCTGCTTTGACCGGGTGATCGACCTGCACGCCGAGCCGGCCCGCGCGGTCACGTTCGGCCCGACCGCGGCCGCCGCCGCAGTGTCAACGAGCGCCGCCGCGACCGCCGAGACCTCTCCGCAGCCGTAGGCGCCCGGCATCAGCGCCGCGCGCGTGTGCGCGATTGGCGCTTGGTAAGTCGTTCGGGCGGAGGGTGCGCTTATGGCGCGCCCTCCGCGATTGCTGATCCATTCGCACCGGGAGCGATGTGGAAGCGACTCGATCCCCATCGGGCCGATCCCCGGCAGGCCGCTGCCGGAATGTCGCGGCAGCGGCGGCTCAGCGGCGCGAACCGAATAGCCGTTCGCCGCTCGCGCTTGCTCGGCGGCGCGTGCCGAATAGCAGCTTGCCGCTCGAGCCTGTTCAGCGTCGAAAGCCCGCCACTCCTCCACGCCACGATCGACTCCCCACTTCGGAGTTACGCGTCTAGCGCTTCGTCACAATTGAAATTCCGGGTTCGAAACGAGGGTAGCATGGGCCTCTGGCCCGTGCGTCCCACAACAAACAATGGCACTGACATCACCCCGTGATGCCGGAGAACCTTTCCGCTTCATCCGAAAATTCAAGTTTGACGGAACACTAGAGCAACCTCAGCTGTGAGCTGTCGCTTATCAGAGCCGCGACCATGCGGGAGTGGCGAGATTTTCCGGGAATCTCCGCTTCCTTACGGGCGCGGCTCCGTCGCGGCGACAGACCCCATTCGAAAACGCGCTCGAGCATCGTCACACGTGAATTTGCGGGTTAGCAGCAAGGGTAGCATGGGCCTCCGGCCCGTGCGTCCCACAACAAACAATGGCACTGACATCACCCCGTGATGCCGGAGAACCTTTCCGCTTCATCCGAAAATTCAAGTTTGACGGAACACTAGAGCTTGATGGCGTCGGCGACAGCTTCGGGGGCGGCGGCGCTGGCGTCGGCAACGCTTCTGGGAACCGCCCTCCGAATTTCGCCGCCTCGCGCGGGCTAGTCCTGATAATTCATCTGGGCGGAGCGCGCCGCCGCCGCCGGCCGAAGCCACGAAAAAAACCGCAAAAACCCGGCCATCCCCAGGGGTAGAATGATCAGCATCGGCGAGGCTCGCGTTTGTCATACGGTGATTGCCGCCGCTCCGCGGCCTGCGCGATGCGACCAACATGCAGGACTCCTCTGGAGGGATGAAGCATGGACGAGGCGCTTTTTCAGAAGAAGCTGTCGGAACTGGTGACCGAAATTGAGACGCTGCCCGAGGGTGAGCGTGAGCGACTCCGCGCCCTCGCCAACGAGACCAAGCAGCGTCACGAAGACATCCGCAACAGCGTCCGCTCGTTGCAGGAGAGCATCGACTTCCTGCGCCTGGGCATCAAGTATCTGCTCTTCGACCTCGAAGCCACCCGCCGCGAGAACGCCTATCTCCGCAAAATGCTCGAGCAGGGCGAAAGCAACAGCGGCGGCGAAGCGACGCCGGGGGAAGAAAATCCGGAATAGCCGCGGCAGCACGCCTTGAGCATGAGCAAGGCCGCGGAGCCGGCGTAGTGCCGCCGAGGATGCTCGGCGGCGCAGCACCGACCTTGTTCCAGATTGCTCGACTTCAGTGTGGGCCCAGCGCGCCCGCGGGCTTGGCCTTGCGGGTCGGCGTGGCCGAGTCCACGAAGCGGAGCGTCTGCTGGAGGCGGTTGCCGCACTCGCCCCCCCACGGGACGGCGCAGATGGGCGCGGTGGTCGGCGGGCCGATGGGCGTCGGCTGCTGCGCGACGGTGATGCCCAGCGACGCCTTCTCGGCATCGCTGACGACGGCGGACGCCTGCAAGCGGCGGCCCAATCAAAGTTGGGGCGGACGGATCACGGCGACATACGCGGCCCGGGCCTCGTCCTTGGTCTGCTTGGCGGCGTTCACGGCGGCCCCTCACGGCTCGTTCGTGCATCCTCTCAACATTACATATATGTAAGTAGGAGGCACGAACGAGTCGTGCGGAAGTTAGTTCGCAGGGAAGGCGGTCGCCCAGCCGGACTGGGCCGACGTGATCGGCGCCATGTCGGCGGCGGTGAGCCCGAGCGCGGCGAGATTTGCGTTGGCGTAGGTCACGAAGTTGGATTGCCACGCCTGAAACGACGCATCGGGACCGGGGATGTAGTCAGCCATGGTCTTCGACCTTAACTAATGGATTCGGCGGCTCGCTGCGGAAAACGCCCAACCGCTACCCGAGCCGTCAATCGGCACGCGGCGGACACTTTTCATGGCATCGACGATCGCGGGTACCGACTTCACGAGCGCGCGACATTTTCACCACAGAGACACAGAGCACACAGCGGCGGAACATATAGAAGGATGGACCGCCGCGCCTCTTCGCCCCGCTCCGCTCACTCTTCGCCCCGGAGGGGCGCAGGGCTGTAGCCACGGGTGGAGCGCAGCCCGCGTCCTCGCGGGCGCAGCGCAACCCGTGGAGAGCGTGAATCAGCCCAGCCCGCCCCGGCAGGGGCGGAGGAAGTTCCCGCCCGCCGACAACCGCCCAACCTGCGCGCGAATCTAACCGGCACGTCAACTTCTGTCACTGATGCAGAGAGGGCGTGCCGCCCTCTCCGCACCTCTCCCTGCCCGGAGAAAGGCATCCCAAGCGGCTCGGGTTGAAGGGCCCGTTGAGCCTTCTCAGTCCTCTATCGCGTCAGGTGATTGGATTTCGCGCGCGGCGACCATGGCGGCGACGATGGCCATACGGCAGCGCTCTGCTTGCTCGATTTTTTCCAGTTGTTCTTCCTGAATGCCCGGGTGGGCTTCGCCCTTGTGCGAAGTCTGATCCTCGTCGAGGATCAGGGAGTGCACCGCCAGCCAAATCTCGTATCGACGCGTGAATGATGCCGCGCCGGTCGTATCCCGCTTTTCAAGCTGTTTGAGGGCTTGGAAATACTTAGGATAGGCCGTGGAGTAGTAAATGACCAATACGCCTTCGTCGCGCTCGGCATAAGAAGCAATGATCGCCGTGTCATCCGGCCATCCCAAGCGGAGCCATTCCGGCGAATCCGGGTCCACAGGAACGACCCGGAACTGCGGCATGACGATCTTCTGCACCGCCTCTTTCGCCTCGGGACGCTTGATGACCGTAATCTTCCGGCTGTCGGCTAGAAGAGGTTGACCCGCACGGCTCAGCTCCACCCTCAACTCGCCGGTGTCGTCCGGCTTGCTGGCGTCGCCGCAATCAACCATGACGCGCATCCGTCCACCCTGCAACGTCGTCGTCCCTGCGACGCGCAGCTCGTTCCCGGAGATGACGAAATTGAAGCGTGATTTCTCCGGCGCGGTCGGATGGTGATGGCGGCTGTGAGCGTCCGTCTCGATACGGACGTACCGGCGCTGCCCAGGATAGAGCAGGATTGGCTCGTCGGCAGGCCAGACGATCCGGACGAACGTGGGCGGCTCGTGCAACTCGATCGGATTCGGCTTGGACCGCCGCCGTTTGCCGCGGCCCGGTCGGTCGTCCGCGTCCCCTTTGCCAGCGACCGCGCCGGTCGCCGGACTTACCTCGAATCCTTGGAGGCGGAGCAGGCGAGCCACTTCCTGACGCATCGTCTGGGTCGCGCTTTCGTCGCGTTCTTTGAGCGTGCTTTCTTTGGCCTCCGCGTTGAGGCGTGTGAGCTCGTCATCGGATCGCAGCGCCTGGATCAGCTCCTTCTGCATCATGTCGTAGACGATCCCGCTGCGGGCGTCCTCGCGGTTGGACACCAGCAAGCCCCGAAGCGCAAGCGCGGTCATGGCGTTGCAGTCGAGGTGGCAGATGATGCGGTGAGCAAGATATGGAAGCTCCGCGTCTTTTCGGATCAGGCTTACCGGCATCTCGCCCTGATTCTGCCCGTTGAGCGTCAACACGATTGGTCTGCGCGGGTCAACGAACGCCGCCGTGGGGCGCTTGTTGTTCTTCTCGGGCGCGGGCAGCACCCAATACTCGATCCCAAGGCGGCCGTACTCGCCGAGAGAAGCGTGGAACATCTTTGCGTGATGGGCGAGCTTCGGGCCGCTCTTTGATTCGTCTCCTTCGTCAACAGCGCCGTTGAGCGCATTCCGCGAACCCTTGATGACACGGCGCCACCCGTGAACGCGGTTGTCGAACCAGATCGGGATGATCGGGTCGAACAAGACCTGTTGCAGGAGGCCGTAGACGCTGTTCGGGCCGATGGGTGATCCGAAGGCGGAGATGTCGTAGGCGAAATGTTTGCAGGTGGTCCCAACCGGCGGAGTGTCGTCGGAGGCCGGAGTCTCAAGAACGCGCTCGCTCATTCGAAGGTACACGTAATGCCCGCCCTTGACACGATCGGGCGGCGGCTCCTGGTACTGGATGACTGTGAAGGCCACCGTGGACGATCCGGACTTCCGCGAAAAGATCAGGCTGTACTTGCTGGCCGCTAGGGTGGCCGAGCCTCCCTGACCGTAGCGGCCCGCGAGGTATTCCTTCTCCGTCTTGTTCTCTTCGTTCAGGCTCAGGATCGTGCGTGGCATTTCATCCGCCGACAGCCCGATGCCCGTGTCGCTCACTTCGACGCAGCGATGGCCCGGACCCTCACCAGCCTTCATGGTGACAGTGACGCGATTCGCAAGCTGTTGACGCTGGCGAGGTGTCATCGCGCTCAATCCGTCGTCTGGCACCCGAAGCCACGCGTGCCCTGCCTCGCGGGGCGACCGGCACACCGGGATGCCGCCGCGCACGCGGTGCTCCAATTCGAGCACCGCGTCAACGCCGTTGGTCACCCGCTCCACAAGGGCCCGGCCGGTGTTTGCGGATACCTCGATTGTCCCGCTGTTGTTCCGACGCATCCCGACAGTAAACCAGTCGAACTGTCCGGCATGGGCAGTCTCGAAATCTTCGATGGCCCGTTCCACGTCGGCGACGCGGTCGGTGCCCATCAGCGCGGAGAGTAGATCGACTGGCGTCATGGGCTACGACACCTTCAAGTGGTCAAACCGACCCAGAGAGCCCTGGATGTAGTGACCGTTGGCCTCGATAGTGATCCACCGCCGCTTGAGCCGTTCCGCCGATGAGCCGGTGACATTGCTGCCTCCGAACGGATCGAGGACCAGATTGCGGGGTAACGTCAGGAACCGGATGAAGAAATCGGCCAGTCCGACAGGCATCCGGGCAGGGTGCGGCTGAAGGCCCATTTTGTCGCAGTGCCGCAAGTACGTATCACCCGCAGCCGTGTTGGCGAAGGTGAGGACATTCGATGGGATCGCGCCGCCGTGATTCTTGAAGAACGATTCGGCCCCGATGTCGTGTTCAGACGGACGCTTACCGGCGTTGTACTTCTTGCGTTTCAACAGGCCCAGCATTGACGGGCTGTAAGGCTTGAGGACCCGCTTGTTCGACGCATCGGGGCGCGCGGTACGCGAGAACCACCAGACCTGCGTGAACGAGTCCTTGACCCGGCACCGTTCGACGTTGACCCATTGCGCGGGGCTCGGGAGGCGCGCGGGGTTGTAGCAGATGAACTGCTGGCAGAGTTGAAGGCCACCAACCTCTTTGAACTTGAGGAGAGCTTCGATCGCCAGCGTGGACATCGTCGGCTGCCCGGGCTCCCACGAGTTGCCGATCTCAACCACGATCGACCCGTCTTTGGTCAGAAGGTCGCGCAGCCGCGGCGCGAGGCTGGAGATCCAAGCCACGTACTCGGGGCCATTGAGGTTCCCATATTTCTTCTTCCGGTTCAGGGGGTAAGGCGGCGAAGTAAAGACGAGCTTCACCTTTCCCCGGATCGCCTTTCCCTCCTCCGAGTCGAGGAACTGTTCGATCTTGGAGTGGTACACCCGCCCGCGCTTCGTCGCGTACGCCAAATCGGGAGTTGCGGGAGGTTCCACCGGCCACGGATGGCGAGCTGTTCCGTTCGAGGCCGTCTCTGGAGGGGCGGAGACAGCTATTGTTGTGGCGCGATCGACCATCATACGGCCATAGGGTACCGCAGCCGATCCCTTCTCGCACGGGCGTGCCTATGTGTTCCCTATCCCGCCGTGGGGAGTTGCCATTTGTCTTTCCCGCGCAGCGGAGTCTCACGCCGCCAACGTCGTCGTCGTGACTTCCGACCACGGCCCCTTTTCGCCGCGCGTGTTGACCCAGCGGGCCATGTAGACGGCGGTCTTGCCGCCTTCGCCCGCCTTGAACTCGGCGCGGAAGCTCGGCTTGGTGGTCATGGTCAGGAACGTGGGCGCGGCGGCGTCGGTAGGCGCCCCGGCGTCGCCGATCTGGTTGCCCGAAAGATCGAGCGTGATCAGGCCGGTCAGCTCTGCAAATTCGGCGGGTAGGTGCTCAAGCACGCCCGCGACGACGAAGAGCTGCGCGGTGTTCCAGCCGGCGGATTTCAATTCGTTGATTCGATCGCGGGCAAATCTATCCTGATGCAGATCTGCAATCAGCGCCAGCTCCGTCCAGCCCTCCGCTTTCGCCCGCCGCAGCACCGCCGGAACCTGGTCCAGCGGCAGGCGGCCCTGTTCATCGAGCTTGATCGACATCGCGCTCCACCCATACTCCGGCACATCCGCGCTCACGTGGCACAATTCGACGCCGCAGAATCCGCGCCGCGCGATACGAGAACCCGCGCCGCGCGGCACGCCGGGCATGATACGCAGGAATCGACGCGCCGCGCGCTGCGCCGGGGCCGGATTGTCCTGCATTGCATCAACCTGGAGCGGCCACAGGGCCGCCGCATTCTCGCACGCGATGATTTAGAGCGTTTTCAGGTTCTCTATGTCGCCTGTAGCTGAGCCGCGACCGTAAGGAAGCGGAGATTCGCGGACAATCGAATCACTCCCTCACGGTCGTGGCTCTGCCAAGCGACAGACCCAATCTGAAAATGCCCTAAATCTCCTAACTCAACTCATGGAGAGACAAGCACGCATACTTGTCTGGGCAGGCAGGATGCCCGCCCTACCCTTGCTGATTGAGGTAGGTGGGTGGAATAGGCTTCCAGCCTGTTCCGGGCAGGCAGGATGCCCGCCCTACCCTTGCTGATTGAGGTAGGTGGGTGGAATAG
>CAYQLG010000039.1:16157-34162 GCA_964418235.1 uncultured Planctomycetales bacterium
GTGGGTGGAATAGGCTTCCAGCCTGTTCCGGGCAGGCAGGATGCCCGCCCTACCCATGTTTCCCGGAGACACCTGGCAGGATGCGGTTGCCCTGGGGCCGGCCAGCACCGCGCTTCTCAGCTCGTGCCGGTGCGTTTGACGCGGTGGACCGCGGTCTGGGCGGAGGTTTCGATGCCGTGCAGGGCCGCTTCGAGCTGCTCGCGGTTGGGGGCGAATTCCATCGCGGTGTCGACGTAGATCATGCCCGTACTGATCAGTTGCCGCAGCGACTGCGTGAAGCTCTGCATGCCGAGGCTGCTGCTGCTGGCGATCAGCGCCGGGATCACTTCATCCTCATTGTTGCGGATTTTGTCGCGCACGGCCGCATCGACGATCAGCACCTCGCACGCGGGCACGCGGCTGATTTTTTCGTCGCAGGCCGGCAGCAGCTTCTGCGCCATGATCGCCTTGAGCGTGTTCGAGAGCGAGCGGCGGATGAAATCCTGATCTTCCTTGGGGAAGAATTCGAGCATGCGCTGCACGGCCTGCATCGTGTCCGCCGTGTGCAACGTGCCGAAGACGAGGTGGCCTGTCTCCGACGCCTGGATCGCCGCGAGCACGGTGTCTTTGTCGCGCAGCTCGCCGACGAAGATCACGTCGGGGTCTTGCCGGACGGCGGAGCGCAGGCCGTCGGCGAAGGACTCGAGATCGATGCCGATCTCGCGCTGGCTGACGATCGAGCGCTTGGGGCGGAAGGCGTATTCGACCGGGTCTTCGATGCTGATGATGTTCTCGGAGCGGTGAATGTTGATGTGATCGATCATCGCCGCCATCGTCGAGCTTTTGCCGCTGCCCGTGACGCCGACGACGAGGATCAGCCCTTCGGGCGTTTCGTCCGAAAGCTTCTGATAGATCGGCGGCAGGTGCAGCTCTTCGAAGCTGGGAATCTCGGCCTTCACCCGGCGGATGGCCGCGTGCATCTGGTCATACGACTTCAGGATGTTGATGCGAAAGCGGTCGCCATCGGGCAGGTGATACGAGAAATCGACCGAGCCGCGGCGCTCATAGAGATCGAGCTTGAGCTTGGGGGTGATGGCCTCCATCAGCTTCTCGATCTGGCCCTCGTTGACGGCAAAGGACGGCATGTCGGCCCGCCGCAATGTCCCGGCCACACGATAAACCGGCGGCGTGCCGACCTTCATGTGCAGATCGCTTGCGTTCAGGCGACGCATGGCTTCGAGCAGCGGGATGATCGAATCAGGCAGTGGTGTTTGCATGTGTGCCTCACTTTCTGGGCGGCGCGCACGGCGGCGCAACCTCCAGACCGCAGATTGTAAGGCGAGCGGCAGTCGGCTCGATAGTCGGGCGCCGCGCCGGTGTCGGACAGGCCGGTCCGGTTCAGAAGCCCGCGTTTCGGCGACTCAGGCTGGGGGCTGCCTGCGGCTCAGGCGTGGTCGGACGGATCGCGATCTGGACCAGGATCGGCCGGCGGCTTCGTGCGCGGCAGCGCCACCCACACCAGCACGCCCGCAAGGATCAGCGGGCCGCCCAGCAGCGTCGCCGATGGCGGAACCTCGCCTTTGAGCAGCCAGGTGTAGAGCGGATTCAGAATGGTTTCGAGCAGCACAAGCTGTGAGGCCCGATGCGCCTCGACCTGGCTGACGCCGTAGGAGAAGAGCACATAGGGCAGCGTGAATTGCACGACGGCGAGCAGCGTCAGCCAGCCGAGCTGCGCCGGGGTGACCGCGAAGCTGTCGAAGAGCGCCACGGGCACGCACAGCAGCAGCCCCGAGCCGAGCGCGTTCATCGCGGTGACCAGCAGCGGGTTGACGCCGCGCAGCCCGCGCAGCGTCAGAATGACCAGGCCATAGCCGACGCCGCTGGCGAGCGCGATCAGCGTTCCGCCGAGTTCTCCGCCGGGCGTGCCGAGGAAGATCACGCCGACGCCGAGCATTGAGATGCCCAGTGCCGCCAGCTCGCGCCGCGCGGGGCGCTCGCGCAGCAGCAGCGGCGCGAGCAGCACGACGATCATCGGCGCGGTGTATTGGAGAATGATCGCGGTGGCGGCGGCGATGCGCGTGGTCGCGATCACAAACGTCAGCGTCATGAGCGTGAACGACAGCACAGCCCCGATCGGCCACGCGACGTGAACCCGCAGCAACGTGCGCCGCGTCGGCCAAACCAGCGGGAGAAACACGAGGCCGCCAATGAGCGAACGCAGGCAAGCGATCTTCAACCCGCTCAGGCCGGTGTCGCTGAGTGTTTTGATGAGCGGGCCGCTGAGACTCCAGAGCGCCGCCGCCGCGAGCAGGGCGGGAACGCCGAGATGAAGCCGCGTAGGCGCCGAGACCATCGACGGCGAGTATAGGCGGAAGCGGCAGCCGCGGAGACCGGTCTTGAGTGGCGAGTGGCGAGTGGCGCGGGGCAAGTCGCTATGATTCCGGCTTCGCCCGTCCGGCGGCGGGTGGCTTGGGAGCGTTGATGTCGGCCCCGCGCACGCTAGGAATCATCTCAGCCGTCCACGGTTGTCTGCACCAGGGGCGGATTCACGTGCAGCAGGCGCTGGGCCGCGTGTTCGACCGGCTGGCGGCGCGCGTCGAACGGCTCGACCTGTGCATTCCCGTCCGGCATGGCCCGCCCGTCACACAGAACGACTATGTGATGACGGCCCCCAACATCGAGGTCGTGCCACAGCCCTTCTATGCCAGCACGCTCGGTGCGATGCGCCACCCGCTCGGCGTGCCGGCGGCCTATGTCCGCGTGCTCGCTCGGAATGACGCGATTTTCGTACGCGGGCTGGTGCCTTTTTCGACGGTGATCTATGGGTTGGCGGCGCTGCGACGGCGGCGGCTGACGCACTGGATCATCTCAAACCCCGTCAAGCTGCTGCGCACGCATCAGCGCAGCAGCCGCTTCAAAGATGCGGCCGCCATCGCGTTTGCCTGGCAGGCCCAGCAGGTGGCCCGCGGCGGCCGCCGGCTCGCCGACAGCGCGTTTGTCTGCAACGGCGATGAAGTCGGCGCGATCTATCGCTCAGCTCGAACCGTCGTGACCGTATCAAGCACGATCAGCGAGGGCGATTTTTTCGAGCGCGACGACACCTGCCAGACCGATCCCGTCAAGCTGCTGCTCATCAGCTACATTCGCCCGGAAAAGGGCGTCGAATATCTGATCGAGGCGCTGAGCAAGCTCAAGACCGCGCGGCCGTGGGAGCTGCGGCTGGTCGGCTCGACCGGGCCGTTCGCCGAGTATCGCGCGCAGCTCGAAGCCATGATCGCCGCCGGCGGCTTCTCGCAGCGCGTGCATTGGATGGGCCACGCCCAGTTCGGGGCGGAGATGTTCGGCTATCTGCGCGCGGCGGACGTCTTCATCCTGCCGACGCTGTCGGAGGGCACGCCGCGCGTCTTGATCGAGGCGCGGGCCAACAGTCTGCCGATCGTCTCGACCAACGTCGGCGGCATTCCCACGTCGGTGAAAGACGGGCAGGACGGACTGCTTGTGCCGCCCAAAGACGCGGGTGCGCTCGCGGCCGCGATCGATCGCGTGATCGAGGATGGCGCGCTGCGACGGGCGCTGATCGTTGCGGGGCGTGCGACCGCGCGGCGCTACACCATCGATCGCTTTGTGAGCCTGGTGCTGGAGACGTTCGAGCGTTGACGTCGCGGCGGCTATGTCCGAGACGGCTAGTGCTTCGTCAAACTTGAATTTTTGGATGAAGCGGAAAGGAGCTCCGTCGTCACGGCATGAGATTCGTGCGTATTTTTGTCGTGGGACGCACGGGCCGGAGGCCCATGCTACCCTCGTTTCAAACCCGCAAAATCAAGTGTGACGAAGCACTAGGTCAGCGCCTCGACAACTTCCTCACTCGGGGCAAAGCCGCGGCGGAGCGTGTTCTCGGTCACGGTCCGCGCGGTGCAGAATTGCAGCAGATAATCCGGTCCGCCGGCACGGGCGCCATTGCCCGAGAGCTTCAACCCGCCGAACGGCTGCAGATCGACGCGCGAGCCGGTGATCCGCCGGTTGATGTAGAAATTGCCGCACTCGCACGCTTCGCGAGCGCGACGGATGTTGGCGGGGCTGCGCGAATAGATGCCGCCGGTCAGGGCATAGTCGGAGTTGTTGAACAGCTCGATCGCATGGTCGATGTCGCGCGCCCGCAGGACGCAGAGCACCGGCCCGAAAATTTCATCGCGCGCGATCCGGCTGAAGGGCGAAACATCGGCAAAAATCGTCGGCCCGATGTAGTAGCCGCCGCTCTCCTTGTTTTCGCCGCTGATCGCCGGCTCCAGCACGCAGCGCGCCTCGCGCTTCCCCAGCTCGATGTAGCTGAGCACGTGGTCATACGCGGCCCGGTCGATCACCGGCGGAATGCTCGTGCCCGGCTCGTCGGCGGGGCCGATGCCCATCGAGCCGGCGGCGTCCACGAGCCGCTCCAGCAGACGATCATGCACGCCGTCGAGCGCGATGAGACGCGACGCGGCGGTGCATTTCTGGCCAGCGTGGGCGAAGGCGCTCGCGAGAATGCCCTTGATCACGTCGTCCATGTCGGCGTCGTCATCGACGATGATCGCATTCTTGCCGCCCATCTCGGCGATGACGCACTTCATCGCCGGGTCTTCGGTCAGCGTCGTCGCGGCGAGCTGATGAATCCGCAGGCCGACCTCGCGCGAGCCGGAGAAGTTGATCAGCGCCACGCCGGGATGGCGCACGAGCGCCTCGCCAAGCTCCGCGCCGGGGCCGGGCAGGAAGTTCAGCACGCCCGTCGGCAGGCCGGCCTCTTCAAAGATCGTCGTCAGTTCATACGCGACCGCCGCCGCCACATTGGCCGGCTTGAATACGACGGTGTTGCCGGTGACGAGCGCGCCGGCGACCATGCCCGCGGGAATCGCCAGCGGAAAATTCCACGGCGCGATGACCGCGCAGACGCCGCGCGGCTCATAGCGATAGGTGTTCGTCTCGCCGGGAATGTCGCGCCGGCGGATGTTTTCCGAAATGCGAACGATCTCACGCGCGTAGTAGTTGCAATAGTCGATCGCCTCCGAAACGTCGGCGTCGGCCTCGCGCCACGGCTTGCCGCAGGCCAGGCAGATCAGCGCCGCCAACTCAAAGCGTCGCTCCTGCATGCGCCCCGCGGCGCGCCGCACGATCTCGGCCCGGCGGCGCGGGTTGGTGCGCCGCCAATCGGCAAAGGCCTCTTTGGCCGCTCGCACGGCGCTTTCGAGCTGCTCCGCGTTCGCCACGGCCACGCGCGCCACGACCTCGCGCGGGCGCGAAGGGTTCAGCGATTCGCACCACCGGCCCGAAGTGACGCGCGCGCCGCGGATGATCAGCGGCAGCTCGCGCCCCGCCGCCGCGCGCATTTTCGAAAGCCCGTCCAGCATGGCCTGCCGATCGGCGGGCTGCGAAAAATCGCTATCGGGCACATTCACAAACGGGTCCATCAGCACATCCTCAAATTCGTTTCGTGGAAAGGAGAGCGCCGCGGCCGGAGCGGCGGCGCGGCCGATTTTCGCCGGGTCGGCGAGCAACTCCGCGGCGCTGGCCGCGGCGCTGCCGGTCTTGCGCAGGAAGGATTCATTTGCGGTGTTCTCGAGCAGCCGACGAATCAGATAGGCCATGCCGGGCAACATGTCGCCGTAGGGGGTGTAGATGCGGCTGCGCTGGCCGATCTCGACGGCGGCGGCTTTGATTTCATCGCCCATGCCATAGAGCATCTGCCACTCAAAGGCGTAGCCGGGCACGCCCATCAGCCGCTTGCAGGCCAGCCCATGCGAGAGACTGCGGATGTTGTGGCTGCCCAGCGCGGTGTAGATGTGCTCATGATTGGCCAGGAACATGCGCGTCATCCGCTCGAAACACGCGTCGGATTGCCACTTCTGCTCCCAGACCGGCACGGGCCAGCCGCGTTGCCCGGCCCAGACCGTCTCGGAATCCCAGTAGGCGCCTTTCACGAGGCGAATCCAGAAGGGCGTGCCCCGCCGTTTGGCCCAGTCGATCATCTCCGCGGCGTCCTGCTCGCCTTCTTTCAGATACGCCTGCAACACGACGCCGAAATGCGGGTAGTCGCGAAACTCGCCTTCCATGAATAAATCGCGCACCAGTTCGAGCGTCAGTTCTTTAATGGCGTAATGTTCCATATCGACGTGCACGTGGATGCCGTGCTGCATCGCTTTTCTCAGCAGCGGTCGCAGGAGCGACTTGGTCTTGTCTTTCGACAGATCGGCGGCGAGCGGGTCGAAGCTGGGATTGAGCGACGTGATCTTGACCGAAACATTCACGCGCGGCAGCGGGCGGCCATCGGCCTGATCGACCAGCGGCGCCGCCGGCCAATTCACGGCGTAGCGCGGCAGTTGGTCGAGCAATTCGTCATAGACCGCGAGATAGTGGTCGGCCTCGCGGCGCGAGAGGGCCGCTTCGCCGAGTACGTCGATCGTGAACGCCAGCCCCTGCGAACGCATGCGCGTGATCGCGTTCACGGCCTCAAGCACGTTGGAGCCGGCGATGAAGCTGCCGGCCATGACGGCGGCGCTCTTTCGCGCGGCCAGCGCCATGATGCGCGCCAGCGGCGTGCGGTGGCTGCGAAAGCGCATCAGCCGACAGAAGACTTGCAGCAGACCGCGAACCTGCGCACCGCTCGCGGGTTCGCCGTCGCCGCGCTCGCCGGCTTCCAGCTCCAATTCTCCGAAGTATTCGCGCAGGTGCTGGACCAGGGCCGCATCGGTCGAAAGCGTCGGCAGGGCGTCGATGAAGCGGAACGCCTGAATGCGGAACGACTCATCGCCCATGAAGAGGTTGAGCAGGCGCTCCTGCCAATAGGCGCGCTGCCACAGCCCGGGCCGGGCGGCCTCGGCGCGATCGAGCATCTCGCGGCCGATCTGCTGCGTCAGGGCCTCGATCTCGGCGGGGCGGGTTGTGCGGCGTGAATACATAGCAATAACCGGGCCAACAACGACGCCCACGCGGCGGTCGTACGATGGATCATCTCTCCGAAGTTGAGCTTATCGGGGCGGTGGCCGGCGGGCAATTCGACCGCCAAGCCGCCTCAAAAGCTGAACCTTTTGAAGCCGTCGTGGGGTAAAATCAGGAAGTCAGCGGGACCGGCAACCCACGGTGCGGTCAGGTATCGGGAGAATCGGGAGATGGCCGAGCTAATCAAACGCATCCGGTCACTTCTTCACCGCGAGCTCTTCAGATATAGCGATGCGATTTCAGATCAGACGCTTCAGCGCCACGGCGCCTATGCCGTCCGATTCAGTCGGTTCGCGATGGCTTCGTGCGTGGCGATGGCGGCATTAATCCTGGAGATTCTCATTTCATCGCCGGGCCTAGTGCAAGATATTCTGCTCGTGCTTGCCCTAGTCATCACAGCAATCGGACTGCTATCGATGCTTCCCGGCATTGTGGCTGCTTGTTGGATGTACGAGGTCGCGCGGGAATGCAACAGGCGTCGTATCACGGGGCCAGATGTCGCTGCCATCGAGCTGTTGTTAGGAAATACTGCTATGCGAGTGTGCCTTTACTTCATTCTATTTCTTATTGCCGCTCAGACCGCGCGTGAGTCGCTCGCATGGCAAGTCGCCCTTTCGATTTTGACCTGGCTGATCATGCTGATTGAATTTGTCCGCGTACTGCGGGCACGGCTGAAGACCGCCGTCTAGCCGCAATACGACCGACCCCGCCGCATTCTTGCCGTCATCCATCGCTCGCATACAATCGCGACGCAAACGGCGTGCGTAACAGCTCAGCAGCAGGCGTAGCACGCCCTGTGGAGCATGTCGAAACGCCAGCCGCGCATCGAAACAGACGGGCGAACAGAGGAACTCATCCGCATGGCCATCAGCGACGAAGCCCAGGTACAGCAAGCCGTCAGCGCCTTTCGGGCCGATTTCAAGCGGCTGCGCGACGAAGTCGGCAAGATGATCGTCGGCCACGAAGACATCGTCGACGGCGTCCTTGTCAGCCTCTTCGCCGGCGGGCATGTGCTGCTGGAGGGCGTGCCGGGTCTCGGCAAGACGCTGCTCATCCGCACGTTGTCGCAGGCGCTGAGCCTCGAATTCTCGCGCATCCAGTTCACGCCCGACCTGATGCCCGCCGACATCATCGGCACCAACATCATCAACGAAGACCCGCAGACGGGCCGACGGCAATTCGAGTTCCAGCGCGGGCCGCTCTTTGCCCAGATGGTCCTCGCCGACGAGATCAACCGCGCCACGCCCAAAACGCAATCGGCCCTGCTCGAAGCGATGCAGGAGCAGACCGTCACCTCCGGCGGGACGCACTACACGCTGAAGAAACCCTTCTTTGTAATGGCCACGCAAAACCCAATCGAGCAGGAGGGCACCTACCCCTTGCCCGAGGCGCAGCTCGACCGCTTTTTCGTCAAGCTGATTGTTGGCTATTCGACGCGCGACGAGTTGAAAACGATCCTCGACCGCACCACCAGCGGCTACAAGCCGGAAGTGACGCCGGTCATGAGCGGCGAGCGCATCGTCGAGCTGCAACAGCTTGTCCGCCGCGTGGTTGTCGCGCCGCATGTGCAGGACTTTGCGATTCGGCTAGTTTTGGCGACGCACCCGCAGGGCCAGTTCGCGACGCCGCGGGTCAATCAATACGTGCGCTGGGGGAGCAGCCCGCGCGGGGCGCAGGCCCTGACGCTGGCGAGCAAGATTTATGCGATGCTCGAAGGGCGCTACAACGTCAGCTTTGACGACGTGAAGAAAGCCGCACCCGCCGCGTTGCGCCATCGCCTGCTGCTGAATTTCGAAGGCGAAGCCGAAGGCCTGAGCACAGACCGGATCATCGACGACATCCTTGAGAATACCAAGACCACGCTGGAGAAGGCGGCGTAGGGGCTGAAGTGCGAATGGCGAAGTGCGAAGTGCGAATGAAAAGGGCCGCTAGCGCTTCGTCACACTTGAATTTGCGGGTTCGAAACGAGGGTAGCATGGGCCTCCGGCCCGTGCGTCCCACGACAAAGATAGGCACGAATCTCATGCCCTGACGTCGGAGCTCCTTTCCGCTTCATCCGAAAATTGAAGTTTGACGAAGCGCTAGCCTCGAGCCTCTCGGGCCGACGGCGTGTCCACATCTGGATGTGTTTCTGTGCTCGATCACCGGCGGCTAGCGCGCCCGTGGTCAGATGTTGTTTATTGGGGCAACAGCGGGCAAGGCCGTGCAGGCGTCGTGCGGACGCACGGCGATCAGGATTGTTCGGGCTTTCGGGGCATGCGGATCGTACCCACTTGACAGACACGCGGCGATCCGTACAATTTCCGAACTTTGATCATTCGAGCGATTGTTGATCGCTCGTGTGGCGGGCGCGGCCGGGGCGTGTGCCGCTGGTGAAGAGTCGAGACGTTTTCTTTTTCAGGAGTGTCGGTATGACGACGCTGGAAGTCGGCCAGAAGCTTGTTGAGTGTTGCTCGCAAGGGCGCTTCATGGATGCCATTAATCAGCTTTATTCGCCCGATATTGTCAGCGTCGAAGCCGTCGAAGGCGGCGGTATGCCGCGCACGATGCAGGGCATTGACGCGATCCGCGGGAAGAATGAGTGGTGGACCGCCAACCACGACATTCATAGCTGCAAGCTCAGCGGGCCGTTTCCGCATGATGATCGCTTTGGCGTGATTTTTGACATGGACGTGACGGCGAAATCCGGCCCGATGTCCGGCAAACGCATGCAGATGCAGGAACTGGCGCTATATAGCGTGAAGGGCGGCAAGATCGTGAAAGAGGAATTTTTCTACACGATGTAATCAGGGCTGCCCTGATCCGGTTCATCGTGCTCGCAGCAGCCGGGTGGGAACTGGCATCCGGCCTGTTCCGGTCAGGCAAGCTGTCTGACCCAACCCTCTTTTTCGGCCATGACTGGAAGACCGGGGTTGCACCGGCGGCATCGCTTTCGATTTTTCGCCACGATTTCGCCCGTGGCGCTTTCGCCATACGATGCGATCCGTCGGCGATTTTGCGCCCGTGCGCGTCTTAAACGCATGGGGCGCTGTGCGCGACCGGTTGCGCTGGTGGACGGCGTATGACGGAGATTGATGAGCGCTCAGGCAGATGTTGAACAGTTACGCGGCATCGCCGAGCGCGCCGCGCGGGCTGGCGGGGCCGTGGCGCTGCGGTTCTTTCGCACGCCCGTCGAAGTCCGGCTGAAAGCCGATCGCAGCGAGGTCTCGGAGGCGGACGAGGCCGCCCAGGCGGCGGTCGTCGCGACCATCCGGGCCGAGCGACCGTCTGACTGGATCATCGCGGAGGAGCAACTTGTCGGCGGGAGCGCGCCGGTGACACGCGCCGCGGTCGGCTGGGTCATCGACCCGATCGACGGCACGCGTAATTTCATTCGCGGCATGCCGGATTTCTCCTGCTCGGTCGCGGCAATGGTCGACGGCATGCCCGTGGCAGGCGCGATCTATCTCCCGGTGGCGCAGCGGCTCTATTCAGCCGCGCTTGGCCGCACCAGGGCGGGCGAGGCTCCTGCGGCGACAACGTTGCCCGCGTCATCGGCGTCATCCGTTTCGCTCAGTGCGGAACGGCCCGGCAGCGCCGGTGTCGATGAGGGGCCGGACCTGACGGGGGTTCTTTATCTTGATGGAGCGCGCCATGCGACCAGCCAGGCGCTCGACCCGATCGGCGAGCGCAGTCCGAAGTTGGTGGTCGCGGTGCCCAGCACGGCCGTCGGCCCCGCGGCGGAGCTGATGCTCGGCTGTGCCGCGCGGCATGTCATTCGCAATCTCGGCGCCACCACGCTTCATCTGGCGTACGTGGCGACCGGGCAATATGACGCGGCGCTCATCGGCGACAGCCGGCTCTGGGATATTGCCGCCGGCGCGGTGCTGCTGGCCGCGGCGGGCGGTACGCTCGAGACGCTTGCCGGCAGGCCGCAGTTCCCGCTTGACCCCGCCGCGTACGCCGGCGAAGCGCTTCCCTGCCTGGCGGCGCGGTCGGCCGCGCTGGCCGCGCGCATTCGCAGTTAAACCTAGTAGTTCTAGTGCAGGGCGGCGCCGCGACCGTAAGGGTGTGATGGGGTTTTTCGTGAATCTCCGCTTCCTTACGATCGCGGCTCCGCTTGCAGGCGGGTCGGGTCAACGGTTCGGTTTGCGGACGCGTTGCATCACGGCTTGTGCACACACAGGCAACTGGCGTGAATCGGCGTATCGCTGCCGGACCAGACGTGGTTGAAGCGCCGCTCAACGTCGGCCTGTTCCTGCGCCGCGCCCCGTTGCGCCAGGCAGCGGCTCAGGCCATACAGCGACCAGCCATTCTCCGGCCAGCGCTTCAGGTCTTCGCGATAGACCGCTTCGGCTTCGTCGATGCGTCCGGCCGAGAGCAGCACCGCCGCCAACGTGTGACGCATCGGCTGAATCCACTCCGGCGGCTCCATATAGAGCAGCTCGTCCTCGAGTCTCACGGCGGCGCGCAGCTCGGCGATGGCGGTCGTATTGTCAGCGCGGCGATAGGCGATCTCGCCGACGAGCATGCGCTCGGCGATCGCAAGAATCGCGTGGGCCTTGTTGATGGCCATCATGGCGTCCGCCGGCACGCGCTCCTTCGCCGCCCGGAAGCGGGACTGTTCCGCCTCGGCCTCGGCGATGCGTCCGAGCGCGGCGAACGCGACGGCCCGGTTGAAGCGCCACATCGCGTTCGTGATCGGCAGGTAGTCGGGCGGGGCCGCCTCGCTGAGCAGCTCCTCCCAGCGGCCAAAGCGCTTCTGCACGTCATAGACGATCATCATGTACGGGTCGGCCAGCGCCGTGTTATCGCGCAGGAAGCTCTCGGGCACGCCGGCGACCGCCGCGCGGGCCGCGCGGAGCGCGACGTCATACCGGCCCTGCATCATCGCGGCAAACATCAGCATGTGCTGGTTATGCAGCATGTAGATGCGGTAGAAGCCCTGCTGCGGGACGATCTCGCGATAGCGCCGATCAGCCTCGATCGCGCGCTCGTTCTGATCGGCGGCGAGCTGCCAGCGCCCAGTCAGCACGTCGATGTGCGAGGGCATGTGCACGAGGTGGCCCGAGGCCGGCACAAGGTTGCGCAGCCGATCCGCCGCCGCGATCGCACGCGCCGGCGTCGGAGAGGCCTCGACCGCGTGGATGTAGAGGTGGTTGGCGCCCGGGTGATTGGGATTTTTGCGCAGCACATAGTCGAGCGTGGCGATGATCTCGACCGTGCCCGGCTGAGAGCGGCCATCCTTCGTCCACAAATCCCATGGGCGCAGGTCCATCAGCGCCTCGGCATAGAGCGTGGCGATGTCGGTGTCGTCGGGGTGGGCCTGGTGCGCTGCGCGCATCGCCTCGGCGTAGGCCTGATCGAGCGGTTGCCGGTCGGCGGGTTGCGGATCGGCGTAACGTCGCGCCAGCGCGTCGAGCAAGGCCCGATTGGTCGGCGTTGCGCGGTCGCGCCGCTGTTGCGCCGTCTGCAGCGCGGCCCAGGCGGCCTTGGCGCGCGGCGCCGGCACAAGCGGGTTGTTGATATGCGGGCCATGGCACAGCGCGACGCCCCACCAGGGCATCGGATTGTCCGGGTCGAGCCGCGCAGCCTGTTCAAATGAGCGGATCGCCTCGTCATGATTGAACGCATAGGCCAGCGTCAGGCCCTGGTCGAAATAGCGCTGCGCCAGCGGGACCGAGGCCCCGATCGGGCGATGATGGTCGCCCAAACCGTCAAAGAGCGGCGCCTCGCAGCCGGCGGGCATCTGCGCCGCACGCGGCCCAGGCGATTGACAGCCGGTCAGCACGAACAGAGGCAAGAGCAGACAGATCCGGAGTTTTCGCATGGCAGGCGTTCCCTTCAGTTCCGATCGCATGGAGCGATATCCGCGGCGCTGCGCGTCGTGGAGCTGTACGGTCGCCACCGCAACACCCGACGGTGGCGAAGCGTACGTCGATACCCGTGGGTAGAACAAGAGCGGATGGTCGTCTATTCCCGCGGATGCTGCGGAATGTGGTGCGAATGTGTAAAGATCCAAACAACGGAGCGATCGAGCGACGAAGGGGAAGACCCAGCCACGAGCAATCGAAAATTTGCGATGACAAACCGAACCGCGCCGTAAGGAAGCGATTCGATTGCGCCAACGCCGAATCCATTCTTGATGCCGACTGCCGGTATGACCGGCTTTCGCCTTCATTGAAGCCCCGCCGCTACAGTTCGCTGGCGGAGCGCACACAGCGGCGCTGTTGATCGGCTGGGCGTGCAGGTAATGTGGTCGAATTGACATGCGCAGAGCACACAGGCCCAGCCGTGTCGCCGCCCACCTCAACGGCGCGGCGGCGATCTACGCTCGGCTTGGTTCGAATCGCTCCCTCACGGTCGCGGTTCGCTTTCACGGTCGCGGTTTGGCATGCGCTCGTTGATCCGCTTGATGGCTGGCTGAGTATTCGTCTTTCGCTTCGTCACTCCGTCGCTATTCTCAGTCTCTCACAAGCGACGTACGCCGCCCGGCGAACGGGGGCAAATCACTCGGCTTCGCTGCGGCCCAGGCGCGATTCGAGCCGGCTTCGCACGTTCGGCCACTCGTCCTGAAGGATGCTGTACATCACCCAGTCACGCACCTCCGGCTCCGTGCGAAACAGGTTGGCCGGCATGATCCCCGATTGGCGCAGCACACCCTCGCGCATCGCCCCCAGCTTCGCGATCGCCGCCTGGCTGTGCAGGTTCTTGTGATTCGTCGTGAACTGCACGCGCAATGCCGGCGGCCGCAAGGCTTCAAACGCGTGCCGCAGCATCAGGTACTTCGCCTCGGGATTGACGCGCGTGCCGTGATAGGCGCGCCCGATCCACGTGCGACCGATTTCAAGTCCGCGGCTCTCCGCGCGAATGTGCATGAACGTCGTGCGGCCGATGGCGCGCTCGGCGTGGTCGCCGCGGATCAGCACGATCGCCAATGCAACCGTCTGCGGCAGTCGCGCGAGCTCTTCACACTCCTTTTCGAACCCACGCACCGACCATTCGCGCGGGGCTTGCATCGTATGCGCGAAGATCTCGCGATCGGCGACGGCGAAGAGGTCGGGCGCATGGCGCGGCGTCAGCGGCTCCAGCCGAATCTGACGCACAATGCCGGGGCACGTCAGCGTCGTCGGCAATACCCACTCCTCAGCGGAACTGATCATACCGGTATCGTATGCGAACGCGGCCCGCGCCACATGCCGCGCGGGCGCCGACCACGCCGCGGTTTTGAGGCAGACTACGACAATCGCTGCGTGACCAGCTCCGTCAGCTCGCGCAGCACCGCATGCGAGCGGTCGCCGAAGAAGCCCTCGTCCGGCAACGTCACATCTTCGATGACGGCGCCCGCGGCGGCAGTCGTTGTGCGGGCCTGCGGCGCTTCGGCGGGCGGAGCGGAAGACGGCCAAAGCCGCACGGCCCGCGTGACCGGCGGAGCGGCGTGGCTGCCGGCGGATTCATATTGCACCGCGAATTTCAGTCCGCGCGCGGTCTCAAACTGCCACGTCACACACGCCCCCGTCAGCACGCGCCGCGCCCACGCGGTGTCTTCACGCACCTCGCGCGCCAGCCACTTCATCAGCAGAATCAGCGGCTCCGGCGGAACCGCCGCCGGGACGGCCGATTCATCGATGCTGCCGGAACGGATCAGCAGGTGCCGCCGCGGTCCGCCGTTGGCTGGGTTCGGGCCATGCAGGCGCACGCCCAACCGGGCATGGCGCTCGCCCTCGAGCGAATCCTGCCAGCGGATCGGTGTGAGCGGAGCGTAGCGCCGGGCGAAATCGGCGATGTCGCGCGTCAGCGTCTGGCCGTCATTCCAGCGCATCCAGAATTGCAATTCATCCGGCGCGGCTTCGGCGACGTGCATGCGCAGCAGTTGCTCCGCGACGGTCGGCGCGAGCAGCGGCCCAAGCGCACCCGCCGCCAGCCACGGCAGATCGGTGACGATCAACTCGCCCCGGCCGCAGGGGCGCGCGGCCGACAGCACGTCGGCATGGCGGCGCTCCCAGGGCGTTTCGCTCGCAAGCAACGTCGCGAAGCCGGTTTCCTCCGCATAACTCTTCCAGGCGCGATTGGCCGTCAGCGAGCGCTGCGAAAATTGGCCGTCCGGCGTCAGCGTTGTAAAGGGCAGCACATCCTGCAACGCGAAGCCGCGCGTCGGCACGTCGGCATATTCGACCCGGGCCGAAAACAAGCCGTGCTTCGATTCATACGTCACGGCGTCGGCGGCGACTTTGCCGCCGCGCTGCAATGCGAACGCAAATGACTCCAGATCCACGATCAGCCAGCCGCCCTCCGCGGCGCGCGCGAGTTGCTCGGCGTCGCAGCGCCACGCCGTCAGCCAGGTCGGGTCGGCGATGACAATCGCGTTGCGAGCCTGTGCCGCGAGCGCCGCGAGGGATTTGGGCATGCGCAGGATTTCGAGCGGTCGCTCGGCGCGCACGATGTCCGTCAAAGGCGCCAGCGATTCCGGGATGAGCACGCGCGTCAGCGTCAGAGCCGGCTGATACAACGACCAGCGCGGCACGTTGGCCAGCGGGTGACATTTCGGATCGCGCTCGGGCACGACGTGCAACGTCAACGCCTGGTCGCACACCGGCCACGCGGCGGCTTGTTTTTCGGCATGACCGGATGCGGGGTTGGAGGCGCGCTCGGGCCGATCGATTCGAACGCGGGCGGCGTTCGGCGGCGACTCGACCCAGCCCAGCCATTCGAGTCGTCCGGCCAGGTCGGCCGCGCGCAGCTCGATTCGGCGGTGGACGATCGGCTCGCCGGTGCGATTAAGAAAATCCGCGCGCAATTCGAGCACTTGGGCGGACTTCACCGGTGCGGCCTGCACCACCGCGCCGGAAACCAACGTGGGCGGCGGAGCGGCGGCGTTTGAAGCCGGCGGATCGACCGGGCCTCGCACCAGATACCACTCCTCCGGCTTGCACCGCGCAGAAGCAGGATCGTGGCGGCTCTGGGCGGATCGACTGCGCGGCTTGCGCTGCGCTGCGCTCCCGGCGGCGGCTGGCTTTGATGCAGACCGCTGACGGCTGTGATCAACGGGCATGGGCGATTTCTCCAAGATCGCGGCGAGAGTAGCCGTGCCGCCGCCGCCTTGCCACTGTGCTGCCGTCAAGCAAGTGAAGGGCGCTGGAGGCGCCCCATTCTGCCGTCGCCGGCGTGAAATTAACCACAGCCGCGCGATCTCGTCCGCTTGGAACCGCTCGATCACCCGGCAGTTTCAGTTTTTGCCGAGCGACCCCGGATCGATGTCAACGCCAAGCTCATCACCCCGCAGCGGACGCTGCGCGATGGGGGCGAGCATGGAGCAACATCGTGCCGAGGCTGAGCGGATTTTGCGAAATTGACCTGCTGCTCACGCGAGCTTCGCCTGCGGCGGGTAGCACCACAGGTGTCCTGCGATATTCGCGCGCGGCGCGAGTATCATGTGCAAGACGATGTGTCCTGATGCGCGCAGCGCTCCGCGCGTCTGGATCGGCTGTCAGGGGCGCAGCGGATGGACCCGATGTTGCGCGGACTTACGGCGCGGCTGGTGCTGGCCAACATGCTGCTGCTGCTTGGCGGCATGATCGGTGAGGCCCTGCTCTTTTCCTATTTTCAATCAAGCGTGCCGCGCTGGGCGCTGGCGGCGCTGCTTGTAGTGATTGCCGCCGCGCTCTCCGCGACCGTGACGATCATGCTGGTGCAGCGCCCGGTGCGGCGGATCGCGCTCCTGGCGCGCAGTCTGGCACAGGGTGATTTGTCGATTCGGGCCGATCCGGTCGGCGTCGATGAACTGGCGAACCTCGCGCATGCGATCAATGAGCTGCGCGGACGCTGGGCGTTCGACTTGCGCAACCTCGATCGGCAGCGCAGCCTGCTCGTCGCACTGCTCGATCAGTTGCACGAAGGCGTGGTCGTCGCGCGCGCCAACGGCCGCATCATGCTGATGAATCCGGCCGCCGTTCGCTTGCTCCATCTGGCTCCGCCGGAGCGTGGCGGCCCCAGCGCGGCGGGTGGCGCGGGCGATGTCCTGCGCGAGGAGCGCTTCCTCGATCAATGGGTCGAGCGCTGCATTCCGCAGCATGATTTGCAGCAGATGCTGCGCGCCCGGCGCGCCGGCGGCGAGGACGCCGTCGACGAGCGCCGCCTGATGCTCGAAGCGCCCGGCGGTCCCGTCCATTTGCTCGCCCGCGCCTGGGACCTGGTCTTGCCCGACGTCGAGCGCAGCGGCGCGCCCTCGACCGCCGGCCGCATGCTCGTGCTGACCGACATCACCGAGATCGGCCGGGCCTTGCAGATGCGCACCGACTTCGTCGCGAATGCCTCGCATGAGCTGCGCATTCCGCTCTCGACCATTCAGTCGGCGATTGAGACGCTGTTGCAGCTCGATCTGACCGTCGAGGGCGAAGACGCGCGGCGATTTATGCAGGTGATCGAGCGCCAATGCTCGCGCCTGTCGGCGCTGGTCGGCGACCTGCTCGATCTGGCCCGCGTCGAGGCCCAGGGGCCCTACTTCGAGCCGGAGCCGATCCGGGTGCGCGACTTGCTCGAAGAACTGCGCGAGCACTTCGCCGAAGCCGTCCGCGCCAAGGAGCTGCGCTGGGAGAGCGCCTGCGACGACGCTGACCGGCCGACGATCCTGGCCAGCCCGCAGTTGCTCCGGTTGATTCTTGACAATCTGCTGGAAAATGCGATCAAGTTCACCGATCCGGGCAAAACCGTTCGGCTGCGCTGCGCGATCGTCGGGCCCGAGGCGATTTTCAGCGTCGAAGACCAGGGTTGCGGCATCGATGAGGCCGAGTTGGAGCGCGTTTTTGAGCGCTTCTACCAGGTCGAGCGTTCGCGCGGCGGCTACCGCCGCGGCACGGGGCTGGGGCTGTCGATCGTGAAGCACGCGATCAACGCGCTGGGCGGACAGATCGCGCTCGATAGCAAGGTGGGCGTCGGCACGCACGTGACGGTGACCGTGCCGGTCCAGCCGGTCGAGAGTGCCGCGCTGATGCCGATGAGCTAGTGGACTGTCACACTTTATTTCTCGGGTTCGAATCGAGGGTAGCATGGGCCTCCGAGCCTGTGAATTTTTCGCCTTG
>CAYQLG010000040.1:0-34126 GCA_964418235.1 uncultured Planctomycetales bacterium
ACCTCCGCGTGGAGAGGGCGAGGCCGGCAAGCCGCCGCGCGCCGATGGCGATCCTGCACGACCGCCGCGTTCGGAGGGTGAAGGCGGCGCGCGTGCGGCGCGCGCGATTCCGCCCGCGAATGCCCCCGTCGGCGATCCGCCGCAGAGCGACGCCGAAGGGAGAGGCGACAAAGCGCCACAAGGGCCGCGATGAGCTCATCAAACCGCGCGGCGAGTGCGCCCGGCCGAGCGGGCGATGGGCCGGTGATGCCTGCGGGGCGCGTTCGCCTTGGCGCGATCGGGCTGGGGATCATGGGCGCGCCGCTGGTGAGCCATTTGCAACGGGCGGGGCACGCGATGGCGGTGCATACGCGGACGCGCGCCCGGGCCGCCATGTGCGAGGCCGCCGGGGGGCGCTGGTGCGATAGTGCCGCCGATGTCGCGTCTCAAAGCGACGTTGTCTTCATCAATGTGCCGGACACGCCCGATGTCGAGGCGGTGCTCTTTGGCGAGCGTGGCGCCGCGTTGCGGCTTGCGCCCGGCAGCGTCGTCGTCGATCACTCGACGATCTCGCCCGAGGCGACGCGCGGTTTCTCGGACCGACTCGCACGTCAGGGCGTCGCGTTGCTCGATGCGCCGGTGACCGGAGGCGAAGCCGGCGCGAAGGCGGGCACGCTCACCATCATGGTCGGCGGCGACGCGGCGGCTTTTGAGCGTGTTCGCCCGCTCCTGGCCATCTACGGCAAGACCATCCTGCATGTCGGCGCGTGCGGCGCGGGGCAGACGCTGAAAGCCTGCAATCAGATTCTCGTCGCGGTCAACATGATCGGCGTCTGCGAGGCGCTGCTGCTGGCGGAGCGGGCCGGACTTGACGTGCAGCGGGTGCACGAAACGCTCGGCGGCGGCAGCGGCGGCTCGTGGGCGTGGAGTGTCCTGGGCGCGAAAATTCTCGCGGGCGATTTTCAACCGGCCTTCATGATCAAGCTGATGCAGAAAGACCTGCGAATTGTGCAGGAAGCCGCCGGGCCACTGGGCGTTCCGCTGCCCGGCGTCGCCACGGCGCAGCAGCTCTTTCGCGCGGTTGAGGCGCTGCCCGGCGGGCCGGAACTGGGCACGCAGGCGCTCATGCTCGCGTTTCGTCGGCTGGCCGGTGAGAATGTCCGTGACGCCACCGGCGCGGACTGACGCCCGTGGGCAAGCAGGAAACTTGCGCCATCGGCGGCGGTCGCCGGTTGCGCTGCGTGTTTCGCCGATGGGTGATCACGCCGATAGGCTCACAGTGCGCCGCGCGGCAACGGACCGGGCGGCTTTACTTCGGGGTTTGACGATGATGATCCAGTCGTTCATTCGTGCTGGCGCATTTCGCGCGGCGCTGCTTGTGTGCCTGGGGCTGGCGCCGTTGGCGACATATGCCGAGAGCGACAGCGCCGAACCGGCCCGCTGGGCGCCGGCGGATGCGCTCTTCTACCTCGGCCTGACCGAGGTCGAAAAGATCTTTGAAGACTATCAGCAAAGCCCCGATTTCAAGCTGCTGACCGATCCGGCCTTTCGCGACAGCTCGGCCGAATCGGCCATGATCGCGATGTTCATTGAGAAGCTGCAGCAGCGCGTCGCGGCACTGCTGAAGACCGAGCCGGATCAGCTTCGGCTGCCCTTCCGCGGCCCGCTGGCAATCTATGGCAACGCGGCGCCCGGCGCAAAGTCCGAGGACGCGGAGATCGTGCTGGTCGCGCGCATCGGTGATGCCGAGCTGATGCGCCGCTATTACGACACGATCCTGACGCGCTTCAAGCAACAAGGCGGCGGAAAATTCGCCACCGAGTCGGTCGGCGAATACACGATCGATACGTTCGTCGCCGATGCGCCCAAGCCCGAATCGGAAGACGGCAAGAGCGATACCGACCCCGAGGCGCCGAACCCCGAAGACGCACTCGATGAATCCGGCCTCGATCCCGAAGCGCTCGCCGCCCGCGTCGAGAAGTCGCTCGACGAAGTCTTCTCCGGCGACAACTTGCCGGCGCGGCTCGCCGCCTGCGTCGCCGGAGACCGCTTCATCGCGGCACGCTCGGCGGAAGAGATTCGCGCGGTGCTGCGTCGCGACAAACAGGGCGAAAATCTGGCCGAAGGCGATGATCACAAGCTGCTCGTGCGCGAGTTCAAGCCGACCGGGCGGATTCGCTTCTACCTCAATCTGCCGCGGCTGTTCCGCATTGCCGAAGAGCAGATGAAGGACGACCCCGCCGAGCGCGAAAACCTTGAGCGGCTCGGCCTGTCGGCGTTTCGCGGCGTCATTGGTCATATGAACTACGACCCTCGGCAGGGAGAGAGCCGGATGGAGGCGCTGCTGCAAATGACCTCGGAGCGGTCCGGCCTTGCGGGGCTGCTGTCGTTTGACAACCGCCCGACCGCGCCGCCGGCCGCCGTCACGAACGCCATGCAGAGCTACCTGATGCTGAATGTGAGCATTCCGAAGCTGCTGACCGAGATTGAGAAAATGGTGCGGCAGTTCGACCCGGCCGGCGCTGATCAGATGCGCGAAAGTCTCGAGAAAGTGCCCGACCCGAGCGACCCCGACAAGCAGATCAACCTGCGGGCCGAGTTCCTGCAACATCTGCGCGAGCCGCTCACCTTCCGACTTGGTTTCAGCCGCTCCGGCGGCCCGCAGAGCGCCCGGCTACTGGTCAGCAGCGGCCACTCCGATCGGTCCGCCATCAATCGGATGCTCGCGCGGTTCGCGGGCATGCTGACGCAGCGTGAGTCGCGCGGCGCACAGTGTTATGACATCGCCATGATTCAGATGACGCTGGCCGCCGGCGCGGATGAGCTATTCTTCGGCACGGCGGCGGCGGTTGACGCGGCGCTCGAATCCGCCGGCGGCGATGCGCTGGCGGAGAGCGCGCCCTATCGCCGGCTGGCGGAACACCTGGCCGAGAAGAGCTGGCTGATGATGTATATCGACCAGCGCGCGATGAGTGAGGCGCTGATCGAAACCATGACGAAGCAAGGCGAGGAAGAGCCGAGTTTTACGCCGTCGGCCATGTTGACCGAAGCCATGCGTGAGTCGCAGCTCGGCCCCGCCGGCGGTGACCGGGAGAAGGCCCGCCGCCTGCTGAGATACAAGGGTCAAGCCGCGTTCACGCTGACGACAACAGAGCGCGGCATCCTGGTCCGCGCGGCCGCACTGGATGGCAAGGAGTAGCGCGTCTCACCTTGCGGTCGCTATTTGCGGAGCCGCGCCCGTCAGGTAGCGGAGATGGACGGAGCGCCTGACCGCTGCTGACGCGGTCGTCGGCATGCTGAGCGTGACGTGCTTCATTCGTCTGGTGGCCGACGTTATCATCTCCTCAGAGCATTTATAGAATTGCTCTGTCGCTTGACAGAGCCACAACCGCGAGGGAGTGATTGGGTTTTCCGTGAATCTCCGCTTCCTTACGGTCGCGGCTCCGCTAGAAGCGAGAGGCCAAATTTGAGAATGCCCTGATTGCGATGGAGCGCGCTTGCGAGAGTGGCGAAATTGGCAGACGCGCCAGACTTAGGATCTGGTGGGGAAACCCGTAGGGGTTCGAGTCCCCTCTCTCGCATCGTGTCTGAAGTGTGCAAAGCCAGACATCCGGAAGCCAAAATCCCGGTGATGGAGCATCCCATGAAAGCGGCCCGCTATCGGATCATCGCTACGGAGTTCGGTGACATCGCGATCGTCGCGGCCAGCCGCGGCCTGTCGCATCTGTTTCTGCCGGAGCCGTCGCACGCAGCGCTGCGCCGCAAGGTGCTGAGCCTGTCCCAGACGTTGCCGGCCGTCAGCGGCCGCGGCGTCGAGCCGGTGGCGCTGCGCGAAGACGACGCCCTGCTGCCGCAGGCGTGTGCCCAGTTGCAGGCGTACTTTGCGGGCGAAGCCGTTGAGTTTGACATGCCGCTCGATTGGTCCGGCGCGACCAGCTTCACGCGCGATTGTTGGCAGGCTTGCCGTGAAATTCCGCTCGGGCAGACATGCAGCTATGGCGAGCTGGCGGCGCACGCCGGGCGGCCTGGCGCGGCGCGCGCCGTCGGTCACGCCATGAGCACGAATCGCATCCCGATCATCGTGCCCTGCCATCGCGTTTTGCGCAGTGACGGCTCGCTGGGCGGCTATTCCGGACCGAGCGGAGTTGCGTTCAAACAGCGCCTGCTGGCGATGGAGGCGGCGGCGGCCCGGCAACAGAGCCGCTCGACGATTGCGGCTTGCCGCTAACCAGCGCGAGTCGGCGAATCATGCTGATGTAAAGATCATTGCCATGCAGCGCTGTAGCGTTGGGTCTCCGTGCCCAACGCCGCGTCGCTCATACGCCTCCGAGAAGAAGAGCCGCCGTCGGCCACGGCGGGCCGACGCTGCAGGGCACTTCACGTCAAGCAGGAAAGGAAGATGCGATCAAGTGAATAGCCGGTGAGCCGGTGGCTCATCCAATTATCTTAATTCGTTCTTCGCTCTTCGCCATTCGCACTTTCCAAGCCGCCGTCGGTCACGGCGGGCCGACGCTGCAGGGCACATCACGTCGAGCGGGGAGTGCGGTTCACTTCTTATACACCGTCCGCTCGCGCATCGAGTATTTGCTCAGCTTGTCGTGCACGTGCAGCCCCTCCAGCACGAATTCGATCGCGCTGGCCGTATAGCCGGCGTGATCGGCGGGAGCATCGATCTGCTTCAACACCGCGCGGGCCACGCCCATTAGCCCCTTGAGCGCCTCGGCGTTGCGCACGACTTCCGCAGCCGGCACGTCGTCGCCGACCTCGATCGCGGTCTTGCCTCCGGCGAATTGCGTCGTCAGCCCCTCCAGATCGGCGATCTCGAAGTAATTCTCGCTGACGTTTTTGATGGCCTCGCCGATCACCGCGCGGATGAACTTGTCCTCCGCCGCTTCGTCCTCGGCCAGCAGCAGCTCGATCTTGCCGCGCACCGCCGCCGCCAGATGCTCGAGGTCGCTGACGCGCGGGACGATGCCGGCTTCCTGCGCCGCCAGCGCGCGGCGCTCGGCGTTGGCGACGGCGGCCTCGAGCGCCGCGATCGACGCGCGCACCGACACGCCTGACTGCTGATTGACCTGCGGGCTTTGCCGAGCCAGCCGAACGGCCTCTTCGATCACTTCGTGCACGAAGCGCGGCAGCTCCAGCGGGAGCCCGCCCGGTCCGCGCTCCAGCGCGGCGTTTTCGCGGGTGATTCGCATCGAATCGACGTTGCTGAACGGATAATGCGTGCGAATGACCGAGCCGATGCGATCCTTCAGCGGCGTGACGATGCGCCCGCGGTTGGTGTAGTCCTCCGGGTTGGCGCTGAAGGCCAGCATCACGTCGAGATTCAGCCGGATCGGGAAGCCGCGAATCTGCACGTCGCGCTCTTCCAAGACGTTGAACAGGCCGACCTGAATGCGTGGGGCGAGATCGGGCAGCTCGTTAATGGCGAACAGCCCGCGATTACTGCGCGGAATCAGCCCGAAGTGGACGATCGACTCATCGGCCAAATGCCGACCTTCCGCGTGTTTCACAAGGTCGATCTCGCCGATCAGGTCGGCGATCGTGACATCGGGCGTGGCGAGCTTTTCGTGATAGCGCTCGCTGCGATGCACCCAGCGGATGAGCGTGCTGTCACCCTGTTCGCGCACGCTCTCCCGCGTGCGGCGAAGCTGGGGCGTGAGCGGATCATCCCAAACATCGAGGCCGGCGACCACCGGGATGTATTCATCGAGCAGCTCCGGCAGCGCCCGCAGGATACGCGTCTTGGCCTGGCCGCGCAGGCCAAGCAGGAGAATGTCGTGTTGTGCGAGCAGCGCGTTGACGAGCTGCGGTATGACCGTGTTCTCATAGCCGACCAGGCCGGGAAAAATCGGCTCGCGGGCGCGGAGCCGAGCGATCAGATTTTCGCGCAGCTCGACCTTGACCGGTCGATAACGATAGTCGCTGCGTTTCAGCTCCCCGAGTGTCTTGGCCCGTTCCGCCATTGGCTGCCCTTCGCTTAATTCCAGAAAGTTCAGGAGTTCGAAACCATGCGATGCTAGGAGCGCGGGAGCTTGAGTCAATCGACCTCATGAAAGATCGGTGCGGCGCCATGCACTATCGGCGTCGTCATTCAGCCAATCGCGATCATCAAGAGCGCGCTGCCCCGTCGCCCTAAGCTAACACCGTTCCGCGCCAATTATGGACTATTGACGGTGATTTCGAGCCATTGTGCCGCCGTTGCGATGCGGATCTCAGCCACACTCTCGCCCGTGTTCGGCACCAACAGCGTATCTCCGGCGGAAAAATCCACGTTTTGATCGGCGATGACGAAATGCCCGCGACCAGTCAGCACCATCCACGCTTGCATGGGCGCGGCGGCCGGCAGAGCGAGCTTTCCCGGCGCGGCCGAGCGAATGGCGATGGAAAACGGCGGCGTCGCCAGCGCGGCGCCGGCCTGCACGGAGATCGGCTGCGCGGCGCAGTCTGCCTCCGTCAGCGCCGCCGCCACGCTTAGCGGGCGCGGCTGACCGGTGGCGTCGAGCCGCCCCCAGTCGTACAGACGATAGGTGACATCGAGGGGTTGCTGCACTTCCGCGACGACGACGCCGGCGCCGAGCGCGTGAATGATGCCGCTGGGGAGGAAGTGCAACTCTCCGACCCGCGCCGGTCGCTGCGCGAGCAGTTGGACCAGGTCCGCTGAGCCGGCAGCGCGGGCCACCTCCGCGGGTGTCACGCCCTCACGCAGCCCGAGATAGAGCGTCGCGCCGGGGTCGGCATGGACGATATACCAGGCTTCATGCTTGGTGACGCCGCCGCGGCTCGGATGAACCTGCACGCTGAGATTTTCGCGCGCGTCGAGATATTTCAGCAGCAGCGGAAATGGCCCCCCTGCCGGACCGGACAACGCCGGCCCCCACAGGTTTCGGAGCTCCGCGACGGAGCGCCCCGCGAATGGTCCGCCGCGCACGTGCGTCGGCGCTACGGAGAGATCGGATAACTCCCAGGTTTCGCCGATGGTCGCTTCCGGCGGTAGCCGCTTGTTCAGCAATTCGGCCAACCGCTGCCCGCCCCACAGGCGCGGCTGCGCGACCGGCTCAAAGACGACCGGGATGGGTGCGTCCATCATGGCTGTCGCGCGCCCTCCGGCCGTGATGCGCGGGTCGGTTGATTGCGGTGGGAAAAGCCGAAAGATGCTGCGTCGGCGGCCGGCGGCTCGGGGATTTTCGCGCCCTCGGCCGGCAGCGCCAGCCACGGTCGCAGGCGCGCGATCAGGCGCGGCCCGATGCGCGGCACGCGATCCAGATCGTCAATCGATTGATATGCCGGCGTCTGGCCGCACGACGCGCGGTAGGCGACGATCGCCGCCGCCAGCCGCGGACCGATCCCCGGCAGGCACTGTAGTTCGCGCTCAGTCGCGCTGTTTGGATCAAGCTGCGCACGAAGCAAAACCGGCGACTCTTCGCGGAATTCTGAAAGAGTCCGGCCTGTCTCAACGCTGATCAACCCCGCCGCGGCCAGCGCGAAGAGCAACAGCAGCGCGAGCGCCGCGCGCTCTTCGGCGGAACGGTCATTCACGGCGACGGCGCGCGTCACTCGGCTGCCCCGCCCTGCAGCCGTGCCCGCAATTGCGTCAGCCGCGCGTGAGCCTCCTTAACACCGTGATCTTCGCGCAAGATGCCGCCGCTGATGATCGGCGAGCCGGCGCCGTCGCAGAGATTCTGAAGACAGACGCTCTCGACATAAGGCTTGGAGAGCGCAATTTCGCAGACGCTCGCCAGCCAGTCGGCCTGGGCGGTTTCCGACCAGGCTTCGTGCCAGCGGCCGCCCTGATTGAGCGGGTTTTTCACGCCGACCGGCGCGGCCGAAGGCGCGGCGACCGCGGTGATGTGGATCGGGCGCCCGAGATTGGCGAGCCGGTCGATCAGCGTGCTGATCTGAAAGAGGTCGCGGAAGTGGTAGCCCTCGCTGCCGATCCCACAAATCAACTGCAGGCCGAACGCGTCAAAGGGCAGCCCATGCTGAACCGCCAGGTCGGCATAGCTGAAGGGCGGGATGGTCTGCTGGTTGCGGGCAAAGTATTCGCCCCAGGGTTGCGTGAGATCGATCAACACCTGGCTCCGCGGCGCGAGCTGCTTGGTCACCTGCACAGCCATCCGCGTGAGTTCGAGAATCTGGTCAAACGTGAGGCTAAAGACACTATCGGCATTCAGCCCGCTGGCGGCGATCCAGACGGGTATCTGCTTGGCATAGCGCTGCACCGTGCGCTGCACGTGCTCACGGGCATGGTCGAAGATGGCCTCAAAATCGTTGTCGTAGATATACATCCAGTCGGGCACGGATTGCACGCCGAAGTTCAGCAGCGGCCCCCCGTGCAACGCGAGCTTCAACTGGCCGGCGGTGCGAATCCACTGGTCCTGGGTGTCGTAGCGGGCGCCGGATTCGGTCGGGTGGACCTCGCGCCAGGTAAAGGGTATGCGAATGAAATCGGAAAGCTCGGTAACAGCCTGCGTCAGAGCCGGTCCAGGCCCTTCCAACGGCGCGACCACGCCGAGAAAGCTCCGATGAAAGCCGTTGGTTTGCTGACGACGCCCGAGAAAGACCCCGGCGTGAAATTGCGAAAGTCGCTCGGCCGCCCACAAAGCCCGGTCGAGCGCCTCGGCGGCGAGCCGGGTCGCCGCCGGTTCGAGCGTGCCGACTTCGAGCGCGGCGACAAAGCGCTCGCGAGCCGCGCCGATCTCGGCCGAGATGGCCTCCATCCCGGGATAATCAAACAGGCCCCACTCTTCACGCTTCAGGTTGATCCGCAAGAGCTGATGCCGGGCCAGCTCGAGCATCAGGTTGTAGGGCTGCGCGCGGTGGGGCAAGCGCGTTGTTTGCAACTGCACCACCCCAAATCCCGGCGCCGCCCACAACAATGAAAGCGCGACGGCGTCCTGGGTGCGCGGCTCACAGATGATCTGCCCGTCGCTGAGACGGATCTCGCCGCGTACCGGCACACCCTCTGAGCCGACCAGATACGCGCCATGCAGGTCCGTCAGGGCCGATGGTCGCTCAACGGTAGGGCAGGAAAATCGCAGCACGATCGCCGGTTCCCTTTGGGGATTCTGCGCGCCAGTGCACTCGACCCGGCGCAACACGATCCGCAAGCTGGGGGCATGATACCTAGAAATCGGCGCGGCGGCAGCCGCCGTTGTGCGTGCCCGATGCAGGGGCCGGCGCTGACTGCGATCGAATCCGCGACGGCGAAACCGTGGGCGGAGCGGCTTGGCCGAGATTCGTCGCTTTCGACCGAAGTGGCTCGCTGCACAGGATCTGCTGAAATGATGCGAATGCAATCCTGGGCCGTATCGGCAACGGCCTCTGGAGCGTGCGGGAACGCCCACCCCACGAGGATCGCGGATGCAACACGCTGGTCGCATCTCCTCACCGCCAGTTCGCCTCACGCCCAGCCGTCATTTTCCTGATGACGGCGGCGCTCACGCTCGTACGCTGCAAGCGGGGAGGGATTACGTGATCTGCCGCGCCCCAAGCCCGCGCCGGATGGCGCCAAACGATCGGCCTTCAGCGGGATTTCGGCCCCCGGCGCGCCCGCCCGGCCGCCGAGATCGTAGAGTTCCGCTCCGATCACTCATCCGGCTCGCACGTCACCGTCACCTGATAGGTCGCGAATTGTTCGCAATACAGCTCCGCACGCTCTTTGTGAGTGACCAACAACAGGCTGATGCCGCGCTCGTGCGCTTCGACCGTGCGTTCAATGGCCTCTTCCTGCGTGAGCCGCGTCAGCTTCAAAATCGACAGAATCACATGTTCGAATGTGTTCACGTCGTCGTTGTGCAGCAGCACCTTGTAGGGCGGCAGCCGATCCACGCGCGTGCTCACATCGGGCAGGACCGCGGTCTGACCGTCAGGTGTGTCGGATAACCAGATTTCCGCAGGCGTCCACGACATCATGCCCGGCAGTATACCACGCGCGCCGGAGACTTTGATTACGCCTGCCGGCGGAGAGGCGCCGGCGTCGTTGATCAGCACAAAGGGCCGGGCTGCGCGGGAGGGGCAGGCTTCGAGCTTGCCGATAACAAGTGGAATCTTCTGTTCTCGTCGACGGCCTGACTTTCTTGGCGTTTTCGTGGCAATTCATCTGTGCGATTGGGCATGCCTTCGAGACTGGGAGGATGCTTTCGCGATAATCCGCGTAAGCATGCGGGATGAGTAGCGCGCTCAGTTCGGCTCAGCGCGAGCAAGCCACCTGACCGATAGTGGAATTTACGCTCTAACCTGCCGGAGCCGCCGCGAAGCATGGCTACACTAGTGGCCAGGCTTGAAACGAAGGACGCCAGGAGCAGTTTCGTTGGACCAACGCCCTATTCATGGTTCTGTAGGCTGAGGGACGCACGGGCCAGAGGCCCATGCTACCCTCGGTTCGAACCCGTCATTTGAAAAATGACGAAGCACAAGGCCTCGCGGCTAGCGAATAGGCTGACCGCGGCTCGCTTGAGCGCGCGGCCGCAGCCGGCCGATTGTGTTGCCGGCACGATGGAGAATCAGATGAGCAGGCTCACATCGGCATCTCAACGGCGTCGCGCCGCGGCGCTACTGATCGCCTTGGGTCTGGGGGCGAGTGTTCTTGCTCAGGCGCCGCGTGCCAAGCCCGGCGCCGCGCCGTCGGATCGGCCTGTCGCGCAACCGGCCGAGCATGCCCGCGCAGCCGGCGCGGACAGTGCGGCTGCGGCGCTGCGCCCGCGCACGACGCTCGCGCTGCTCAATCAGCGTTTGCCCGCCATGACGTTTGACGATGTTTCGCTCGACGCCGCGCTGGCGCAGCTCGAATCTTTGGCGCAGACGACCATTTCGGTGCGCTGGGGGCGGCTGACTGATCTGGGCATTCCGCGCGACAGACCGATCTCGATCCGAATGCCGGCGCTGGCCTTTCGTGATGCGCTGCAGTTGGTGTTGAAGGAGGCCGCCGCCGACGGCGAGCGCCTGGCCTATCGCGCGATCTCAAACCTCGTCGTCGTGTCGACCGCCGAGGACTTTGGCAACGAGCAAATCACGCAGGTCTATGACATCAACGATCTGTTGGTCGAAGAGGTGAGCATTCCGGAGGCGAGTTTCGGCCGGGTCAACGACATTGTCCGCGGCATTCAGCCGCGCGTCGCCGAAGGCGCCGTCGGCGTCGAGCCGATCATTGAGTCCGTCATTTCCGGCACGAACGTGCGCATCCCGGACGGGCGGCGCGGTTTCGGCGGGGGCGGCGGCGGAAACGACCCAAATAACATTTTTCGCCGGCTCGACGAGGATGGTGAGGGTGACAATCGGGCCGAATTCATCGCCCAGTTGATCGCCGGCATCACCGTCTCGATCGAGCCGGAGAGTTGGGCCGTCAACGGCGGGCGCGGCACGATACGCGAATTTCGCGGCTTGCTGATCATTCGCAACTCGCCGTTCGTGCATCAGGCGATCGGCGGCCCATTGAAGGATACCGGCCCGCGGCGCTGATCGTGTGAGCGTCTCTGAACCTAACCGCGACCGTGATGGAGCGATTCGAGTCGCAATAAGCCGGAAACTGGCTGACGGCATAGAATCGATTCGAGTCACTGTCGCGTGGTCGGGCGGATGACTTTCGCTGTACTCCGCAGTCAGATGGCATGCACTCGCAATACTCGGCGCGAGCATGCCGAGCGCGCTCAGCCTTGTCGGTCACCCGCCTCGTTACACACAGAAAAAGCAGACGCCGCACTACCCCGGCTGCAGAAAACTCAGGTGCAGCTCGGCATGGCGCAGATTGAGTTGGAGGCGCTCGGCCTCGGTCAGTTTGCCAAACGCCGGGCTGGCGTGCACCGCCGGCTCTCGACGGAGGCGATCGAGCGCAGCGTGATAACGCGCCACTCCCTCAGCCGCGCTGATCGGGTCGGCGCCGGTCGTGCCGCCGGCCACGCCGGGGATCATGACGCCGGCGGGCATGCCCTTCTTCAACATGCCGCGTAGCTGCCAGCGTAGCAGCCAGCGGATCGGCGCCGGCACCGGCCGCATCGGAAAACCCACATAGGCATATTCAATCCACGCCGCCAAATGCGCGCATGTCTGGCCCAGCGTCCAGTTGCCGAGCTGCTTGAGCCGGCCGGCCTGCTCGGCGGCGAGACAGCGATCCAGCTCTGCGTGGATTTCATCAATGGTTTGAAAGCGGAGCGTGCGCCGCGCGGCGACTTTTTTGGTGTCGATGTGGCTGGCCATCGGCTGGTCCTTTCCATCGCCTGACTCAACAACTCGTTGAAGTATGAGCGTAAGCGACACCACCGTAAAAATCGAGCGTGTGCTCCAAGTCCGGGCCGACGGGCATCGCGCCACGGCGCGCTCGTCTGAAACTGCGCGGTCGAGCGGCGCGACGCTACACTGCGCACCATGAAGTGCCGGCAGCGGCGCCGCGAAGCGGGCGTGCCGGCCGGCACGGCGATTGGAGCGTCATATGCACTTGGGTCGTGTCGAGCCGTGGCCGCTGCTGGGGGTGGTCTTGATGCTGGGGGCCATTGTTTATGGCCAGAACGCGCCGGTGACGCCCGCGCCGCCGGCGAAAACCGCGACCACGCCCTCCTCCCCCCCTGCCGCCGCGACTCAACCGTCGAGACCGGCGGCCGGCCCGGCGGCGCCGCCGATCTATCAACCCAGCTCGTATCATCGTCGGCTTGAGCCGCTCGTCGGCGAGTTTGAGTGCGTCTCGAATTACATTCCCGGCATCGTCGGACAAAAGCGTGAGACGCGCGGCACGATCACCCGCCGCTGGGCGCTCAACCAGCTCTTTCTCGTGGAAGAGCAGGACAACGCCATCGCGACGCGCACCTATACCGGTCTGGCGCTGATCGGTTATGACATCCGCAACAAGATGTATGTCGGCGCATGGGCCGATACGCTGGATTCCTCGCTGGATTACATGACCGGCGAGTTGTCCTCCGACGAGAAAGCCATCACCTTCACCCGCGTGTATGAGGTTCCTGATACCCAGGAGATGCGCAAGATCAAATACATCATCCGCATGCTGGACGCGGATCGCCACACGATCGAGCTTAACGACGTGCTGCCGGATGGCACCGTCATGCGCATTCTCGAATCAACCTGCACGCGAAAGCCGCGCGCCGACACCGGCGACGCGGCCAAGCCGATATCACCGCCATCACCGCCATCACCGCCGCCGCCGTCGAGTCCGGCTTCCGGACCGGCTGCGCCGAAGTAGCCCTGCCCGCGGCGACTCACCGGATCGCCAGCCGGCCCCAGCCCGACGCGGCCGGCCACGCCCGGATTCGATGAAAAAACAGGATCAGACTTGCAAAACCCATTGACGCCTGCAGGCCGGCACGCAGCACGAAGGAGCACGCCTTGACCCGCGCGAACACTGCCCCCCTTTCCGTCGCCGGCGCTGCCACGACGGACGCCGACCATTTGCCGCCGAAGCGCAAAGAGACCATTTACGAAGCGATCGCTTCATTCGTCAGTTTCTTTATCTATCTACTGGTGTTGAAGTCTTTCTTTGTACAGCTATTCATCATTCCGACCGGATCGATGGCCGAGACGCTCTATGGCGCGCACGCCATTCACACCTGCCCCAACTGCGGGCGCGAATATCCGATGAATTGGCCGCCGACGCTCTCGATGCCCTATCCCAACCCCTATTTTGTGCACTGTCCCAACTGTCGCTGGCGGGAGCAGATCGGCATGCCGCCCGGCCAGGCCGCGGCGGATCAGACCCTGCCCGAGCCGCTTCGTGAAATCGCCGGCGATCGCATCATGGTGCACGGCTGGATCTATGACCCACCCTTTACCGCCATTCCAGGAATGGCGCCGCAGCGCTGGGACGTGGTCGTTTTCAAAGTGCCCAGCGACGGCCAGACCAATTACATCAAACGGCTGATCGGCCTGCCCAATGAGACGATTGAAATCATCGACGGTGATGTCTACGCCGATGAAAAAATCTGCACGAAGACGCCCGACGCCCAACGCTCGCTCTGGATGCCCTATTACCAGCATGACTTCCGCCCGCGCCAGCCCTCCAGCTCCTCGAGCTACCATCCGCGCTTCGTGCCGGTCGGCGGGCCGGCGGTCGCGTGGAAGGACGTCGATACGCGCGCGATTCGTTATGACGGCGAGCAGGCTGAGCGCGGCGAGCTGCTTTTTGTTACCGACCTTGGCGCCGCGAACAAGCCCGGCGAAATCTCGGACATCTACGCCTACAACGGTCCTCTCCGGCATTACCCGCCCTCGTGGCGGCGGGCCATCGTCAGCGACACGCGGCTGACTGCGGAGATCGTTCTCGCCGCCGGCGATGGATACGTCGAGCTTGGCACGACCAAGTACGACGACGCCTTTTACGCACGGCTCTATGCCGATGGCCGCCTGCGGCTGGAGCACGCCCCGCTCGGCGGCGATACCGGCGGGACGCGCGAAACCTGGGCCGAGCGAACCATCACGCCGCCGCGCACGCCCACGCGCGTCGCGCTTTTTGTCGTCGATCATCAGGTCGGCGTCGAGGTCGGAGGCGAGCGTGTCATGCTCTCGACGCCGGAGCAATACAGTGTTTCGATCGAGGAGGCCCGGGCGCGCCATCCGCGCCCGCCGACGCCGCGGTTGACGCTCGCGGCGGAGCGTGTGCGGGCCGAACTGCGGCACATCGAGATCGATCGTGACGTACACTATCTCTCCGACACGCGTGAGCCGAACCGGCCGCCCGTGCCGCTGGCGCTCGGCGTGATCGGCAAACCCGCAAAACTCGGCCCGGACGCCTATTTTGTCTGCGGCGACAACAGCCCGGCGAGCCTCGACAGCCGGTTTGTCTTTTCCGATCAGGAATTGAAACTGAACCCGCAATTACAACAGCGGCGCAATGAGGGCCGCTATCAACCCGGCACGATCGCCGCCGACCAGATGATCGGGCGGGCGTTTTTTGTCTACTGGCCGGGATTTTTGCCACTGTTTCAAACCAGCAACCCGCGCGTACCCAACATCGTGCTCGACGTGGGCCGGTCGCGCTGGATTCGCTGATGCGTGAGCCGGCGGCGCGGCCATGTGCTGAGCCGCGGCATTCGCCGCGAGGTTGATGACCTGCGCCGAAATAGCCCGCATGGAATTGAAGGATTTGTTGCAATCCGCTCGATGTCATTTTTCGCGCTGTTCCTCAGGCACACTGGACTTGTTGCCCGTGAATGCGCTGGGGCTGGGCGGGACAGGCTTCCCGCGGTCGAGAGCCGGCAGGCTATCGGCTGCGCCCCGGCTGTTGCGCCGACACGTGCGAGCATCTGCCGGCCACGGCAGCCATGCGAGAATTCGGCTGTTTCAGTTGAACCGCGCGTCGGCTGGTGGCCCTGTTGGTCTGCGTGTATTACTGTTCGTAGAGCAAATTTTTCCGGACCGGCCTTGATTGTCACCGGTACAGTAATCGCCGAAACGAATGTCATGTGCTGAAGACGGCCCTGCGAAATCCGCTCGGACAACAGTGTGCCGAATGCATTTCTCTGCGTCCTTCATCTTGCGTACAATCTCCATGCAATTGCGGCGGTTGTCGTCATAGGAGGTGACCGATGCGCATCGGTCCTGCGGTTTTTTGTCCGTTGATTGCCGTGGTCGGCCTGGGGGTATTGCCGCCTGCCCAGGCCGGAACGACGCTTGAGTTCACCGCAGTGTTCGATAATCGCGGGACGCCGAGTCAACGCTACTGGCTCGAGTATCGCCCCGATGGTCTGGACCCGGCCCGGCCGTACCCAATCGTGATCGTGCTCCACCCTGGCGCCAGCACTCCCGCGAGCATACAGAGCTCTTCGGGCTGGGACGCGATCGCCGACGAGTATCACCTGATCATTCTCTACCCCGCCGGGAACGAGGGCACGCTGCCGGCGCCGAGCCAGTGGAACATTTGGGACTTTGAAGGAGCGCCAGATACAATTTTGCCACCCCAGGTTCGCAATCGCGACGACGCGGGTTTTCTCGACCAACTCATCGAACGGACGGTAAGCCGGGAGGAATTTGCCGGCCACACAGCGCGGATATACATGACGGGCTTCTCGAGCGGCGCACAGATGACTTCGTCCTACGCGGGAACGGGCCGCACCAACGTGGCCGCCTTTGGTCCGGTGTCCGGCGGGTGGTGCGCACAGTGTGGCGTCCCTGAAACTTTCTTTCGGCCCAGTTGTCCGACTCTGGTCTGGTATTGGCGCGGCGAACGTGAAAGCAGCCTGACTCCCTGCGGCTTCTCGCGTGATGTTCATGACGCCGCACAACGCGCGTTTTGGATCGAGTTCAACGGAGTGATTCCTACGCCCGCGCTGGAAACCCGAGAGGTTCTTGCGGCTAACCCGTCAACAGGTCAGCCCATTCTGGTTACGCACGTTACCGAGATATTCACCGGCGGTCAGGCCGAGTTTCGCTATACCGTCGTCCAGCGCTCTGGGCATGTGTATCAGCCCGGCGCAGCTCGACGCCTTTGGGAGGAGTTTTTCAGCCGATTCGCCGGGCCGCTTAGCTTTGCGGACTTCGAGCTTGCCGCCCCCTGCCTGAATGGACCTGATACGCCGAACAGCGACTGCAACCAAGCCGATTTCGATCGTGCGGACGTCGACGACGACGGCGATTTCGACCTGGCTGATTTTGTCCGCTTTCAACTCGCGATCGGAACGCAATGTCCGTAATGCCCGGCTGAACTCGCGATACTCTCATGCGCTGTCAGCGGCACATCGCGGCATGAACTGGTCGAAACAGTTCAGGCGCCCGCAAAGTCACGGCTCGACATCGACACATGTTGGCGGTTGGATTCCAGTCATGAAATGCCATAGAAACACCCCAGCTACTGACTTCGGGCGCACGGCCTAGCGTCCATCGCGGACGCGAGCGTGATCACCGCCTCTTGAAATCATCGCTGCCGCATTCATCTTGGCGGCATGAATCCGAACCATGGCGTGAGGCAAACCCAGCTTCCGATCTATGCGTTCATCAACTTGAGCGCACACCGCGCGCTATGGGCCCAAACTGTCGCGCTCAGCGCGGCTCACTACGTTCACGGCTGCAGCGCGACGCTGCTGCATTTGTGCCAGCCGTTCGGCGCGGACCGCCGCCAGCGCGTGCTCACCCATTGCGGCGGCACAATGGACGCGCGCGGAGGCCACGTCGATGGCAAGCGCGTGGTCGGCGCCCAGTTGTCGCTCGACCGCCTCGGCGATGCCGAGCAATTCGCGCTCCGCGGCTTCCGCCTGTCCAAGTCCGATGCGAGCGCGCTGCCGCAACAAGCGCGCTTCGAGAATCGCCCAATGGTTCTTGTCCAGCAGCTCCTGCCGCATGGTTTGGCAGCTTGCCGCGACTTTTTCAGCCTGTTCAAACTCCGCGCGGCGCAGGTGCAGCTCGGCCAGGCATGCGTCACGCTCTGAAATCCGAATGTGCCGATTGCCGACGGTGCGGGCAAATTGCTCGCTGACCTCCCGTAGCCAATCGGCCGCTTCGTCGTGTCGGCCATGCTTGATCAATGCTTGCGCGAGCGCGAGCCGGGCCTGCGCGCCGATGTACTCAGCCCCTTCGCCATCGCACAGCGCCACCGCTTGTCGCGCCAGGCGCTCGGCGGCGGACAGGTCGTCACGCGCGAGCGCGACCAAAGCCAGTCCGTGCAGGGGGCGGCTGACGTCGGGGTGAGCCGCGCCGCGGTGCTCGGCCAGCAACCTTCTGCAAATGTCAAAGGCATGTTCGGCTTCGGTGAGCCGGTCACCGGCAAGGTTCACGAGTCCGATGTCGAGCTGCAGCCAGGCCTCGGCGGCTGTATGGATGAGGCGGTGCACGACATAGCTGTCATAAGCCTTGCGCAGCATCGCGAGCGCGTCGTCGATATTGCCTTCATGCTCGAAGCGCAAATCCGCCATCGCGATGTAGGATGATGCCGTGGCCAGTGACTGTTCACCCAGCAATGATCGGCGTATTTCGAGCGACTTTCGTAGTTGAGGCGCCGACTTGGCAAACTCGGACCGTCGCCGGTAGGCCACGCCGATGGACTCTCGCACGGAAGCCTCGACCTCCGGATACGCCCCCAGTTCCTCGTTGATGGAATCAGCCGAAATGTCGATGACTTCCTGTAGCGACAATTTTCCGCCGCCGAATTCCGGATCGACTTGAAACAGCACTTTTTGCAGGAAGTCGGCGGCAGCCTGCGCGTTTTCGGCTCGCTTGTACGCCAAGGCATGCGCCGCGCGCGCATTGATCAGTCCCAGCGCCAAACCAGCGACTCCGATCGCCGCCGCCGCGCAGGAGAGCGCCGCCAGCATCGTGGCGGTCTTATTGCGTCGAAGAAATAGCCGCACCTGGCGCAGAGGGTTGTGCGGCAAAGCTTCGACAGGCTCGCCGACAAGGTAGCGTTGCAGGTCGGCGGCGAATTCGCTCACCGCCGCGTAGCGGCGCTCCTTGGGGCGGGCCGCGGCCCGTTCAACCACCGCCACCAGTTCGACGCTGAGTCGCGGAGCCGCATTCGACAGGCTTGGCTCCGCCCCGGATACCAGCTTAAGCACCACGTCGTCATAGCTCAGGCCGCGAAAGTCGTAGCGGGGCTGGCCGCTCAGCAACTCAAAGGCCAGCATCCCCAATGCAAAAATGTCCGTGCGCGTGTCATATTCGTGCTCGCGCCCGAGCAATTGTTCCGGCGGCATATACGCCAGCGTGCCGGCCACGCTGCCGCTGCTGCGCGGCGCTGGCCCCGGCGCGTCCAGCGCCTTGGATACGCCGAAATCCAGCACGGAGGGGTTGCCGGCCGCGTCGACCAGGATGTTCGCCGGCTTGAGGTCGAGGTGCAGGACGCCGCGCTGATGCGCGTGTTGGACGGCTTCGCATACGCGCTGCAGCAGGCGCACGGTCGCGTTCGTGGTTAGTCGCTGCGACCGGACAAAATCCGCGATCGTCTGCCCGACGACCAGCTCCATCGCGATGTAGGGCTGGTCGTAGTCGCGCCCATGTGGTTCTTGGATGCGCGTGTAACCGGCTTCGTAGACGCGCGCAATGCCGGGATGCTGGAGCCGCCCGAGCAGTTCAGCCTCGCGCTCCAGCCGCACGCGCGCTACGTTACTCAGCAACTCCGGACGGATCAGCTTCAGCGCGACTTCACGTTCCGGGCGGCTCTGCCGAGCGCGATAGACCACGCCCATGCCGCCGCGCCCCAGCACCTCCAGCACGCGGTAAGAGCCGATCGTTTCCAGGGGCTGCGGCTCATCCGCAGCGACGGCCATCTGCGGACCGGGGGCACGGGTCGGCGCGTTAAGGAAATACGTGGTCTGCAGCGGTTGCTCCAGGAAATCACCGGCGGTTGCATCTTCCTTCAGCAACCTCAGGACAGCGTCGCGCAACTCTGCATCATCGCCACATGCGGAATCCAGCAACCGCGTGCGCTCAGGCTCAGCGACCTCACAGACGCGCTCAAAGAGCGCCGCGGCCCGGGCATGTCGCGTTCGTCGCGAATCACTCATCACGCAGCCTCGCATGCAGCCACGCCCGCGCGACGCGCCACTGCAACTGCACGGTGCGCGGCGAAAGCTCCAGCACCTCCGCCGTCTCCTCCACGGTCAGGCCGACCAGATAGCGCAGCTCGACGATCCGTGCCTGCCGCGCATCCAACGTCGCCAGCTCGGACAAGGCGTCGTCCAGCGCGGCCAGATCCACATCGGCGCTCGCCGCTTGACCCGCCAGCGCTTCATCTGAGCGGCGGGTCCACTCGCCGCCGCGTTTCTGCGCGCCGCGGTTGCGGGCGTGATCAAACACAATCTGCCGCATGACCCGCACAGCAATCGCAAAGAAGTGCTCGCGCCCTTGCCAGCCGCGTTGCGCGTTTCGAAACATGCGCACAAACGCCTCGTGCACCATTTCGGTCGGCGGCAGCGTATCCTCGCGGACCAGCCCCCGCCGCTGTCTTCCGGCAATCGCTCGCAGGCGATCGTAAACGCGTTCGATCAGCCGATCCTCCGCCTCCGAATCCCCGACCGCGACGCGCTTGAGCAGCTCGGTCAGTTGATCGTTCATGTCTGCGATTCTCGCACGGGCCGGCAATGAGAAAAAATTTCGCCCTTCGCTTGCGCATTGGCGCTTCGTTTTACGAACTTGGTTGCGACCGCGGGTGTTTTCCGGGTCAGCCGAACCAGACAACGGTACGGGCTTGCTTCACGTACGTCCGAGATTATAGCGATGGAGATGCGTAGTTATGCAGAACAAACAGCAATTCCTTTCTCTGTTGGCGGCGGCGGCCATAGGCCAGTCGCTTGCGGGGGCAAAGACCCTCAGCGATACGGCGCCAGATGCGACCAGTCTGAACCATGCCGCGGATGCTTCTCGTCAACCGCCGGTTGCACTGCAGATCCGTACCGGCGACATGAATTGTGACGCCCTCGTCAACTTCGACGACATCAACGGCTTCGTGGCGGCACTCGTGGGCCAGGGCGCCTATGAAGCCGCATACCCGTCCTGCCTCTGGCTCAACGGCGACATCGATGGCAACGGCCGCGTTGACTTTGACGACGTGGACGGCTTCGTGGCGCTGCTCAGCGGGGCCACGCCCGAGTTTACCGTGCGGATTGAGTATGGATGCCTTGTCATCACCGACACCAATGAGGCCATCAATCTGACGCTACGCCTGAAGGCGGGCACGCCCAACGAGCTTGAACTCGACCTTGGCGATGACGGCGTTGCCGAGTACAGCTATGCGCGTGATCTGTTCACGTGCATCCAAGTCGATGCGCGTGGCGGCGACGACGTGATCCGCATCGACGAGGCGAATGGCGTCTTCACCGATACGGAGATCACCACGATCAACGGCGGTGGCGGCAACGATCAATTGCTGGGCGGACGCGGCATCGAGACGTTCTATGGCGGCTACGGCAATGACTTCATTGACGGCGGCGCGGGCAATGACATCGCGTTTCTGGGTTATGGCGACGATACGTTCCAGTGGGATCCAGGCGACGGCAGCGACACCGTCGAAGGTGAAGAAGGCCAAGATGTGATGGTGTTCAACGGCTCAAACGGCGCGGAAATCTTCGAATTTTCGGCCAATGCAGAGCGCCTGCGCTTCACGCGCAACCTCGGCAACATCGTCATGGACATGGCCGGCATCGAGCAGCTCGATCTGCGGGCGCTCGGCGGCACTGATACCGTCACGGTGAATGACCTGAGCACGACTGACCTCACTGAGGCGAATATCGACCTTGCGGGTACGCTCGGCGGAACCACCGGAGATACCCAGCAGGACACGGTGACTGTAAACGGCACGAGCGGCGACGATCTCATCGACGTGCTTGGTTCGGGGACGTCGGCCGCCGTCGTTGGACTGGCCGCCGTGGTGAACCTGACCAACTCCGAAGGGGCCAACGACGCGCTCGTCGTAAACGGACTGGGCGGCGCGGATCGCGTCACGGCAACCACGCTGCCGGCCGGTGTCGTCAAGCTGACGATCGACGGCGGCATTGGCAATGACTCGCTGTTTGGCTCTCAGGGCGTTGACATCCTGCTGGGCGGCGATGGCGACGACTTCCTCTTCGGCGATAACGGGAACGACCTCGCATTCATGGGCGACGGCGCCGACGTGTTCCAGTGGGATCCGGGCGACGGCAGCGATACGGTCGAAGGTCAGGCCGGCGACGACACGATGCTCTTCTTCGGCAGCAACGCCGCGGAAGACATCGACATCGCGGCCAATGGCGAGCGCGTTCGCTTCTTCCGAAACGTCGGCAGCATCACCATGGATCTGAATGAGGTTGAAAGGGCTGACTTCCGGGCGCTCGGCGGCGCGGACAATGTCGTCATCGGCGACCTCACCGCAACGGACATGACGAGCGTCGACGTCGATCTGCGCGGAGCGGCGGGCGGCGGAGACGGCAGCGCCGACACGATTACCGTGAACGCCACGAACGCGGCCGATGTCTTCGGCGCCACCGGCGACGCCGGCGGCGTCAGCGTCTTCGGGCTGCCAGCCGTGGTCGACATTTTCAACGCGGAAACGGCCAATGACCGGCTGACGCTGAATGCCTTGGGCGGTGATGACGTTGTAGACGCCACGGCGCTCGAAGCCGACGGCATCCCGCTGACGATCAATGGCGGGCTGGGCGCCGATGTCCTGATCGGCAGCGCAGGCAACGATCTGTTCAATGGCGGCGACGGCGACGATACGGCTCTCATGGGCGCCGGCGACGATACCTTTGTCTGGAACCCCGGTGACGACAACGACACGCTCGAGGGTCAGGCCGGCTTCGACACGATGTTGTTCAACGGCGCGAATGTTGCCGAACAGATCAGCATCTTCGCCAACGGCGGTCGCGCCCGCTTCTCCCGCGATGTGGCCAACGTGCTCATGGATCTCAACGATGTCGAAAGCATCGACTTCACGGCCCGCGGCGGCGCAGACACGATCACCGTTCAGGACCTCACGGGCACCGACGTGACCGAAATCAACGCCAATCTGGAGTCCACCCCCGGCAGCGGCACCGGCGACGGACAGCCGGACAATGTCATCGTCACCGGAACCAGCGGAGAAGACGTCGTCGTGCTGGCCGGCGACGCGTCGGGAACGTCCGTGTTCGGCCTGGCTGCCCAAGTGAACTTCACCGGGGCTGAGTCGGCCAACGACCGCGTCACCGTGAACGCCCTGGCCGGCGACGACGTGATCGAAGGATCGGGCCTGGCGGTCGGCGCGATCCAGTTCACGGGTAACGGCGGTAATGATGACGATGTGCTGATCGGCGGCGCTGGAAACGATACGCTCAACGGCGGCGAAGGCGACGACGTCCTCATCGGCGGCCCTGGTCTTGACATTCTCGATGGCGGCCCCGGAGACAACGTCATCATTCAGGACTAGTCTAGTGCTTCGACACGCTTGAATTTTGCGGGTTAGCAGCAAGGGTAGCACGGGCCTCCGGCCCGTGCTACCCTGAACCATTCGAGGCACGGATGCGAGCGTGTGACGACAAGAATCTGCTCTGGTCCCGCGCTGATCCAGGCCTGACACCGTACTCGTCGAGACGATGAGTTTTCTACTGCATTTCCAGACTAAGAACGCCTAACAAATCCGGGTGCAGCAGGCTTCCAGCTTGCTCAGACTGACAACATATCTGTCCCACCCCTGTGTTTTGTTAGACGCTCTTTGAATCTCAAGGTGCTTTGCAACTTCGAATGATCATGCTCCTCTTTCACCCTCCATCTCTCTGTCACCCCCCTTCTCCGAGCATCGGCTCCACCGCATCCAGGAGTCGACGCTCCAGCCGAAAGACCTCGAGAGCATGGGCCACGACAGTGACGGCAACGCTGTCGGTCGAGCCAAGCTCGCGTCGGAGAGCCTCGAGCCGGCGAGACTCCTTTTCGATTTGCTCATCCAAGAAAGCCCGTCGCTCTCGGAGTACGACTGCGCGATCCGCCGGCTCACTTTGGCCGACGAGCGCCAGCCAGGTGTGAAACGGGATCGCGGGTCGCTCGCGAGCCCAGTCCGGACGGGCGAGCGCGGCGCTCATCGCGCGGCGGCCGGCGGCCGAGAGCCGATAGGGTTCGCGCTCCGGTCCCGCGGCTGGGGCGCCGTCTTTCGCAGTCAGTATGAACCCCACCCGAAATGAACCGGTACACGAAGCCGGCGTGAATGATGTCCGATCGGGCGGCGGCTCCATGGTGCGCTGCGGCGCCCTCTTGAACAGACGCAGGCGGAGGCGCGGAAACCGATCAGTCCAGCTAGCTTTGTGGGCTAGCAGTTCATCACGTTTAAGTCTTCCGAATGACCGATAGTGTTCCGGCTTCACGGCGTGAAAGGTGTGCCGCTGTTTGTGGACAGCCGCACGGGCCAGAGGCCATGCTACCCTTTTCTCCAACACGCTATTTCAAGCGCGACGGCGCAAAGCCCGGCTTACACAACTCGCGCCGAATCATTGAAAAATTCGGGCGACGCCGCAGTTTGCGGAGCCGCCCGAGCTTGCACAGAAACTCAGCTTGCAAAGAACCACAGCTTGCACGCGCCCGCGGCTCACACGGCGCGATCGCAATCAGAGCCGGTAGTTGCGGGCTGATCGATCGAGTGCCGGCTACGACATGCGGCGGCGCGACCGCAGGATCAGCCCGCCCGCGGCCAGCAGAACCAGCGACGACGGCTCCGGCACGATGTTGGAGAACTTGATCTGGGCGGCGAGCGCCGAATTGGTCGGGGCCGTGCCGCTCCAGGTCATTCGCTGCACGCCGGTCAGCGTGAACGCGCCAAAGTTGAGATCGTTGTTACGCAGGCGGATGTAATCGACGTCGCCGTCGCCGAGCGAAGTCAGGTCGCCAATCGTCAGGCCCGAGCCGACCAGGTCGAGGTCGGAGAGCGTGATTTCAGAGTTGGCCCCGGCACGCGTGCGAATGAAGATATCAGTGAACGGGCCGGCGATGCCGTCCCAGCTCAGCGTCTCTGAGCCAAGCGTGAAAGTGATCGTGCTGGCGCCGTCGTAGACGACGGTGAAGGGCACGTCGTTCGCGCTTTGCCACTGGAATTGACCCTGGCGCACGAGCGGGCCGACGCCGCCGCGCTGCCAGATGCCCTGTTCCCACGTTCCGGTCGTGGTGACGTTGCCGATACGGGCTTCGGTGACGGCACGCTCGAGCGCGCCGCTCGAGGTCAGCAGGTTGAAGCCGCTGTCGCCGCCGGCGAAATATTCCCACGAAAGCGTCGCGAAGGCGCTCGCACTCAGCGACCACGCGAACAGACCCAGACCGATGATTCGAACTGCTTTCACTCCAGCCTCCTGTTAGCTACTTGGTTTTATGCCCGGCTAATCCAGTGATCAAGACTAACCGAAAGCGGTTTCGAACAACAAGGAAGCAACGTCCTAGTATCGCTTCAATCTTCGCTTTTATTCTTCGCTGCGGCGGGCGGGCGCGGCGTGATGTGACAATGGAAACTCAGCCGACGAATGCGCCACTTGAACTCAGCGGACGACTACGCCGCTGTGCGACGACTCGTTGACAAAATAGGAGGAGTTGAAGCGGTCGAAGAGAAGCTGACCGTCAAACGAATCTCGCCGGAAGTAGGTGACATCTTCCAGCACATAGCCCCACGCCGTCGCGGGCCACGGGGCGCGACCGGCGAAGGACTGCCCCAGCGGCGCCAGCCCCGCCCTTGGACCCAGCACCAGATTGGTCGCGGGCTTGCGGCCAGCGCCAGAGGCCGCCCATGACGCCGGCCCGTCATCGCCCCGCAGCCGTCCGACATCGAGCGGTTCGGGGCCGGCGCGCACGAGACCATCGTTGCGCTGACTGCAACCAGCCAGCCCAAGGGCCGCCAGTAGCGCCAGCGCCGTGGCACACAGCCCCGGACGCGATGGATTCCTTGATCCCATGCACCTGATCGTAGGCAGCCCTTGCGCAGCAGGCGTCGTCAAACGGGCTGGCATCGGGCAAGCTCCGCCCGCAGCCACGTGGCCGCATATTTGTGCGGACGCTGTCGGAGTAGTCCGAGTAGCACTCGACGGCGGGGCGAATGGAACGGAGAAGCCTGATGAATTCCGAGATGATGCGAGTTTCTGACGGTTCTCGAGGAAGCACGCTCGCCGAGGCCGGCGTGCCGCGGGTGCGAGTGCGATGACATACGAGCCTAGTGTTTCGTCAAACTTGAAATTGCGGGTTCGAAACGCGGGTAGCATGGGCCTCCGGCCCGTGCGTCCCACGACAAAGATACGCACGAATCTCGTGCCGTGACGTTGGAGCTCCTTTCCGCTTCATCCGCAAATTCAAGTGTGACGAAGCACTAGGAAACTCAGTACAGTTGGGTCGGAGTGAGTTACCGAAACGGCACCAACTGCTGGGTCGGCTTCCGCTGACCGGTCTCTGCCACCGGGCTTCAGCCGGCGGTGAGCGTGGAAGCGGCTCGATCGGCTTCGCATACGCTTCGGCGTCGCGCGGCCTTCATCGACGCCTCGGACCGTGGCGCTTTCGCCTGCGACCTTCAGCACATTCTCCCCGTCGCGGCAACGCTTGCGCAATCGTCGCCGCGGCTTGATCGTGTCTTAACGTGCCCCGTGCAAACTGATGTGAAATCGGAGATTCGCGGAATCCCTTCAACCTCAAGGAAGAGCAGATGCTGTTTCAAGTTCATCGGCGGATGCGGCTGGTCGGGGCGGTCCTCGTGGGCGGCATGATGGCGGCCACCGCCGGCGCGGAAGATTTCACCATCGTCGCGCTGCCCGACACGCAGAACTACAGCCAGGACTATCCGCAGATTTACGACGCCCAGTGCAACTGGGTCGTTAATCAGCGGTTTGTCCGCAACATCAAGTTCGTCACGCACCTGGGCGACATCGTCAATCAGGCCGCCACACTGTCGCAATGGACCAACGCCCGCCGGTCGATGAACATTCTCGACGCCGCCGGCATGCCCTATGGCACGTGCGTCGGCAATCACGACATTCTCTATCCTGGCGATTACTCCGACCCGACCGGGCTGAACTACCGCAATCACTTCGGCCCGCAGTTTTACAGCGGCCGAACGTGGTATCGCGGCAGCTCGCCCAGCGGTCTCTCAAACTATCAGGTGATCGAGGCGGATGGGCGTCAACTGCTTTTCCTGCATTTGCTCGTCGAGACGCCGGCTTCGGAACTGGCCTGGGCTCAGACCGTGCTCAACGCCAACCGCGACAAGCCGACGATGGTCAGCACGCACCGCTATCTCTATGACTGGCGGATCCTGGGACAGGGCCGCTATGGCGCGTTTCAATACACGTTTGAGCCGCCCTACCGCGACGACGGCATTCCCGCGGGCGACTTCTTCAATAACTTCCTGCGCGTGAATCGCCAGGTCTATATGGCGATATGCGGCCACAACGACGGCCAGTATCGCCAGGTCAGCACGAGCGCCTACGGCCTGCCGATTCATGAAATTCTTGTCGACTACCAGGATAGCTGGCCCAATGGCGGCAACGGCTTCCTGCGCATCATGACCTATCGCCCCGGCGCCAATCGCATCGAGGTGCAGTCTTATTCTCCCTATACCGGCAGCTTCGATCCCGGTGGCGACGACACCTTCGACCTCTCGGTCAATCTCGGCAGCTATGTCACGACCAACCCCGTCATCCGCTTTCAGGATGGCGTCAGCGGATATGCCTCGACACAGGATACCTGGGTCGGGCGCTACCGGCCCGATACGTCGCACGGCAGCGAGCGCACCTTCTGGGTCGATGACGACACCGAGAATAGCTGGTTCGATGATTATGAGGGACAGGGTCTGCTGCGCTTCGACAATATCTTCCAGGGCGCGGTCTTCGAGGGCGACCCGACGCCGACGCGCATCCCGCTCGGCGCAAACATCATCTCCGCCAATCTGACCATCAATCTCTTTGACGACGCTGATGCCTGGGATCCGACCATCTACGTCCATCGCATGAATCGCGCCTGGAGCGAGACCTCGACGTGGAACTCGCTTTCCGGCGGCGTCCGCGACGACATCGTTCAGCCGGCGGTCGCGACCTTCGCCGGCAATGACAACCCCGATCTCAACTTTCACCGCACGTTCAGCATTCGCAGCGCGGTTCAGGCCTGGGCCGGCGGCACGCCCAACCATGGCCTGGCGATTCTCTCCGAGCGCAGCAGCGGCTTTGACGACGGCATCGAGATTCGCTCGTCGGAGGATGGCGATGTCACGCTCCGCCCGGCCCTCGATGTCGAGTTTACCTATACCGTGCAAAACCGCGCCCCGAGCGTGACCGCGCCGCTCGCCGCCTCGCGCACCGTCGTCAACGAGGGCGACGAGGTCCGCTTCAACTTCGCCGGCAGCGACCCCAATCCGCTCGATCCGCTGATTTTCCGGCTGAATGGCGTCGACGTCGGCTATGGCACGGGCAGTGCCGCCGTCGAGCATTTCATGACGATGGAAGATGAGGGCACGCTCAACATGCAGGCTCGCATCTTCGACGACGAAACGTCCGTCAGCGCGGGCAGCGTCACGATTACGGTGCTCAACGTCGCGCCCGAAATCACGACAATCTCCGCCGACCAGCGCGTCGCGATCGGCGCTCCCGTCGCGCTCCAGGCCGCCGCGAGCGACCGTGGAATTCTCGACGTGCTCATCTATCAGTGGGATCTCGACGGCGACGGCCAGTACGACGATTTCACCGGCGCGAGCGGCACGACCAGCTACGCCACCGGCGGCCGCCGGATCATCCGCCTGCGCGTCAGCGACGGCGACGGCGGGATTACCACCGCCGCGTTCACAGTCGAGGTCGGTCCGAGCCGGCGCGGCGATCTCAACTGCGACGGCGTCGTCAATTTCGACGATATCAATGGCTTCGTGGCGGCATTGACCGGCGCCGATGGTTTCTACGCACAGGCCCCCGCGTGCGTCTGGCTAAATGGCGACACCAATTGCGATGCGCAGGTGAACTTCGACGACATCGACTCGTTTGTTCGCTGCCTGACGGGCGCGTGCGACTGCCCCTGAGCCGCTACGCGAAACCGCGAAACCACGGTATTTACGAATCAGATTGCGAGGCGCTGCTACTCTGTAACAGCGCCTCGTTATCCATTAAGCATCCGCCGGCATGCGCGATGGTCGCCGCCGCGCCGTCAGCCCGCCTGGGCCGGCGGCCTGATCGTCGCCCTCCGCCCGTCGCCGTCGGCATAGGCCAACTCGATCCAGCAGGCATGCGGCGGCACAGACTCACGGACGCGATCGGCCCATTCCACGACGACCACCGCGCTCGGATCATCGATCATGTCGGCAAAACCAAGCCCCGCCAGTTCCGCCGCCGAACCCAACCGATAGGCATCGAGATGAAAAAGCCGCAGCCGGCCGGCGTATTCGCGCGCCAAGACAAACGTGGGGCTGACGATGGGATCATCGGGGGCGGTCTCCAGCCCCGCGGCGATGCCCTTGGTCAGCGCGGTCTTACCGGCACCGAGCGGCCCGCACAGCGCGAAGAACTCTCCGCCGCGCGCCGCGGCCCCGAGCTGCCGGCCCAGCTCGAAAGTATGGCTCAGATCGTGTAGGTGTAGCGTCTCGGTGGACATACGCGCGTGATTTTCTCCGGCTGCGCAGCGGCTTGGGCACAGCGGGATTGGCGTTCATGATCGGGCGCTCATCGATGGTCGCTCATCAACGGCTGGCCGCATCTGCCCAGTGAAATTCTATCCGACGAGCGCGATTGAATCCGCAGCGCTCAGGCCCCGCAAGCCGAACGTCACTCGCACGCCGAGCCGCGCCGACATACCGAACCGCGCTGCATACCGAACCGCGCCCGTCAGGAAGCGATTCGACTCGATGCTCGCCTGATCCATTCGATGCGCTGGATTCGATACAAACAAGAAGACCCGCCCATAACCCGATCGAACCGCCACGCCGAGCCAGCCGAATGCGCGCTGCGAATCGAATCGCTCCCTCACGGTCGCGGTTCGGTTTGATCGCGTCCGCAAACCGAACCACGCCCGCAAACCGAACCGCGCCCGTCAGGAAGCGACTCGATTCCGCGCACGCCCGAACCAGCCACTGCGCCAATGCCGGCATCCTTCGCATGACATCGTCTGATCATTGTTCTTCGAAATATGCGCGGGTGGAGGCAACTCGCCGCTCATGGCTCGTGCCCGCCAGTTGTGGCCCCTTCGGCGGCAATGATTGCTCGCCCACCTCGCAACGGATTCGCCAACTCAGACCCCGTGTCCATCGACTCTGGATTCCTCCACTTCCCATCCCCAACAACTGGTGAGTACGTACGAACTAAAATAAAATAATTCATCGAAAGGCCTCGCGATCGCCCGCGCATCCGCAATCGTGACGGTCGAGTAACCGGACGCGGAGCACAGACCGATCGAGCGGCGGACGCTGGAACGCCGCTCGACGGTTTCGTCTCATGAGAGAATGGCGCGCCGCGCTGATTCCATGAGCGAACCGCGCGACGTTCCAGTCGTAGAACCTCATGCCCTGTCCCGGCTAACGGAAGGCGCTTGCCGCCCTGTCGAAGCCATGACGCATGCGGATCGAGGCGCAAATGAACGACGCATTCATGCAAGCGGCGATTGGGCAGGCGCGCAAGAGCCTGCGCGAAGGGGGTATTCCGATCGGGGCGGCGCTCGTGGTCGATGGCGTGCTGGTCGGGCTGGGACACAATCGCCGCGTGCAGCGCGGCAGCTCGATCCTGCACGGCGAGATGGACTGCCTAGAGAACGCGGGCCGGCTGAGCGCACGCGACTATGCGCGGGCCACGCTTTACACCACGCTCTCGCCCTGCCCGATGTGCAGCGGCGCGATCGCGCTTTACCGGATTCCGCGCGTCGTCATCGGCGAAAATATCACTTTTCAGGGGGCCGAGGACTACCTGCGTGGGCTGGGCATCGAGCTGAGCGTGCTCAACGATCCGACGTGCATCGCTCTGATGGCTGATTTCATCCGTCAACACCCGCAACTGTGGAACGAAGACATCGGCGTCTAGTTCCGCCGGTTTCCAACCGTGGTTGTCTGCACAGGAGTGTGGCACCGGTTTCCAACCGGTGAGTGTCTGCACAGGGGTGTGGCGCCGGTTTCCAACCGGTGAGTGTCTGCACAGGGGTGTGGCGCCGGTTTCCAACCGGTGAGTGTTTCTACAGGTCTCCGACCTGTGCAGCCCGCCCGCGCCGCACTCCCAGTCGGAGATCGCGCAGCTATCATGCCCCCATCGTGACCACCGCACTCGAGCCGCCGGCGCACTCCAGCAATCGCGCACTGCTCCGTTGGATGTTCGGCTTTCTCGCACCGGTGCGCGCTGAGGTTGTGCGCGCGTGTCTGCTGCTGGCGGTCTGGGTCGCCTGCGAGGTGCTGGCCGTCCGCCTGACCGCCCAGGCCATTGATGTCATCGAGGCCGTGCGGGTGGCGCCCGGCGAGACCCGCGCGGGCTGGCTGGCCTGGCTTGGCGCGCCCTCGGCCCAGGCCGGGCGCGTCGAATGGGCCGTATTCTGGCTGGCGCTCATCACGCTGATCATGGCCGTGCTCAGTTTCCTGCGCGAGCTGGCCAATGCGCGCCTGAGCATGTTCAAGGTCTTTCACATCCGGGCGGCGGTCTTTGACCGACTGCAGCAGGTGGGCCTGGCCTTTCACGATCGCATCTCGACCGGCGAGTTGATCAACCGCGCTCTGACCGATCTGCAGAACGTCCGCCTCTTTGTTCAATCCGCCGTGTTGATGACGCTCGAAATCGCGCTGATCGTCGGCGGCTATCTCATTCTGCTCGCGACGCGCTCGCCGTGGCTGGTGTTGTTCGCGCTGGCGCCGCTGCCGGCGTGGGTGTGGTACGTGGTGCGTTTCAGCCGCAAGGTGCAGCCCGCCCAGCAGGCCATCATGGAAGCCGGCGATGAAAACGTCGCGCTGATCGCCGAGAACATCTCCGGCGTGCAGGTCGTGCGCGCCTTCGCCGCCGAGGCGCACGAGATCGAAAAATATCGGCGCAGCACCGACCGTTTCTTCGAGCGGACGTTGGCGCGCATCCGGCTCTATGCCGACTTCACGCCGGTGATTCGCAGCATCTCGATGGCCTCACACCTGATGCTCTTTCTGGTGGCGGGCATCCTGATCATCAAGGGCGTTCTGGCCGCCGGCGACATCCTGATGCTCGGCGCGGCGATGGGCGCGATCCTCGGGCGTTTACAGCAAGTCGCCCAGATCAATGAGCAGTATCAAAACGCGGTCGTCTCGGCCCGCCGGCTGCAGGAGGTGTTGACCGCGCGCGCGACCGTGCCGGAAGCGGCCGGGGCCGCGTCGCTGCCGCCGGGGCTGGGCGCGGTGCGCTTTGAACATGTCACGTTCGGTTATGACCCGGCCGAGCCGATCTTGCGCGACGTGACGTTTGACGCGCCCGGCGGCAGCGTTGTAGCGCTGGTCGGACCGACCGGCGCGGGAAAATCGACGCTCGTGCAACTGCTGGCGCGGCTCTACGACCCGCAGGCGGGCCGCATCCTCATCGACGGGTGTGACCTGCGCGCGGTCAGCCTGGCCGAAATTCGCCGGCAGGTGGCGTTTGTTTTTCAAGAGACGTTCTTATTCAGCGACACCATCGCGGCGAACATCGCCTATGGCCGGCCGCAGCTCCACGAGGGCGACGTGGAAGCCGCCGCCCGCCTCTCACAAGCGCACGAGTTCGTCGATCCGCTGCCCGCGCGCTATGAGTCGATGCTGGGCGAGCGCGGACAGAATCTCTCCGGCGGTCAGCGCCAGCGGCTGGCGATCGCGCGGGCGATCGCGGCCAACCCGCGCATCCTGATTCTCGATGATGCGATGGCCGCGGTCGATTCGGAGACGGAAGATCTGATTCTGCGGGGGCTGCGGCACGTCATGACCGGGAAGACCGTATTCGTGATCGCGCATCGACTGCATACGGTGAAGGACGCCGATCTGGTGCTGGTGCTCGAAGAGGGCCGCATCACGCAAATCGGCCGGCATGAGCAGTTGCTCAAGCAGGAGGGCCACTATCGTGAGATCGCGGCGGTGCAATTGCACCCGGAAGAGGAAGAACAAGTGAAAAGTTAGCGAGTTTTCAGTAGCGAGTAGCGAGCTACGAGTTAAGAGTAGCGAGTTAAGAGTAGCGAGTTGCGAGTTAAGAGTAGCGAGTTGCGAATGCGCAGCATCCGCCAAGAAATTTCACCGGGCAACGCATGCGCGCCGGCATTCAATCGGAACTCGCGCCTCGCTGCGCCTAACTCTTAACTCGCTACTCTTAACTCGCTACTCAAAACTTCTCCCCCAATTCCGCCAGCGTCTTGGGCCAGTCGTGGAAGCGGATGGCGCGGTCGTCGATCCAGACGTCGGCGACCGGCTTGCCCATGTGCAGCCCGTCATGCGGGATGCCATGGTCTTCGAGCCATTTTTTCGTGACGCGGTACTCGGGCCAGCCGCGGGCAGTGTAGATCACCAGTATGTGGCCGGCGGCGCGGAGCTGTGCGAGCGCATCCTTGGCGCCGGCCAGCGGCTCGGCCAAGGGACGCTCGAACGCGCGTTCCTCCGTGCAGATCACGCCGTCGAGATCGATCATGATGGTTTTGGGGCGGGGCATGGGGGCCTCTTTGGATGAACCGGTTCGTGGTCATCATATAGGGCCAGCGACGGCGCACAACGTTCGGCGGCCCGTGCCGCGCCGGGGGACAGGGCAACCGCAAGCTGGTTCTCGATGCTCGTTGTTCAGGGTGGGAACAGGCTTCCAGGCTGTTCCGGGCAAGCAAGATGCCTGCCCCACCCTTGCTTCGAGGAGACAACTGGAGAATGCGGTTGCCCTTCGGCGTGACGGACCATCCGTTGCGCGTCGGCGGCGCAAAGGACCAATGCTACTACACTATGTCCATGATATCCAACGCAACCAACACCCCGCCCGCAAACGCGTCGGGCACGGGGGGACAGCCGGCCGGACCGCGCACAGGCCGACCGCCCACGCTCCGCGGCAGCGAATGGCTGGTCTTCTCTTTTGCAACGCTCGCGCTGGGCCTTTCGGTCAGCATGGCCGGCGCGCTCGTGCTCGATCACTTCAACGCCATCGAGTTGCCCGGCTGCGGTGCGGGCAGCGCCTGCGACCAGGCCGCGCGGAGCTTCTGGGGCAAGCTACCGGGCACGCAGTTCCCCGTTTCTTTTGTCGGGTTCGCCTATTTTGTCGTGACGCTCATCGGTTGGGTCGCCGCGCTGGGACGGCTTGGCCCGGTTGGCCTGAGCTGGGCCCGATTGGGCGCGGCGGTTTCGCTCTTCTACGTCATCATCATCCTGGTTGAGGGGCATCATTGCCGCTATTGCATCCTCGCGCACACGGGCAACCTGATGTTCCTCTGTGCGGCGGAGCTGCTTGGCCGTTGTCGCACCACATGGAATCAGGTCGTCACGCCGGCGATGGCCGGCGGCTTCGCCGTCGTGTGCATGATCCTGGGCGCTGTCGATCGTGAGCAGCAGCGCAGCGCCCTCGAAAAGGCCGAGGCTGCGCGCCTGGCCGCGGTCGAACAGATGGTCGCGCGCGGCGGCAGCACGACCGCGCCCACCAACGTCGGCACGCCCTCGCTGCCGTCCGGATCGAAGGACAGCGCAGGTGATACGACCGCAGCTTCCGCCGCGCCCGCGCCGTCGTCCACGACGCAGACCGCTGTAGCGCAAGCCAAGAACACGCAACCCGCCGCGTCACAGCCGATGCTTTCACAGACGCCGGCATCGCAGCCGGGCGGCCGCGCCGCGCCCGGCGGCGACACTCCGCCA
>CAYQLG010000041.1:0-28683 GCA_964418235.1 uncultured Planctomycetales bacterium
GGGGGACGCCGCGGCGGAGGCCCTTGACGCCGCATTTGCCGGCTGCAATGGCCTGGCTGGCTGAGTTGGCCCGCCCACGGCGCCCGGCGCGCCGCCCCCAGACTCGGCGGGATCATCGGGTCGCAGCGCCAGGACGACGCCGCTCAGACCGGCGAGCAGCGCCAGCCCGGCCGGGGTGGTGAGCGCCATGTCGATCGTGTTGTGAATCAGCCCGGCCATGAGCGCGGCGCACGCGCCTGCCGCCAGCGCGCGCCCGTCATGTAACGGTAGCAGCGCCCGGCAGCACCCGGCGAACACGAGCAGCCACGTGCCCGCGACCTCGACGCTCCAGAGCGTCAAGAGCGCCGGCGACCAGCGCCCGTCTTCCTGCAGGTCGGCGCGGTCGAGATAGAGCAGAAGGCCCAGCGTTGAAAACGCGCACGCGGCCATCGCCGCGAGGGAAGCGCGGCGGTCGGCGCTTGGCCAAGTGCCGGTCGGCCCAGACACGACGCGAAGCGCGACGGGACGCAACGACCCGAGACCGCCCTTCAGCGTAAGCCATAGCAGTACAAGCGCTGCGCCAAGGGCGAGCGGCCCCAGCTCAATCAACAGTGTGAGCCAGCAAGAATGCGGATCACGCACATCCTCCGTCGAAGTCGGCGGGCGCTGCGCCAGATAAGCGTCGAGAAAATTCCACCGGCCGATGCCGCACCACCAGGCCGGCAGCCACGCGCTCACCCCGGCGACCCAGTAATTCCAGCGAAAAGCGAGCGACTCGTGCGGAAGCGTGCCACGGACCAGGCCGATCATGCCGAGCGCCGCGCCGCCGCAGCCCAGCAGCAGCAGCAGCCACGTCGCGCCGCGCGCCGGTCGCTCTCCCCACCATCCGGACCAGCGTTCGAGGATCAGCAGCAACAACATCGCCGGCGCGGCGCTGAGCAGCGCGCCGATGCTGCCGGTGGTCGGCAGGGCCATCCCGAGCAATCCCAGTGTTGCGGCAGCACCGCCAAGCGCGAGCGGCCCGAGCGCATGACGCCAAGCGGCGAGCAGCATGCCGGCGCTGACGAGGGCGCCTATCAGCAGCACGGAGGCCGTCACATTGGGGTGGGCTAGTCGGCCAAACGTCTCGCCTGAGCGTAAGCGCCGCTCGTAGTTGATGAAGTTGGGGCTTTCGAGATCGACGCCCTGTCCGGCCAGCGCGGTCTTGCGCTCTTCGAGAAACGCGCGCGTGTCGCGGAACTCAAACGCGGTTTGCATCAGGCACTTCAACCCATTGACCGCCAGCGCCGCCAGCAGCGCCGCCAGCAGCAGCCGGGTCAGCCACGCCGGCCGCAAGACGCGCGCCAGGGCCGCGGCGGTCAGGGCGGAGGCGAGCACGTTCGCACCGCCGCTGGCCGCCAGCCGCTGATTGGCTGCGCACGCCGTCGAGAGAATGACCGCGATCAACAGCGCGCCCCACGCGAGCAGCGCAGTGCGCCGGGCGCGCGTCACAAGCGCTTCACGCGCCAGTGTTCCGGCTGAGATAAACAGCAGCCAGAAATCGAGCCAGGAGGAAGTTGCCGGCGTCAAGCCGCCGCCGGTCGCGTGCAGCGCGCTGAGAAAGCCGAATTCAACCGGCTCGTAGTTTTCAGAAATCAACAGCCGCACGGTTAGCAACGCCATTAACGCGATCGCCACGCCGCCGCGCGCGGCGGCGACCCATCCCAATCGAAATGCTGCGGTGCGACTTACCAAGTTGCCGCAGGATAGCGACTTCGCAGAGCGCGCAGTAGAGAAGGAGCCGCGAGCACCGCACCATGTCGGTCGGACGACTCATCCGCCGGGCGGAAATAGGCGTGAGCATGTGAAAAAGTGAGCACGAATAACGTGATCGAGCGACCAGGGCGTCGGAGCTATAACTTTTGGACTTTTTTGCGCACACATTCGCCGTTGGCCGCAGCAGCTGTGTAGTTTCCCCAGCGGCCGCGGCCTGGGCGCGGATTCGCCGTCAGCTAGCGAGTTTGGGTGCGAGGAACCAAACGCCATCGGCTACGCAGAGCCGGCGCGACTGAGAAACCCGCGGCAAGCCTGTGAGCCGAGCCGCGTCCGGAAGCCGAGCCGCGCCCCCCGGGCGAAAATCTTCGATGCTTTTTGCGAAAGCTCTTGATTTCCGCGGCGGTCATGTCATTAATCCGACGCATCGCCGGAACCGGATGTCCGGCAGCCACTCGAGAGGTCTCGTCCATGGCTAAGAAGAAGGCGAAGAAAGTCGCCAAGATCAGCAAATCAGTCAAAAAGGTCGCCAAGAAAGCAGCGAAAAAAGCCGTCAAAAAAGCCGCCCCCAAGAGCGCGAGCAAGGCCGGCAAAGCGGCGAAGAAGGCTGTTGCCAAGACCGCGCCACGGAAGGCGGCAGCGGCGGCGACGCGAAAAGCCGCAAAGCCTGCGGTCCGCAAGTCCGCCGCGCAGCCGATTCCCGGCATGGCAACGCCGCCCCCGGCGTTCAATCCGGTCTCTACCCCGGAGCGGGCCGCCAAGCCTTTCGACCCCGATCTGGTCGAGCAGGAGGCCGGCATCGTCCGGGATGAGCCGGAGGAGATCGGCGGCTTTGGCGATGATGAGGATGACATCGACGAAGACGTTGGCATACGCCGGGCGCGGGTCAAGCCGCCGTCCGGCCCACTGCCCGTGGGAACCCGCGCCCCGGAACTCAACCTCGACGACGAAGCCGGACGGCGACACACGCTGGCCCATTACCGCGGTCGGCGCGTGGTGCTTTTTTTCTACCCCAAGGACGATACGCCCGGCTGCACCGCGGAGGCCTGCGGCTTTCGCGACCGGCTGGGCGAGTTTGACGAGCTGGACGCGGTCGTCCTGGGTGTTTCGCCCGACTCTGTCGCGAGCCATCTGAAATTCAGGCAGAAGTTCGGCCTGACGTTTCCGCTGCTGGCCGATGTCGATCATCGCGCCGCCGAACAGTATGGCGTCTGGATCGAGAAGTCGATGTATGGGCGCAAGTACATGGGCGTGGCGCGCACGACGTTTGTCATTTCGCCGGAGGGGCGCATCGAGTTGGTGTTTGAGAAAGTTGATCCGGAAGGCCACGAGGCGGCCGTGCTGGCGGCGCTACAGCGATAGCCGCCAGGTGTGACCAAGCTTAAGCCGCGGCGCCGCACTTCTTTCGACCGCGTCTTGCGGCGGAGCCGTCGCGAGCCGGAATTCAGCCGGTCCGTCGCCGGCCGGATGCCGGACCTGCGTATGACGCCGTCGGTCCTCGCCGAGCGCGGCTGAGCATCGGTTTGGGGCCAAGCTGGCGCCAGTTCACCGATCGCGGCTGCGCCCGCACTATCATCTGGCCAGATTGGCGCGCGACTCAGCCGAGCCGACCGCCGCCGATCGACAGGAGCGTGCTGCATGCGGACGGTGGCGATGCGCGCGGGGATAGCGAACGAACATGCCGGTGTGTATATGTCGGTTGGATTTACGCGGCTAACCCGCTGCCAACGTGTTTCTTGCGTTGCGAACAAACATCTGCGCAGCGGTCGATGGCTGAGTCTGGTTGCGGCGCTCGCGACGCTCGGGGGTTGCCCCAGCCCGCAACCAAGCGACCCGGACGGGCCGGTCACTCGTGTGGCGCTGGAACTGGTCTCGGATGGGTTGACTTCGCCGACCGCGCTGGCCGCCCCCGCCGACGGAACCGGCCGGCTGTTCGTGCTGGAGCAGCCGGGACGCGTCCGCGTGATCGACAAGGAGGTCGGCTTATTGGCCGAACCGCTGCTGGACGTATCGAACCGCATGCCCACGATCGGGATCGACTTCGGGGGTGGGATTCTGTTTGACGAGCGCGGCTTGCTCGGCATCGCCCTGCATCCGCGGTTTGTCGACAACAACCGCTTTTATCTCTTCTATTCCGTGCCGCTGCGCGAGAGCGATCCGGCGAATTTCAACGCCCGCATCCGCGTGGCCGAGTATCTCGTCGCCGCGAGCGATCCGAACCGGGCCGATTTGTCCTTTGAGCGCATCCTGCTCGAAGTGCCGCAACCGCAGTTCAACCACAACGGCGGCCAGATCGCCTTTGGTCCGGACGGCTTCCTGTACATCGGGCTGGGCGACGGCGGCGGGTCGAACGACGAAGGCCTCGGTCACAACCCTGACATCGGCAACGGTCAGGATTTGTCGACGCCGCTCGGAAAAATCCTGCGGATCGACGTGGATCGGAGCGACACCGCGCGCGGACTGCCCTATGCGATTCCCGTGAGCAATCCGTTTGTGAACACGCCCGGCGCCGCGCCCGAAATCTTCGCCCTGGGCTTCCGCAATCCCTGGCGGTTCTCATTTGCTCCTGATGGCCGGCTCTTTGTCGCCGACGTTGGGCAGGATCTGCGCGAAGAGATCAGCATTGTGACGGCGGGGGGCAACTACGGCTGGCGCCTGCGCGAGGGCACGCTGTGCTTCGACCCGGCGTCGCCATCGGCGCCGCCGGCGAATTGCGCGACGACCGACGCGGCGGGGCAGCCGCTGATCGAGCCAATCATCGACTATCCGCATAGCGCTGCCCGACAACCCTTCGGTCTCTCGGTGACGGGGGGCTATGTCGCGCGGTCGGGGGCGCTGCCGCGGCTGCGCGGCGAGTACATTTTCGCCGATTGGAGCACCAATTTCGTGCTGGCCGATGGCACGCTTTTCGCGGCGCGCGAGAACGCGGATGGCTCCTGGTCGCAACGTGAGCTGGTGATCGACGGCCTGCTGACGGGGCGGCTGGGGCGGTTCATCCTTAGCCTGGGTGAAGACGCCGAGGGTAATCTCTACTTGCTGACTTCGGAAAACGTCGGGCCGGTGGGGTCGAGCGGCGCCGTCTTTCGCATCGCGGCGGAGCGGTAGCGCGGTCGAAAACGGCCATGTTCTGCAAACAGCGTGAGTTTGGCCGTGCCGCGACCAGTGATCAGCCGAACGGCGACCGGTGTTTTGCCGAACAGCGACCGTGAGGGAGCGATTCAGATTCCGTGAGCGCCAGGAATTGCGACGGAGCGACGAAGCGACAGAGCGACGAAGGGTAAAACATCAGCTCCGCTTGTCGCTGAGCGCCGCATCACGCCGACCATTGTCTGCAAGCCGGCGTGCATTTGTAAGCCGAACCGCGACCGTGAGGGAGCGATTCAGATTCCGCCAGCGCCAGGAATTGCGACGGAGCGACGAAGCGACGAAGCGACGAAGGGTAAAACATCAGTTCCGCTTGTCGCTGAGCGCCGCATCACGCCGACCAATGTCTGCAAGCCGGCGTGCATTTGTAAGCCGAACCGCGACCGTGAAGGAGCGATTCAGATTCCGCGAGCGCCAGGAATAGCGACGAAGCGACGAAGCGACAGAGCGACGAAGGGTAAAACATCAGCTCCGCTTGTCGCTGAGCGCCGCATCACGCCGACCAATGTCTGCAAGCCGGCGTGCATTTGTAAGCCGAACCGCGACCGTGAAGGAGCGGTTGGAATCACATCGGACGCGGCTCGGAAAGCTTCGAACCGAACCACGACCTCGCGGTCGCGGCGCGGCCATGCCGCGAACTCAAGCCCGCGCTCAACGACCATCGAATCGCTTCCTAACGGGCGCGGTTCGGCTCAGAGGCGAGACTCAGCACAGAGGCGCGGTTCGCTTTGGTCGCATGGTTCCGTTCGGCGGCGCGCTGGGGAACGCAAGCAGGTGGCCTTATGGCCGCGATCAACCGCCGACCAGCAACGCGACAAACGGGTCGATATCGTCGAAATCGACATCGCCATCGCCATCCGCGTCGCCCAGGCCGAAGTAGCACGCCGGGTAGGCGGCGGCATAACCGGTCTCGCCCGTCAGCGCCAGCACAAAGCCGTTGATGTCGTCAAAATCGACGTCGCCGTCGCAATCCATGTCGCCCGCCAGGCCGTGCACGACCCGGACGGTATTTACGCTGCCGGGTGCTTGATTCAGATCCATCGTCACAAACAGACGGTTGATGCTATCCACGGACAGAATTGACAGCGGAATGCCGTTGCGGGTCGCCGAAACAATGCCGCGCCCCGACGGCACACGCACCGCCGTAGAAACACGTAACTGACCACCCAGCACGTTGGTGAAGATGTGCTCATGCACGAAGGCGCCTTCGCGAATCGCCGCGTCGAAGCGGCGCTCGCCCACCTGCACATTGCGGAAGGTCATCTCCGGCCAGGCCGTCGGCAGGATCGGCCGAATGTTCACGGTATTAAACGTTCCGGCAAACGGCTCGTAGCCGAGGAATGCCATCACCGCGTCGGCATAGGTGCTCATCGACTCCCACGCATTCGGCCAGGCCGTCTGCAGCCGGAAATCCGGCTGGCCCGGATAGAGCAGGCTGTTGGATGGCGCCATCTGCTCGGCGCCGAGCCCGGCCGGACCGATGAAATCGAGCGTGCGATTGATCCGGAAGTAGTGATTGTCGATGTCCGCCTTGCCGGCGAGCTGCTGCTGCCGCTCGGCATAGAACAGGCCGTACCAGAGCGTGCTGAGGAACCACGGCCCGCCGCGCCAGTAGCCATCGCCCCAGTAGCGGTTGATCAAATCCTGGAACTCACCGCTGAAGTTGACCAGCGGGTGCACCTGGCCAAAGCGATCGGCGGCGACGCCGTTGATGCGATCCATCACGAGCGCGGCCCGCGCACTGGTCGGGCTGAGCACGCGGAACGGATAGACGATGCCGAGTTGCGAGATGTCGGTATTCTCGCCGTTCCAATCGAGCCGGGCGTTGAGGCCATTGATGATGTTGAAGCGCTGCGCGTTGATCGAGGCCGGGAAGCCCTGGCCGATCATGCGAGCGATCGTCAGCGCATCGGCCAGACCGCGGATGACGTTGGCGTTGGAATAGATGAACAGATCGTACGAATCCTCCCAGACGTTGTTGCTGTGCATGAGCTGGAAGGTGTCGTCGTAATAGAGCCGGCTGTCGAGGGCGGAGTCGGAGCTCATCGCATAGCTCGCTTCGAGCACGGTCGGGAAGTAATCCGCCAGAAACGCCATGTCTCCGGTGACGCGGCCGTGATGCAACAGCCCCCACGGAAAGACCGCGGTCTCGTCGACCTGCGGCGCGCTCCAGATGATGTAGCCGTCGGTCGTGTATTTCTGATACCAGAAGCCGCGGCCCCACGACTCCGTTCCGCGGAAGCAGACGTCGCGCAGATAGCGATAGACGCCGGCCGACTCGGCGGCGTGCCCGGTCCGCGCCAGCGTCACCGCGGCATACACCGCGTCGCGCGGCCAGACGTAGGGATATGCGCCGTTGTGATAGCCGGCGATCACGCCGCCGTTGCGCCCGTCGATGTGCAGCGCCGTGCAGAGCAGGCCGCGCTCGAAAAGCTCATCGATGCGATCATCCGGCGTATCGACCGTCACGCCGCTGGTCAGCCACGCCTGCCAATTGGCGTTGGTAGTTGCAGCCAGGTCGGCGACGCTCTGGGAATAGAACCAATCGACCGCAGGGGCAATCTGCACGTCATACGTGCCGGTCGCGCCGGCGAACGGATCAAACCCGCCAACGATCGCCACATCGATTTCGCGCGTGACGTTCGGCTGCAGCGTGAGCTGCGCTCCGATCCAGCCCTGGCCGTTGTCGCCGCTGGTGTCGCGCCAGGCATCGACCGCGCGCTGCCCGCTCGCCCCGCCGACGCTGTCGAGCACCTTCAGCGCGCCGGCGAACGTGATCGAGACGTTTTTGTCATAGTCGGAGAAGGTCGTCGGGTTGTATTCGCCGCTGGCAGCCGCGAAGCGCCGCGTATTGTCGACTGCGATCATCGCGCCGCGCGTGACATCCCAGCCCATGCCGTCGAAGCCGTCGCCGCCGTTGATGGCGAAGTCGCCGTAGAAGTAGAAGTTGATCGTCTGGGGCGCGTCGCCGCGATTGGTCAAGAGATAGCGCTTCAGGTAGATGCCGCGATTCTCCGTGCCGGCGCCATAGGTGGGGAAACTGGTGCCGCGCGGCGAGAAGTCGTATTGCTCCACGTGGATGTTGTTTCCGGCGGCGGTGAGGGTCGCCTCGGTGCGGACCGTGTTGGTGCGCGGCAGATAGCGCTGCGATACGCCGGTGTAGCCGACGCCATTCTGATTGCTCAACCAGTACGTGACGCCGCCGACGCGAATGCCGCCCATTGCCTGATTGAGGTGCATCTGTCCGCGAGCACCGGGCGGCAGCCCTGGCGGAAATGTGTCGATGCCGTCGACATAGCCCTCATTCTTGGTGCCGACGCCCTGCACGCCGCCGGCGCCGGGATAATAAATGTCGTAGACGGTGCCGTTCTGATCGAGTTGCACGTTGATGAAGTTGTTGCCGACAACGGCCTCTTCCTTCCAGAAATAGACCGGCGGATAGCCCACGCCCGGATTCGGCGACGGCGCGCCCGCCCCCGGCCACGCCAGCTTCACCTGATACTCAAACGTCGTCGCCGGGGCAGCCGGGTCGTCACACGTGCCATCGGCGCAGCCATAGTTGTTCGCGAAAACTTCCGCCGAGCCGGGGCCGATCGCGCTGATCTTGTAGCGGACGCGCGTGCCGTAAGCCCGCGCCGTCGTCGGCAGCCGCCCGCGCCACCAATCGATGTTGGTCGGCTGATTGCGAACAAACTGCACGTCGCCGGTGGTGCTTCGTAAGACGCTCGTGCCGGGCGCGGGCACGCCGAGCGCGCCATTCGGCTCGGAGCCGTCGAGCGTGTAATAGATCGCGACCTCGCTGTAGAAGAAGGAGAAGCCGATCTTCACCCAGAGATCGACCGGCTCATCTTCGCGGGGAATCTCGCCCTCGCGCATCGTGACGCCGGCCGGCTCGCCAAAAACCTGCACGTTGGGGCGATGCTCGACGAAATCCGCGATTGCATGCGCCAGCGGCGTCGTGCAAGCCAGCAGCCCGAGCGCGAGCAGCGCGCCAAGCGCAGCTTTTCCGCCACGACGACCACGCATGAAACGACCGGAGTCTGACAACTGCGAAGCCAAACGCGAACCTGCGTTTGAAACCATGCCGCTAGGCGACCGGTGCAGATTGAACAATGATGCCATGCCGTTCTTTCCGTTTTCTAGTAAGGACGAGAATCCGATGATTCACAAGCCAGCGCAATGCCGACCGATACAGTGCGACTGAGACGATTATAGACGACTGACTACGCTGCGCCGCCACCTTGGATTTGCCGATGCGCACAAATCTGTCCCGGCGAAAAAGTCCAATAAACAACTCGTGTGCATTGTCGAGTTCCTGCGGGCGAACCGCGCCTCGGAGCCGAACCGCGACCGTCAGGAAGCGATTCGATTCCGACGGCGCCCCAACCCGATAGACACGCAAACAAACGACCGCACGCTCGTCGTCTTTCAACTTCGACGCTCGATTCGGCTCATATCGCAGAAGGCTCTGCTGCCCTTCCCAGCGCCGACATGTTGAGGCACGCGCGGTATTCCCCCAATCGCTTCCTCACGGGCGCGGTTCGGCATCGGGGCAGCTCGGCCTATGCGCGTGGTTCGGCTTTGGGGCGCGGAGTACCGGAAAAAATTGACCCGCGCCTATTTCTGAGCTATACTTCTCACGTCTTAGCCGTTTCTTAACGGACGCTTTCACGGTACGGGCGGTTTGTTGGCTCAGGAGCGGCAGTCCCAACCAAACAGATGTCCACGTTCGACAAAGACAAAATCCTCGAACTGCTCGACATTGTGGAGCTAATCGGCGAACAAGTCCGCCTGAAGCGCCAAGGTAAAGATTTTATAGGGCTTTGCCCATTCCATAACGATCATAAGCCCTCCTTCTCCGTCAGCCCGCAGAAGCAGATTTTCAAATGCTGGTCGTGCGGCGTCGGTGGCGATGCGATCAAGTTTGTCATGCTTCGCCAGAAGGTCGAGTTCCCCGAGGCGCTTGCGATCCTCGCCCAGCGCGTCGGACTGGAGGCGGATCATGAAACGCGTGATCCCGCCGCCGGGCAACGCCGCGAAGCCATGCGGGCCGCGCTGACATGGGCCAAGTCGTTTTATCAAAGAAACCTGCGCGAAAGCCCCGCGGGCGCGGCCGCGCTGACGTACGCTCTCGGCCGCGGCCTAAATGAGGCGACGATCGAGCAATTCGGCCTCGGCTTCGCGCCGGCAGGTTGGAATGAACTGGAGCACGCCGCTGTCGCCGTCCGCATCTCCGGCGATGTCTTGCTCGACGCGGCCCTGATCAAGCGTGGCGAGCAGGGACGCACCTACGATGTCTTTCGCAATCGGCTGGTCTTTCCGATCAACGATTCGCTGGGCCGGACCGTCGCGTTTGGCGGGCGGGCGCTGGGCAGCGATCCGCCGAAATACCTGAACTCTCCGGAGACGCCGCTCTTTTCCAAGTCGCGCATTCTCTTTGGCTTCGATCATGCACGGCGCTCGATCGAGGCGCGAAAGGCGGCGATCGTGGTCGAGGGGTATATGGATGCGGTGCTGCTGCATCAGCACGGCTTTACCAACGTGGTCGCACCGCTGGGCACGGCGCTGACGCCGGCCCATGTGAAGCTGCTCCGGCCGATTTGTCGTGAGGTGATCCTCTGCTTCGACGGCGACGCAGCGGGAGTCCGGGCGGCGGATCGCGGCGTTTCGGTCGCGTTGACATCCGATCTCGCCGTCAAAGTCGTCGTGCTGGAAGGTGTGAAAGACCCGGCGGATTGCGTCGTCGAGGGCGGTGCGGCGGCCTTTGAGCGGGCGCTAGAGGGCGCGATCGACGCGCTCGATTTCAAATGGCGGCAATCTCGCGCAGCCTATTCAGGCGGATCGCTTGAAGCGCAGCGTGCTGCGATTCAGGACTACATCGCATTCATCGCCAGCGCTACGCGTGAGCACGGCATCGATCCGCTCGCACAAGGGCTGATCGCTGGCCGCTTGGCGGATTTGCTCGGCCTGACGCCGGATAATGTCACCGAGATGCTTGTCGCACAGCGCCGCCGCGGCCCGCGATTTCTCAAGGCCCATAACGACTCCAACGAAGCAAGCGATTCAGACGGACACAACACAGCGGAGTATCCCCGCTCCATCGCCGGCTTTTCGCCGGGCTTGGTCGGCGCCGTGGAGGAGCTACTTGGACTGCTGATTCGCGACTCAAATTGCTGGCGGCAAGTAACAGACGACTTGGCGACGGCGTGCGGTTTTTCGTGGACCTGGGATACGCTTTACCAGGTTTGCCTGGCGGTGCATGAAGACCTCGGTCAATACTCTACCGGCGAGGTGGTTGAACGCTGCGATCAGCCGCCGATCCTCGATCTGATTCAACGCTGCCTGGCTCGGGTGCGGGCCGTTGCGGAGTGTTCTGATTTATTTGCCGCCGCGAGCCAGCGGCTTGAGGCCGAGTTGCGGCTGAGGCGCCGCGCGGAACTGCATAGCGAGCTGGCCGGTCCCCCCGAAGATGGCGCGGCGGCATTCGAAAAGCTGCGGACACTGGCGCGCGGCGAACAGGCCGTCCTGCCGGCAGAGCGGCTGCGGAATATCATCGCGCGTTAGGCGCCGGCAGACGTTTGGCGGGAGATTGAGTCCCGCGCTAGGCGCTTGCGTATGTTTGTGAGTAGCATTCGCGACCCCCGTTGCGGGCGTCGGGATCAGGCATGGAGGTGGCTTTACCCTGCCGGTGGCTGCTAAGCCGCAGGTGCAAGCCCTCGCGCCCGGTGCAGATTCGGGCAAGAGACGAGTTGAGATTTGTTTCGGGCTGCAACGGTCCCAAGAGGCCGACCGGCCCTCAGTTGCGGCTGGGCACGAGCGTTCCGATTTCGCTCGGCCGGCCGGTATGGATGCGAAGTATGGCACGGAGAGAACGAATGCCCGTCATGGCCCCGGTTGCGATTCAACCCGACATCGACCCGATCGAACAGAGCGTCAACGAACTGATCGAGAAGGCCCGGGTTCGCAAATACCTGACCTGGGAAGAGCTCAATGAGACGCTGCCGGATGAGGCCATCTCTCCGGAGAAGCTCGAGAGCGTCCTGAACCGCATCGAGCACGCCGGCATTCAGATGATCGATGAGATCGAGGCCGACCGCATGCGCGAGTCGGGCCGGAAGAAGCCCAGCACGCTCGAAACCGGCGAGACGCTCGAAGAGGTGACTGAGGTCGATCTGACCGACACCGCCGCCCGGCGGATCGACGACCCCGTGCGCATGTATCTGACGCAGATGGGCGAAATCCCGCTGTTGACGCGCGAGGAAGAGATCGCCCTCGCCAAGAAGATCGAACTGACCCGGATGGCGTATCGCCGCAAGGTGCTCGAAAACGACATGTGCATGGGGCAAGCAGTCGAAACGATGCAGGCGGTCGCCGACGGCCGACTGCCCTTTGATCGCACCATGAAGATCTCGACCACTGAAAGCATGGCGAAAGCGACGATCCTCAAGCGTTTGCCCGCCAACCTCGCGACCGTCCGCAAATTGATCGAGCTGAATCAGGCCGATTGGCAGATCATCCGCGATGTGCGCGCCGCCGCCGGCCCCCGCACGACTGCACAAGAGCGCGTCATCCAGCGCCGCCGGCGGGCTGTCACGCTGCTCGAAGAACTTTCGCTGCGCACCAGCCGCATCACCCCCTTTATGCGGAAGATGGCGGCGATGTCGGGCAAGATGGAGCAGGTGCAGAACGAACTGCGGCTGCGCAGCAAGTCGCTTCCGCCCGAAGACGTGGAAGCGATGAAGGACGAGGTGCAGGGTCTGATCGACCTCGTCATGGAACAGCCGGAAGATTTGCGTGAGCGCGTCGCCTCGGCCAAGAAGGTTTTCGCCGAGTACGAAGAGGCCAAGCGAAAATTGGCCGGCGGAAATCTGCGTCTGGTCGTCTCCATCGCGAAGAAGTACCGCAATCGCGGCTTGTCGTTCCTCGACATCATTCAAGAGGGCAACACCGGCCTGATGCGGGCCGTCGACAAGTACGAGTATCGCCGCGGGTATAAGTTCAGCACCTATGCGACCTGGTGGATTCGCCAGGCCATCACCCGCGCGATCGCCGACCACGCCCGCACGATCCGCATTCCCGTCCACATGATCGAAACGATGAGCAAGCTCCGCAACATCAGCAAGAAATTGCTGCAGGAGCTGCGCCGCGAGCCGACGATCGAGGAGATCGCGATCGAGGCGAAGATGCCCGTTTCCGAAGCCCGCCGCGTGATGAAGATCAGCCGCCACCCGATCTCGCTCGACCGCCCGGTGGGTGAGAGCGAAGACAGCTACTTTGGCGACTTCATCGAGGACGAAAAGGCTGAAAGCCCGGTCAGCACGGCGGCCAACGACATGCTCAAAGACCGCATCGAGGCGGTCCTCAAGACGCTGACCTATCGCGAGCGCGAGATCATCAAGCTGCGCTACGGCATCGGTGACGGCTATACCTACACGCTCGAAGAGGTCGGCAAGATCTTCAAGGTCACGCGCGAGCGCGTCCGCCAGGTCGAGGCCAAGGCGATCCGCAAACTGCAACACCCCGTCCGCGCCCGCAAACTCGAGGGCTTCCTTGATCTTTCGCAGACGGAGGAGGCTGAGTAAACGTGCGATGCAGGGCGCCTTGTATGGGCAGTTCCTTGATGGCGTCAGGCTGTACGCCCTGCAAGGCGCCCCGATTCATACATCTTCATGCCGACGGCCTCTGCGTCGGCCGGGTGCAATTCCGACGGCCTTTGTTTCGGCATGTGATTTCATGGCCGGGCCGGTGGTTAGCCAGCTTTCGCGGTACTCCGCGTTAGCAGGCAGGTAATTCGTATCGTGCCGAGTAAGCGGATATTCGTGCTGCGCGAACAGCCATGCCGGCAGCTTTTCGCCGCCCGCCATTCGTCGGTTGCTCTCTGGGGTGCCGCTGAGAAGCACGCACTCGCGCAGCTCTACGACAGTTCCGCCCTTCTACCGCAATCATCGCGCCATCGAGGCCACGCGCGCAACGACGATCGCTCGAACCCAGGGCGAATCGCAGCCGAATCTCATTCCGACGCATTGGCCGTCGGCAGGGCGCCCGGCATTGAAGCATCGACTGCATACAGATCACGTAGGAAAACAGTTGCCCGGCCTGCGCGACATTCCGAGCTTGAATCAAAATCACGCCGTGGAGAGTTGTTCGAACGGCTCATCCCAATTTCTTGCCGGCCAAGAGGCGCTCCATGGTCTTCGTGGCTAGCCGGAAGACGATCGTCCGGCCGCTGCGCGTGCGCGCCAATATCCTCCGGCGGACTAGTTGCGACAGATCGTTGTGCGCCGTGCCATAACTGATCACATTTTCATTCTGATAGTGTCGAAGCGTGATGGTCGCTTCACGACGCCGCGCTAGCCGATCAAGCAGGCGAATCTGGCGTTCGTTGAGGCCTCGCAGCGCTTGCGTGCGCAACTGGGCCGCCTGGGCTTCTAGCTGCTCGGCTTGAAGATAAGCTTTCAAGTCGCGCATGGCATGCCGGATCGCCCGCAGATGAAACATGATGAAATACGTTGCATCGCAATCGTCATGTTCCGCATATAGATTGGCTCGGCCATAGCGAATCGGCGCCCGGTTGATGATGCGCGAGATCGGCAGAAACTCAAAAAGCCAATAGCCGCTGCGAATCATGCGCCAGTATAACACGGCCCGCGCGGTGCGCCCGTTGCCATCCACAAACGGGTGCTCATACGCAAGCCAGAAATGAAGCAAGATCGCGCGGATCACCGGATGAATGAAGCGCACGGCGTTGTCTTCGTTCGCGAAATCGATCAAACGCCGCAATCGCTCCGTCAGCAACTCCGCGGACGGCGGCACATAGACGACGGCATTGTCGCGCTGATCGACGATTTGAATCTGATCCGCACTGGTCCTGAGTCGCCCGATTTCGCTCGGCTCGTCGAGCGTCTGATCCGCGATCATCTCTTGCATGCGCAGCAGCAGCTCGAGCGAAAGCGGCGTGCTTTTCCATTCCGCAACCTGCCGCATGGTGCGATAGTTGTTCAGAATCATTTGTTCGCCGCGCGTGCGCGGCGGGCGCTCTTCGCGCAGCATTTTTTTGGCCACGGCGCGGGTCGTCGCCGCTCCCTCCAGTTGGCTCGAAGCGATGGCCTCTTCCATCTGGGAGTTCACGACGAAACGCTCCCGGGCGGTTTCCGTCGCCGCCGGGAGATCCATGCCGATGTGGCCGCCGCCGCAGAGATCGATCTCGTGCAAAGCTTCTTGTGCGTGCTCCGGCAGCCAGTAGGTGAACGCAGTCCCGCCGGGCGTCGTCAGTCCGAAGGGGCGCGCGTCGGCCTGCCGTGAGAATTTCACAGCAAACCAAAGCTGCCGGGCTGTGTAACCGGCGACGGGCGGTCGACGTCGCAGTTGATCCCAGTGCCAATAGGCGCGGTTGGCGCGACGCACAAATTCCTGAACTTCCGGACGGCGTAATTGCAGCGCGGCCTCGAGGTCCGACAATTCCGGTTCGCCGTCGGGGCCGGCAACGTTCAGTTCTGGAGGCGAAGTCGGGAGCTTCATCGTTGTACGAACCTTCTCCGCGCAATAACCCATTCGTATCAGCAATTATCAATTCGTATCAAATTGATAATTGCCGCTGGGCCTCATTATCACCTTGCTATCAATTTCCATCAAATTGATTATTCATCCGCCCAAACTTGAGGCGGCCGCAGCCTGAGCCATAAGATTATTATTTTCAACGAGATATATATGATTCGATTCGCCGCGATTTCACAGTCCATATTCGCGCCAGCGGCGTGAAACTTGCTCGCGCAGCTCCGCCGACATCTCAAGCTCGTCAGGCCAGTAGCGTACCGCACCTTCGCCGGGAATTTTTTGGGTCGCGTCAAAGCCGATCTTGCTGCCCGCGCCCATGAACGGGGCGGCGTGGTCGAGGATGTCGAGCGGACCATCGAGGATGACGCAATCGCGCCGCGGATCGACGTTGCTGCAAAGCTGGAAGAGGACTTGTTGCTCATCGTGGACATCGACATGCTCATCGACGACGACGATGATCTTCGAAAACGCCATCTGTCCCGCGCCCCAGATCGAGCTCATGACGCGCCGCGCCTGATAGGGGTATTCCTTGCGGATCTTCACAAAGACGCAGTTGTGGAAGCAGCCGAACATCGGCAGGTTGTAGTCAATGATGTCGGGGATCAGCATTTTGAGCAGCGGCAGGAAAATCCGTTCGGTCGCTTTGCCGAGTTGAAAATCCTCCTGCGGGGGTTTGCCGACGATGGTCGTGAGGTAGAGGGGATTCTTGCGGTGCGTGATCGCGGTCACGTGCAATTGCGGAAAATAATCGGGCAGCGAGTAGAAGCCGGTGTGGTCGCCGAACGGCCCTTCGATGATCGGCGGATCGGCGGGGTCGATGTAACCCTCGATCACGATTTCCGCGTTCGCAGGCACTTCGAGATTGGGCTGCGAGACGCACGGCACCAGCTCGATCGCGCCGCCGTTCAAAAAGCCGCCGAAGAGACATTCATCGATCCCCGGCGGGAGCGGACATGTCGCGGCGTAGGGCAGGATCGCGGGTCCGCCGAGCGCGATCGCGATCGGCATGCGTTCTCCGCGCTCCTGATAGCGTCGGAAATGGCGTGCGCCGTCGTGGTGGATGTGCCAATGCATCGCGGCCAGTTTCGGGCCGAAGATTTGCACGCGGTACATGCCGATGTTGCGATCGCCGGTCTCGGGGTTCTTGGTGAAGACGCCGCCGAGGGTGATGTAGCGCCCGGGCGTCAGGCTGGTGGGAAGGTGGGAAGGTGGGAAGGTGGGAACGGCTGGGGCGTTTGCGCCGATGCGGGATTGCGTTGTGTCGGGATGTGCCGTCCACGCTGCCGCACTAGTTGCTCCGCCGCCTTGATTGGCGGTCGAATGCCCGCCCCTGCCCACCTTCCCACGTTCCCACTTTCCCACGCTTTCGGTCGGCATCGCCACGGCGCTCGCAAGCGGAAAGCGGCCGCGCGGGTCGCCGGCGGTCGGGTCGCCGTCATGCGGCCAGCATTTGATGATCGGCAGGTCGAGCAGATTCGCGTCGTCGGTATGCACCACTTCCTGACACATGCCGCGACGTACGATCTTCGGCGGCAGGCTGGCGATCTGGATGAGTTGCGGCAGCTTCTTGAGCTTTTCCATCAGCGTGGTCGGCACTTCGGGCTTGATCAAGACCTGCACGCGCTCAGCGACCTCGTCATAGGACTTCGCGCCGAGCGCCAGACACATGCGCTCCTTTGTGCCGAATGTGTTGATCAACACCGGAATGCGCGAGCCTTTGACCTTTTCGAAGAGCAGCGCGGGTCCGCCCGCCTTCACCACGCGGTCGGTGATCTCGGCGATTTCGAGGATCGGGTCGACCTCGGCCTTGATGCGCTTCAGCCAGCCGCGCTGCTCCAGTTCGGCCACAAACGTTTGCATGTCTTGTGCGGGCACGCTGATCTCCTCGTTCAACCCGGCGCGGTGACGGCGCTCGTCCGGGGCGGCGACTTTGGGCGCCAACCAGACGACGAGTCGAAGCGCGAAAGTATAGAACCATCGCCGTACGAGCGCGGCCTCATTGTCCGGCGCACAGAATTTTCATTCCGTCTGCCACGCACGGCGCGGGCGGGCGGATAGGCTGCACAGCTGCGTGCGGGCAAGCAGCGCCCGAAGCCAGCTCATGCGTTCGAGAGGTTGAATTCATGATGAATCGCAACCAATCTCCAGCGACCCGCACCGTCATCGGCATCGGCAACGCTGATCGCGGCGATGACGCTGTCGGCTTGCTTGTCGCACGCCGAGTTCGCGCGGTCCAACCGGCGGATTGCGACATCCACGAAACCCACGGCGAGGGCACGGCGCTGCTGGAGCTGTGGCGCGGCTATGCCCGGGTGATCGTGGTAGACGCCGTCTGGCATGGCGGCGCGGCGGGCACGATTCACCGGCTCGACGCGCACGCCGCCACGCTGCCGGCGGAGATCACTTTCGGGTCGTCGCACGCGGTGGGGCTGCGCGAGGCGGTGGAATTAGCGCGGGCGCTGGGCGAGCTGCCGCCGCGGCTGTTGATTGTCGGCATCGCGGGCGCGGCGTTCCGGCTGGGGGATGCGATCAGCCCGGGCGTGTTGGCCGGCGTGGCGCGTGCGGCAGATGAAATCATCACGGATTTACGGCATCATTTGAAATGAACTGACCCGTTGCAGGCGGCGTGAGCGCTCGGTACGGGCGGCGTCGCCGGATATACTGAAGGCCGAGCGGACTCGGATGTCCGCGCCGGCGGTTGGGAACATGGATGTGAAGCTCGATTTCATCGCAACTACGCCCAGTTCTCCGCGAACCACACAATTTGCGTTTCGCATCGGCGGATTGTTGGCGGCGTTTGTCATGGGCGTGGGGCTAATGTGGTGGCTGACGCCGCACGCGCCACCGGCGCCGCCGCGACATGTGCCCGCCCCCCTGCCGCTCGATCCGCTCGCCGCGGCGCCGCATGATTTTCGCTGGATCGATCAGCCGCAGGCGGCTTTCCCGATTCCGCCTTACGCTCGGTTTCTGCGTGATGCGCGCATCGTGCTCGACCCCGGGCACGTCGGCCAGAAACTCTCAGACAAGCAGCCGGGCTGGAAGACCGGTCCGACGGGCCTGCGCGAGCCGGAGGCCAATCTGCGCGTGGCGAAAAATCTGGCGGAGTTCTTGAGCGCCGCCGGGGCCGAGGTGCGCCTGACGCGCGCGGTGGACGTGAGTCTGGAGCTGGATGATCCGCTGGATTTGCAGGCGCGGGCCGAGGTCGCCAATGCGTGGCCGGCGGATTTGCTGCTGTCGATCCATCACAACGCCTCGGATAGCCCGACCGCGAATCACACGCTCGTGTTTTATCACGGCCTGCCGGACGAATCGCCGCCGAGCCTCGACGCGGGCCGGCACGTGCTCGCGGGCCTCAACGACGCGCTACGGCTGGAACGGCACGTGGAATGCGCGCTCGTGAGCGACCTGACGATCCATCCGAAGGCGGGCTTCGCCGTGCTGCGTCATGCGCGCGTGCCGGCGATCCTGACGGAATCATCGTTTCATTCCAACCCGGACGAAGAGCAGCGGCTCCGCGATCCGCTTTATAACCGCCGCGAGGCCTATGGCATGTTCATCGGGCTGGCGCGCTGGGCACAGGCGGGGCTGCCCCGCATCCGCCTGCTCGAACCGGCCGATGGCGTCTTGAGCGGGCGCGGCCCGATCATCATCGGCCTGGACGACGGCTTCAGCGGGCGCGGCTTGAAGGATCGTCCGCGACTGCTGCAGTCCTCAATCCGCGTGCGCCTCAATGGGCGCGAGACGAACTTCACGATCGATCTGCCGAAGCGGCAGCTATCGATCACGCCGCCGCTGCTGCTGCGCGGCGGAAGCCTGCAGGTCTACGTCGATTTTGAGAACGTCTTCGGCCAACACGTGATTCATCCGTGGATCGAGCTGACCCGGCCGGGCGGTGGATTTGGGGAGAGCAATAGCAAGTAGCGAGTAGCGAGTAGCGACTGGCGACTGGCGACTGGCGAGTAGCGACTGGCGAGTAACAAGCAGCAACTAGCAAGTGGTGAGTGATGTGTTGCTATGAGATTGGCGCTACGTCGCGGTGACGGTCTACACATGACGCGCCGCGAGGGGGCGGCAAGGGCAATGATGTTGCTCGGGCAGATCGGATAATCATGTGTGGTTGAGCGCCGTCGCGGACCGGCTTTAGCCGGACTTGCCGCTCGAGGGCTTTGTGCAGCCGATGGTCTCTGTCTTTCAAGCCCGGCTAAAGCCGGCTGTAATGACCGCGCCGCGCGGTGAATAACAAAAGAAGAAGCGGGGCCGATCGCCCGCCCACCACCGGCTAAAACTCGGTGGCAAGGACCGGTCGGCTGAAGCCGACCCCGGCAACTTGCGACGCCCGACTAACTGACGCCGATTCAGCAATTGAAGTCGATCCAGAATCGTGAGGTGCAGCCGCAAACTGCTGCCCCAGCGCCATTCGACATTCATTTCGCCGAAAGCGAAACCGAATCAGCGGCGATGCTGATGCCCTGTTGAATCTAAAACTCGCCGCCGACCGGCCAACCGGTTGCAACCAGTTCGCGACCGATCCGCCGCTTTATTCAAACCGATGCACGATGCTGCGCGTCACCGGCTCCTTGAGACGACCCTGAGGGTCAATCGCCTTCACGGTGATGCGGATGGCATACGGCCAGAAGCGAATCGCGCCGCGACGATTCTGGAGAATCTCGGCATCGGACAGGCTCGCCTCACCACCGACGAGTCGCGGATCGACCGGCTGGAAGTCATAGCGAATCCGGCTCGGCGGACTGCTATCGAGGGCATCCAGGTCCGACTCCAAGCGCGCCCGATTGTCCGGCGAGTCTGGCGCAAAGATGCAAAACTGATTCTCGACGATCGACGCCCACGTCGGGAAATCGTGCCGTTGCGGAAAACCCGTACCGGGCGGCTCGACATAATAAATGCTGTTGCGCGGTTCCTCCGGCGGCAGAAACTCGACGTGGAACCAAACACAGCCGGGCAGCGCCCGCACGCCCATGCTCGTGCGCAACTCGGGCGGCGGCGGATCAACCACGGACGCGACAAAACGGGTCGCGAGCGCCGACGGCTGCACGCCGAAGAGCAGCGCGTTCCAGCGCCCAAACGCTTCGAAGCCCCACTCGCCGGCGTAGGGGCTGCGTCGCAGCAGATCGGGGTTAATCACGAACTGATCGAGAATGCGCGAAAATTGCATGTTGAGCACGTCGCCGGCACGATAGCGTGAAATGCCCGTGTTAGACGTGTAGCAGCGCGTGACGCGCGAAAAATCATCAACCAGCAGGGAGAGCACCTCGGGCCCCGGGCAATTGCGCTCGCCGGGTATTGATGTATCACAGTCACGAATCAGCGCAGCGCGGCGCGCCAGCGTCCAGCGCGTGAGCGGCAGCGGGCTGATCTCGTTAGAAAGCTGGTCCGGCCGCTGAATGTGGGTCATCCCGTCGGAGCCGGGGTCGATCGTCCCGCCGAGGTCATCGCCGGTGAACGTGACCAGCGGCGGCGTTACCGAGGCGTCGACGACGGCGCGCTCATAGCTGGCATGGCCGTAGACCACCTGCACCAGGTTGGCCTTCGCGCCGCGCGACAAGGCTTCGGTGAAGCTGTCGCCCGGCTCAATCTCCACCGGCGGCGCTTGGCTGGGCAGACGCCGCTGCGTGAAGAACATCATGATGTCGGCGCGCGGATTGCTGACGCCCAGACCATCGCCGCCTTGCGCGACCGGCTGCGGATTGATCGTCAGCGGGCTGTACTCAAACCCTTCCGGCAGCGGATTGCTCGGCTGACCATAGGGCAGACGGTAGAACTTGCCGGCCACGCGATCGTCTTCCGTCAGTCCGGCGGCCTGCGTGCGGCCGTACAGCATCAGAATGCTGCGAGCCGGATCGACATAGCGCAGATCTTCCTTGAGCTGAAAGGCGAATTGCCGCAGGTAGCCCTGCACCTCGGCGTAGGCCGCGGCCTCGCTGGCGGTTCGCGTCGTGACCGAGAAAACCACGCCGACCACACTGAGCGCGACCAGCAGCACCGCGAGTGAGACAAGCATCTCCGTCAGGGTGAAACCGCGCACGAGTCGAGCGGCGGTCAAGACACGCCGACGCGGGCCTGGCGCCGCACGCCCAATCACAACGCGCGGCGATCGACGAGCCAAAATAGGATGGACGCGCATCATTTAGGGAATCTCTTTGAGGGAAAGCGTGCGACGCTCAACGAAGACGATCGGCGAGCGCTTCTCAAGCACCGGCACGCCGCCGACGACTTCGCTATAGGAGGGCGGAATCACCCACACAGGCCAGTACGTGGTATTGCGGAGCGGGGGCGGGCTTTGGTTCGGCAGCCAATCATCCGTCCAGGGAAAATAGCCATTGAATTCGACCACCACCGTGCGCCGATCGGGACGATCGACGATTTTGTAGATCGGCAACGTGTCGTTCGCGCTCGGAACGAAGCCTGCCTGTGGGAACGGCGGCGGCGCCGCGGCGGTGGCGCTGAAGTCGTAGGCCGTGCGGTCGCCGAGCAGCACATCGTTCACCGCGGGAATGAAGATGCTGCCTTTGGGCAAGAGCGGGTCATAGACCTCGTTGATCCGGAACGTCAGCGTCGTCGGCGAAGCATTGACAGCGCCAATCGGAAGGAAACGCTCGTAAGAGCGCGCCAACGCGGCCGGCGAATCCACGGGAGTGAGCGGGTCGATCACCGGATACTGGAAATTGGGGCCGGCGGGCAGATCTTCGAAAACGATCATCCACGGCTCGGGCACCAACGTGCCGTCACCCAGAAAATGATCCGCCGGCGACGATGAGATCGCCGGCGCTCCAACCGCGCGGACCGGAATCGAATTCGGATTCTGCCGGGGGAAACGATGCTCGGGCGAGGGCCGGCGACACGCGATGGCGATGAACTCGTAAAGATTCGGCGCATTCGCGCCTGAGGCGAAATTCATGTGACAGGTGCGACGATAGAAAATCGACGTCGAGATGGTATGTTCCGACGCCCGGGCCAGTTCGGTGGGCGAGATCGCCCGACCCTCATTGGGGCGCGGATAGGTCAACCCGAGCGAGCCGCCGGGGGAGTAGTACACCAAGCCATCAGGCGAGACTTGCGGTGAGAGCAGCGCCATCATCGACACCGGCGGGCGGTACGAAGGCGCTGCCTGCAAGAGTTCATACTCGCGCACCAGCGCCAGCGCGTCTTCGGCGCCGTTCAGCGGCGGAACCACGCCGGTGCCCGCGCCAGTCAGCCAGCGGTGGATTTTCTGCTCCGCCGAGCGCTCAACTGCCGGCAGCCCAGTATTGATGATCGGGGGCAGGCCGGGGGTGTAACCGGCCTGGCGCACGGGCAGCGGGCGCACTTTGATCAACGGCTCGTAATCGCTGAGCAATTGGGCCGTGTTCAAATCACCGGAAACGAACGCCCCGCGCGGACGCACCAGCGAATCGGCATGAGCCGTCCGCGAGATGCGCAGTTCGCTCGCCATGACATCCAGCGCATAGTCGGCCGCGGCTTCGCCGTTTTGTATTTCGGTCGTGTCGCGCGTGAAGCGCAGACCGACCGGCAACGCCGCGCCGATCACGATCAGGCCAAAGCCCAGGATCGCTACGGCAATCAGCAACTCGACCAGGCTGAAGCCGCGATGGAGCGGCGCGCCCGGGGGTTTGGTTTCCATGTACATGACTACACCTCTGGCCCGGCTGTCGGAACAGTGTGCCGCAGCCAAGGCCGCGAGACACGAATCGCTTCATGAGCAGCGCTGCCGCAGCGCGCGGCGGGTCTGCCCCAAAAAACCCACGCTCAGGTTAGCCGCCTGTCGCCGGCGCACCGATGGCAATGCCGCCGCCGGTGCGATAGGGCAGGTAGGGCTTGCTCGCCCGGATCAAAAAATCCTGTCGGCGAAGGGCGGTCTGGGCAGACGCATCCTTACCCTGCGCGAGAAAGACCTCGCGATCATACAGCGCTACGCCCGTGAAGCCGTAGCGGATGATCGGCTGAGAATTCCACGGAAACGTGAGCGAGTCCCACTCCTTGGGCGTACGCTCGACGGATAATTCGGTCACGCCGACCGTGCCGGCCTGGATCGAAAGCTGAAACGCGCCGATCGGGTCAAATGCAAAGAGCGGATATTCCGCGAATTTGGGCAGCACGCCGGCATTGGCGTCGACCACGATCATGAAATCGTCCGCGTTCAGGAAATCGCCTTCAATCGAGTAGCTGCTCGGCGGCGCGGTCGCGATCGTTGGACCAAGCGACGAGGTGCGCACACGGCACTCTCGCCAGCAGAATGTCTCGCTCAGGGCGAAGCCGTTCGATCCGATGCCAGGACGCCCGGTCAATATGTACTCGCCCTCATTCGGCACGGTCCGCCAGTTGTCAGGCAATTGCGACCCATCCCAACAGGCGCACGCCGGCCGCACCGGCGCCCTTGAGAGCGCCTCGATCGGCGCGGCCCAGACGTTCTCGGGCAGCGGCACCGATTCCGACTTCTCCAGCCGCACAAACCGCTCGTAGAACTGCGGCCCTTTCGAGACGGGGTTTTCGGTGCTGGAGGCCAGGCGAAAGATCGCCATGTGCTGACGGCCCGCGGGATTCTGCCGATCGCGGCTTTCTTCAAAATCCCAAGCGCCCGGCACAAAACGCACGGCCGCCTGCGAACGGGTCGCGATCGCGGTGTAAAACGCCCGCGTGACCATGACATTGAGCAACTGGGCAGAGGCGTTTTCGCGCGACTGACGGCTGATCGAACTCAGCGCCGGAACCGCCACCGAAAGAATGATCACGATAATGCTGATGACCACCAGCAACTCGGTCAGCGTGAAGGCGCGGGCGCCGCGCGGGCGCATTGCCGCGGAGAGCGCCGGCCGGCTAAGCGGCTGGTAAGGCGCTGCGGGTCGCAGGCTGATGATTGCGCGCCAATTCATTGCTGTGTCCGCCGTCAGAGCCGATCGAAACATTGTAAGGCGCACACGCCGGCCGAGAATACTCAGCCGCGCGTGTAACCCATAACTGCCAACGCAGCTTATTGTACCGCTCTCCTGCCTGTCTGCGGATGGGTAGTTCGTCGAGAACCCGCGAATACGCCCCGCTGACAGCTTCGGGTGGGCGGGGCAGAGGAGAGGCCGGGGGCGGCTTGTTCAAGCGCCTAAGCCGCCGACCGTCAATCTTCCCTCCCCCCCGCTGAACGAAATCGGCGAAGCCGCTGAAGATAGCTGCTTCGCCGAAAACCATCGTCATTCGCGGGCGGCAGCGATCGATGGGTCGCTCAGCCGCCGGCTAGTAGTCTGTCACAGCTCATTTTTGGGTTTGAAGCAAGGGGAGCATGGACCTCTGGCCCGTGCGTCCTGCAACAAAGAAAGGCACAAATTTCACGCCGAGACGCCAAGCTGTTTTCCACTTCAGCCGAAAATTCAAATTTGACGGAACAGTAGCTGGAATTTCGTGACGCCGGGCACTATTCACCGTCGTCGAGATCGTCATCGGAAAGATCGTCAATCTTGTTCTGCCCCGGCTCGGCCAAGATCGCCGTGCGAGGACGGGTCTGGAAATTGGTCGCGATCGTAACGCGATCATTGGCCGTGATTTGGAAACCAAGCTGGGTGGTGATGGACTGAATCGGGAACGGTAACGGGGCGTAGTCGCCAGACGCAGGCTCGGGCTGCGCCACGCCGACCTCAGCCAACGGCCCCAACGCCGAAATCGATGTGATCAACGTGGCAAACGGTATTCCCCACGGAACCGGGGCGTCAAACTGGGCTGTGAAGATCCCGGTACCGGGCGCGCCGGTTGAGCGCAGGCGAGCTACGTCGCCGTCCAAGTCGCGGGCCGCCAAGCTCGCTCGAGCGCGCACGTCCAGATTGCGCGGCAGTCCATCGGCAAAGTGAATCACGGCCGGCGTGATGGTAAACGAAGTCGCCGCCGCCCCGGCATCCGCTTGTAAATCGAGGGTTACGCGAATGCTCTCACTGACATAGAGACGCAAGCGGGCGGACCGAATCGTTGCAATCACGCCGCCGTCGGTTCGATCGACGAGCGGAACCGGCGCGGAAGGCGACCATTGAAAGAACCGCCCCGTGGTCGAATACGTGCAATCGGCGAGATTGACCCGTAAGATCGCCGTGCCGTTATCAGAGCGGGCCATGACCGTCATCGCGACATTGGAGCCGACAATCGCCGGCGTCTGAGCGGCGGCGGGCGACGCGGCAAAGCCGGCGTAGAAAAGGGAAACAACCGCGAGAAAATTGTTCAGCAAAACACGAACAGATTTACACCGCATGCGCGCATTCCTTCCGCACTCCCGCCCAAGTCCTTGGTTTCAACAGTTACGGTATGAGGCGACAGGAAGCTCCGCCGCCGTTCCAGCTTGCAATGTTCCTAGTATTACAGCCGCGTTGCTGTAAGTCAAGCGCATCGGAGCTTGCCGCTTGCTCGATCCGTGCATCAACCTGCCAAGCGCCCCACATAGGCTGCAGCCTGCCGACGATCAGTGGGGGCTTTGCGGCCCGGTGCGGATAGCGCTGCGAGCGCCGGTACGATGACAATGCCCCCCACCCGGCCGATCCCATCTGACGCCATTCGATAAAAAAGCAATGGCGACCGGCGCGGGGCCAATCGCCAATCAATGGCTATCAATTCTCCTAGCCGATACGGGCATCGCGCTCACCGTCTGATAAACAGCGGCGGATGACGACCGCATTATGCCTTCACACCGACGCGTGCGTCGAGCAACGCCTTCAGCTCGCGCTTCGGCTTGGCCCCGACGACGCGCTCGACCGGCTTGCCATTCTCGAAGATCAAAATCGTCGGAATGCTCTGCACGCCGTAGGTCGAGGTCAGATTCGGCGACTTGTCGATGTCGCATTTGCCGATCTTGACCTTTCCGGCGTATTCCCCGGCCAGTTCGTCAATCGTCGGCGCCAGCAATTGACACGGGCCGCACCATTCCGCCCAGAAATCCACCAGCACCGGCTGATTCGAGTGCAGGACTTCGGCGTCAAAATTCGATTCATCCAGCTTCAGCGTGTTTGCAGCGGCCACGAGCGCACCTCCAGCATGTACCGTAGCGAGACAGTGGGCACGAATCCTGCGTGCCGGCGTCCGATTCTAAGGTCGGCAGGATCGAAGTCAAACTTCTGTCTGCCGCGGCCCGAAACGGCGCCCAGCGGCGTCGCACTCCGGCGGCGCCCCGCATGCTGTCGCGTTGAATGTTGGATGCCGGCATCGCGCAAGAACGGACGTGAAGTTGTCAGCGTTCGTCGAAAATGCCGGTTTCACGGGTAGTATTGTGGAATAGCCTGCACTGCCGATCGTTTGAACGCGAGAGCCGGCAGCGCATTCGCCGGCGACGAGGTGAACCGTGTCGCGCCAATCTTCCTATTCGCATTCGGGTCTGATGCCGCTGTGGGGATGTGTCTGCGGCGCGATTCTCGCGCTTTCAGCTCAGGCCGAAATCGCCCGGCTTTCGCTCAAGCCGCTGGATAACGAAGACTGGGATCGCGCCGCCGCCCAGCATTTGCTGCGCCGGGCCGGCTTTGGCGGGACCGCCGATCAGGTCGATGAGCTTTATCGGCTGGGCCTGGATGCGGCGGTCGAGCGAATGATCCAATTCGAGGCTCAGACCTTCACCTGCCCCGAACCGCATTTTGATGAAATGGCGCTGGATCGTTACGACCGCTCTGAGCTGCGCAAGATGACCGAGCAGGAGCGACAGGCCTATCAGCAGAAGCGTCAAATGCGCGAGCGTGAGGCGCACCAGGAGACGCGCTGCTGGTGGCTCGAGCGAATGGCGACCACGCCGCGACCGCTCGAGGAGAAGATGACGCTCTTCTGGCACGGCCACTTCACGAGCGGAGCGCGCGAGGTCCGGCGGGCGCTCTTCATGAAGGAGCAAAACGACTTTCTTCGACGCAACGCGCTCGGCAATTTCAAGGATCTGCTGCTGGGCATCAGCAAAGACCCGGCGATGCTGATCTACCTTGACAATGCCCGCAGCAACAAGAATCAGCCCAATGAGAACTACGCCCGCGAATTGATGGAGCTGTTCTCGCTGGGCGTCGGCAACTACAAGGAAGAGGACATCAAAGCCGCGGCCCGCGCGTTCACCGGCTGGTCGCTGGATGATGACGATTTCCGCTTTCGCAAGTTCATCCACGACAACGGGCCGAAGACCTTCCTGGGTCAGACCGGAAATTGGGACGGCGACGACATCCTCGCGATCATCGTCAAACAGCCCGCCTGTTCGCGCTTTGTCGCGCGCAAAATTCTCGCCGCGTTTGTGCGGCCGGAGCCGGAAAAACCGCTGGTCGAAGCCTTCGCGGCGGAGTTGCGTCGGCGCGACCTGGAGCTCAAGCCGACCATGCAGACGCTCCTCAAGAGCCAGGCTTTTTATCACGCCGACTCGCGCGGGGTGCTGGTCAAAAACCCGGTCGAGCTGATCGTGATGGCATCGCGCGAGCTGGGCCACCCGATCACCAACCTGACGGCGATGGAACGCGCCTCCGCCCTGATGGGGCAGGAGTTGATGCAGCCGCCCAACGTCAAGGGCTGGCCCGGCGGCGAAAAGTGGATCAACACCGCCACGCTCTTCACGCGCTATAACACGCTCGGCTCGTTTCTCAACGGCGTTGTGCCGGGGCGAAAGCGCGAGAAGGCCAACGACGACGACAACGACCCCGATGCCGCGGGCGCGATGGCGAGCATGAACACCAAGTCGCGGCTCGTCGGTCAGCGTCAGCCGGCCTATGACCCGCTGCCGGAACTTGAGCGGCGCGGCTTGAAGACCGCCGACGCGATCGTCGACCATTACCTGACGAACCTGCTGGCCGTGCCGCTGGCGCCGGCGAAGCGGCAGGAACTGATCGACTATCTGCGTGATGATGACTTTTTTGATGCCACCGACCGCCGTGCGGCCCCGCGCGTGCGGATGATGCTTCACCTGCTGTGCAGCACGCCGGAATATCAGATGTATTAATGCAGAATGAAGAATGAAGAATGAAGAATGAAGAATGAAGAATGAAAAATGCAGAATGAAGAATGCAGAAAGTTTTTTTGCGGAAGTCGGAATGACAATGTGGAATGGTAAATGTGATCGCGCGATGACGCTTCCAGCGAACCATCGGCAGGCTTCGCCAGTTGCCCTTCTGCATTCATCATTCTGCCTTCTGCATTCTGCATTCTGCCTTCTGCCTTCTGCCTTCTGCCTTCTGCCTTCTGCCTTCTGCATTCTGCATTCTGCATTCTGCCTTCTGCCTTCTGCCTTCTGCCTTCTGCCTTCTGCCTTCTGCCTTCTGC
>CAYQLG010000041.1:28783-33617 GCA_964418235.1 uncultured Planctomycetales bacterium
TTCTGCCTTCTGCCTTCTGCCTTCTGCCTTCTGCCTTCTGCCTTCTGCCTTCTGCCTTCTGCATTCATCACTTTCATTCTCTGAGGTTTCCCCATGACGCCTGATCGTTTCTTCACCACGCGGCGCGAATTCATCGGCGGCAGCCTGACGCTGCTGTCGGCGGCGGCGACGTTGCCGGTCTTCCTGGGCCACACCGCCCGCGCCTTCGCCGACGTCACCACCCGACCGGCCCGCGGCAAGGACGCGAGCAGTCGCATCCTCGTCGTCGTGCAGCTCGCCGGCGGCAACGACGGCCTCAACACCGTTGTGCCCTACGAGATGGACGGCTACTACAAACATCGCCGCACGCTCGCGATCCCGGCCAAGGATGCGCTGAAGATCGGCCAGGGCGTCGGGCTGCATCCGGCGGCGACCGGGCTGAAGGAGCTTTTCGACGACGGCAAGATGGCGATCGTGCAGGGTGTCGGCTATCCGAACCCCAACCGCAGCCACTTCACCAGCATGGACATCTGGCACACCGCCGATCCGCTGCAGAAACAGCGCGACGGCTGGATCGGCCGCTATTTCGACCACTGCTGCAAGGGTGAAGACCCGACGCCCGAGCCGACCGAGTGCGTCGCGCTGATGCAGGAGATGCCGCTCGCCGTGCAAGGCAGCGAATTCACGGGCATGGCGTTTGAAGGCATCGACGCCTTGACCTGGCGCGCCGGCGAACGGGACGAGCGCGCCGCCGCCGCCTTCCGCAAGCTGAACAATCAAGGGCTCTCGCCATCGACCGATGCGCATGGCCTGGCGGCCTATCTGCAACGCGCGGCGCTCAAAGCACAGATCGGCGCGGAAGACATCAAGCAGGCCGGCGCCGGGGCGATCGGCACGAATCGCCGCGGGCGCTTCGGCCAGCGCGGCGGACGACTGGCGCAAGAGTTGAAGATGGTCGCACAAATGATCAAGGCCGACCTTCCGACGCGGATTTACTACGTCAGCCTCGGCGGCTTCGACACGCATGCCGGCCAGCTCGGCCGACATGCGCAATTGATGGACCAATTCGGCGATGCGATGAAGAGTTTCATCGATCAACTGCAGGAAGACGGCCTGCTCGATCGCGTGCTCGTCATGAGCTTTTCCGAATTCGGCCGGCGCGTGCAGGAAAACGCCAGCGGCGGAACCGACCATGGCGAGGCTGCGCCGATGTTCCTTTTCGGCTCCAAGATTCGCCCGGGCCTGCACGAAAAACACCCCGATCTCAGCAAGCTCAATCGCGGTGATCTCGCGTTCGGCTGCGACTTTCGGCGGGTCTATGCGTCGGTCTTGCGCGACTGGCTCAAAGCGCGACCCGAGAAAGTGCTGGGCCAGAGTTTTGCGCCGCTGCCACTCGTGAAATCGGCGTGAGTAACCACGCCGCGCCCGCAAACCGCACCCGCAATCCGAGCCGCGCGCTAAAACCGGACCGCGCCCGTAAGGAAGCGATTCGCCGCTCGTTGCGCTCAAATTCAGCTCGCAGCTTGCTTCACGCGTAGTGCGGATGCTCGCTCAAGCTTGAGCGCATGCCCCGCCCAACATCGCGTTCGGGCCGCTCAACTAACTTGAATTGATATCGATTTCGCATGTTCTCGCGGCATTCGATCTCTAAGTTTACCCCGCATTCAATTGGGCTGATTCGAGCGATTGCCGGCTGCCAGCTTAATCCGGCGTAAATGGACTCTAATCGCTTCCTCACGGGCGCGGTTCGGTTTACGGGCGCGATTCAGCCTTGTCCGCATCCCCGCGCGCACACGCCCGTACAATATCGACATGAACATCTGCATCGCGATCAAGATGAGAATTAGCCTCGCGCTACCGTTGTCCCTACTGCTGGTCGGCGCGGCGTCGGCCCAGACGACCCAACCCGCCCCGTCCAACCCCACGCTCGAAGAAATCGACGCCTGCGGTGTGCTGGTGTCGCGCGGCGGCTGCGTGCTGTTTGAAGGCGGCGGCGGGGCCTATGTGCTCTCCAACTATGGCGGCTTCCGCGCCGGAGACAGTGTCCGTGTCACCGGTTTCATCAATGACAATTGCGTCACGATCTGCGGCGAAGCCGACGGCTGCGTCTCCGCCGCCGAAGTATACGACCCGGCGATCCTCCCCTGCGGCGAGCCGATTCGAGCCATCGAAGATTTACCCGGCGAGCTTTGTTCGCTTGCCGCCGGCGCGCTGACCGCGGGCACGGCGGCGGGGCTGGCTTTCACACGTGGCCGCCGACGAACATGAGATGAAGCCGCTGCACGAACGACTCGCCGACGCCACCCTGCTCGCGCTCCGCGCGCCGGCAGCGGCGTGGCCGCGTGGTCTGTTGTCGGCGGCGCTGATCCCCGACGGTTGGATGTCGCTGGTCGAAGCCGCCGACGGACGCCGTTGGTTCGTCCCCGCCGGCGAGGATCCGCGTCCTCCGACGGGCGGCGCCCTCACGCTGGTGCGCAACCGGCCGCTCCAGATTCCCTTACCGGTCACAACCGCGGCTGCCGTTTGCGGCGCCGAATGCACGGCGAGCGGCGACGTGTTGCTGCGCTGGAGCGCCCGCGAAGACGAGCTGGCCGCGCTCGCCGCGCTGCTGGCAGGCCAGGCCGATGGCGAGCTGCGCTCGGGGCGATTGGCAGAGTGGCTCGACACGCGCGGCGGCCGGGCGGCCCTGCGGACCTTTATCCAGGCGCACGACGCCACCACGCTGATTGATCACGACCAGCGGACTGCGGCGCTTGCGGCCCTGCGAGCGGGCGCGCAGGAATTCGCATTCTTCGCGGGTTTCGAATTCGTCGAAGTCGTGCGGCTGGAAATGCGAAGCCCCGCGCTCGCCGCGCGTCGCGCTGAGGAACAGGCCGAAACCGCCGCCCTCGCGGCGCAGGCCAGCGCGGCCCGCATTCGCTCCGCAGCGATCGAATCCGCCCGACAGGAATTGCGCGACGCGGCGAAGTTGCTCTCGGAGGCGCGAGCCGCAGCCGGCGAACATCCGCTGTTCGAAGTGCTGGCCGGCGTAGCGCCCGCCCGACGGGCTGTATTACTTCAGAACCTCTGGCGGCTTGTGCCCCGAACGATGGAAACTTCCGCCATTTTGGTTCTGACGAGTGACCGACTGGCTTGGCTCTCCCCCGCGCCGCCACACGACGTCGAACACACCGTGTCGCTGCCTGGTGATCTGGGGCCGGCCCGTGCTCTGCTGGCCGACGGCGAACGCCATACGGTCTGGATTGGTGCAGCCCAAGGCGTGTGGCGGCTCGCACTGTCGGATGGCCGCCCGCTCGCCTGTTACCCGCTGCCGCATCCACCGACCGGCCCAAGCCGTGTAAACGCCCTGCTTCGCACCGACGAAAACCTCTATTTCTCGCATGGCGAGCTCGGGCTGTGGCGGCTGGCCTGGCGGACGCCCGGTGAACAATCGGGCGGGGCCGCGGGCGATTCGTCAAACCATGCTGGTCAGGTTGCCCGCTGCGGTGGAACGGCGCCGGCACGCGCCTTAAGCCCCCTGCCGTCATCCCCTGGGTCTTTTATTCTGGCGCGTCCGACCACGATCGAACTCAGGAGCGCCGCCGGCGAGAATGTGGAGACGATCGCGGCACCGCCTGCGGCGGGCCGCATCCACGCGCTGGCCGCAAGCAGCGGGGCCATTTTCGCAGCTACGGAGCAGGGCGGCGTGCTGCGCGCCGACATCGCCAAACCGCAGTCCGCGCGGGTGAGGGATCACGACCACGCGGCTATGACCGCGGCCAATGCGCGGTCCGCCGAGCGCCCGTTACAAAAAGCGGCTTGGGTGACCGTCGCCAAACCCGGGGTGCCGGTCGAGTCGCTGATGCTGCGGCAACTGGCGGATGTGGACGAACTGATTTTCCCTGCCGGGGCGCAGGGCATTCGGGCAATTTATCCCACCCAGCATAGCTCATCAGGCGGCGCGATCGAGACGGTGCTGCTGGCGCCGCCGTGGCCCGTCCGCCGCGTCTTTGCCGGCGCCGACGTGCTGATTGCGCTGTCGGCGGGGCGTGATCGTGTCGCGCTGCTCGAATCAAAGGCCGAGACGTCGCAGCCCGCTGAGCGGCTACTCGCTCAAGAGCTAGGCCAGCGCATAGAAGACATTGCCCCGGTCGATCAGCCACGGGCCGCCGGCCGTATGTAAAACCCCCGGCGCGCATGACGATGCATCACTTCGCGGGGGCGTTCAAGCGGCGAATGCGGCTGGCAAAGGCGTCGTAGTAGCCCTCGATCATGAGCCTCGCCCGCTCAAATGTCTCCGGCGCGTCGATCCGGGCCAGCGAGCCGAGGTCATGCGCGGTGGCGAAGTAGAAGTACTTGCCCTGGTCGCGATAATGCTCGACGAGCGGATTTTTCCATTCCAGCCCGACGGCGTCGAAGGACGCCTCGATGAACTCGCCCATTTCATCGCCGGTCTCTTCGATCGCTTCTTCAAGCTCCTCGTTGGCCCAGCGATCGTCGGTCATGATCCCGCCCCGCAGATGCGGCAGAAACGGGCGAATCGTCAGATCGAGCCAGATGTGTTCGCTCACCTGCAGCCGCGTCGAAAGCGTGGAATCATCCGGACGGTCCTCGCTCGATACCGCGAGCACGCGCGGGTCGCCCGCATAGTGGTCCGTCAATCGCTGTCGAAACTGCTGTATCCGCTGTCGGTCCGCCGCACTCAGTTGCACGCGTTACTCCTTGGCCGGCCGCTTCGCGGCGCCCGGCGAAACCGTCCCTGAAACAACCGGCCTTGCCAGTAGACTGACACGGCTCATTATTCTGGCTCGAAACGCGGGGAGCATGGGCCTCCGAGCCTGTGAATTTTTCGCCTTGACGCGAGTGGTATCTTTCG
>CAYQLG010000042.1:0-33588 GCA_964418235.1 uncultured Planctomycetales bacterium
GGGCCGAATTGGCCGGCGAAGCCGCTCGGGCTGAACAGGCCGGCGCAGCGGCGCGGCCACCGGCTGAACCCGCGCGGCGCTCGCGCCGCACAAAGCAACGCACTGCCGAAGCCGAGTCGCCGGCATCCAGCAACGTGCCCTCACGGTCGGGCGCGGCCGACAACGCCACCCCAGCCGCGAGCGCCATCGATAGCTACGCGCCGCCCACCGCCGACGACTATCTCGCCGGCGGTGGACGGGCGGGCGGCGGCGCGAGCGAGTTGGTTCTCTCGGCGGGCTTTGCCTGCGCGACGTGCGAAGTCAGCTTCGAGCCGCCCAATCCGCAGATGTTCAGCTTCAACAGTCCGCAGGGCATGTGCGCCGACTGCGACGGGCTGGGCGTGAAGTTTGATTTCGATCCGGAATTGCTCATTCCCGATCCATCGCTGCCTTTTCTGACACCGGCGGTCGCGGCCCTCCGCCACAAGCCGGGAAAATGGCGTGAGCACATTTTCCGCGGCGTCGCCGAGCACTTCGACGCCAAACTCGATCTACCCTGGAACAAGCTGCCGCAGCCGCTGCGCCATGCGCTGCTCTATGGCACGGGCGCGACAGAGGTCACATACACCTGGCGCAGCCGCAAGGGCACGTGGAAGCACGGCGGCCCGTTTGAGGGCGTGATCGCCGAGCTGATGAGCGCGTACAAAAAGGCCGAGTCGCCGCTGGTCCGCGCGTTTTACGAGAAATTCATGCGCGAGACGCCCTGTGCCGCATGCGGCGGCGGGCGGCTCGCGCCGCAGGCGCTGGCCGTGCGGATCGCGGCCCGCGAGTTTGGATGGTTCAATCTGCATCAGGCGGCACAATTGCCGATTCGAGATGCGCTGCGCTATTTCAGTCAGCTCGAGCTGGATGGCGTGCGGGCCATCATCGCCGAGGAGCCGCTCAAGGAAATCTGCGCACGGCTGCAATTTCTGATCGACGTTGGGCTGGATTATCTCACGCTCGATCGGGCCGCACCGACGCTTTCAGGCGGAGAGTCGCAGCGCATCCGCCTCGCCAGCCAGATCGGCTCGGGCCTGGTCGGGGTGCTCTATGTTCTTGATGAGCCGAGCATCGGTTTGCACCCGCGCGACAATCAGCGACTGCTGCGCTCGCTCCAGAAGTTGCGCGACATGGGCAACACGGTCGTCGTCGTCGAGCACGACCGCGACACGATGGAGGCCGCCGACCTGATCGTCGATTTCGGCCCCGGGCCGGGAGTGCGCGGCGGGCGGATCGTCGCGCAGGGCGGCGTCGCCGACCTCGCCGCCGCGCCGGAGTCGCTCACCGGCGGATTTTTGTCGGATCGCATCCGCATCGATATCCCCGCGACGCGCCGGCCGGTTGATCCGACCCGTAAGCCGCGAGGCACAAGCAAACGCCCCTCGCAAAGCCTGTCAGCGGCTCAGACCACGCGGGCGGCTCCTGCGGCCCCCGCATCCAGTAAGCCGCCGCCGACCGGACCTCGCAAGAAAGCGGATGCGCCCGCGCCGGATCGCAAGCCCGCCACCGATGGATTGGGAGCCGCGAAACCCGCGCGCTCGGCGACGGGAAAAGGCGCATCACGCAAAAGCAAGACGAAATGAACGGAGCGGTGGTATGAACAGCGCGGTGGAAAGCGTTTTCTGTTTGAATTGCTGACGAGGCAAGACAGATCGCTGCACAGTCACACGTAGCGGCCGCGCGCGGGTGGAAGTGATGAATCTCCATGAACTTCGATCGCGAGGGATGGCAGCGTGAACGCAGCTCCCCTGTTGTCGTCGAGATGCAGGGGTGGGGCGCAGGCATCTTGCCTTCCCGGAAGAGGCTGGAAGCCTGCTTCCACCCGGCTCCTCCTCGCAAAGTGAATTCGAATGCGCTTGTCCTGGCCAGAGAAAAAGCTCCTGGCGAGGCATAGGGCTTGACGGAATTTCGTTGCATATTGATCAGGCTTGTGTAGACTTTACATAAGAGCAGTTCAAGCGGCATCTGGAAGAATCGAGTGGCGTTCACATGAGGGGTCGTGCAATGAACCGGCTGAACAAGATCGTTGTCGGGTTGGCGCTGCTGAGCGGAGTGATGGGGACGCCCGGCGCAAGAGCCGAGTGCCCGCCGCAGTGGCTGCTGAGCGATTATGTCTCGGGCGCGGATGGCGCTGTCATCGCATTCGCGCCGTCATCAATCTACGGCGCGCCGGCCCTCTTTGCTTATGGTTCATTTCGTAACATCGGCGACACTCCCGCGGACGGCTTGGCCTATTGGTCGGATGGGCGCTGGCGTCGCGTTCCCGGCTGGCCGGCCGAACTCGCCGACACTTATTACCGACAGCACCGCGCGATGGCCGTCGCGCATGGACGGCTATATGTAGCCGGCATCTCGCGCTCGACTCCGAGCACGCTGCATGACGATGCCTTCTTATGGTGCTGGGATGGTCTGACATGGCAGCCGGTTTGGATCACACCCGGTTTGTTTGCGCATATCTTTCACATGGTGGAATTCCAGGGCGAGTTGATCCTTGCCGGGCAAATATCCTGGAGCTTGGGCGGAAGCATGAACATCGTGAGCTGGACGGGCGAAACGTGGAAGCCGCTCGGAAATGGAACGCCCAATCCGGTAAACGCCCTTTGTGTTCATGACAGTAAGTTATTTGTCGGCGTGACTGTGTGGTCGTGGACATTACGCGAGGCGCCGGTTCTGCGATGGGATGGCTTGACGCTTCATCCGCTAGGAAATCCCGATGATTTTGCACCCCGCGCAAGAGTCAATGCACTCGTGAGCCATAACGGCATGCTTGTTGCGACGGGGAGCTTGAGATTTCTTCCATCCGGCGGCAGCGGACTTCCCGCCGACACTATTGCCTGGGATGGTAAATCCTGGCGCATGGCGGATCTGCCTCCGGGCGAGTATGCCCGGCTCATCACCACGGAGGATCGACTCTACGCCGTCGAACCTGGATACCCGCCGTCGCAGCCCCTGCTGGAATTGCATGAGGGCGCATGGAGGTCGGTTCCCTGCTTCGCGCCGGCGAGCGGCGCGGTTTCGGTCATGCATCCCTACGATGGCCGTGTCTTTGTCGGGGGGTTGTTCGTTAGTGGATGCGAGAATCGGCCGCAGAACTTATTGACACTGCGCGACGGTGCTGTGACCGCGGATAGCCGAACCCCGCGACATGAATTCAACGGCGCCGTCACAAGCTTTGCGAATTTTGGCGACGAGATGATCGCGTCAGGTGATTTTTCGCGCATTGGCGAATTGGCGGCCGACCGCATCGCGGCGTGGAACGGCCACACCTGGCGCGCCCTCGGAGCTGGAGTCAGAGGAACCGTCCACGCGATGATCGAAATGGACGGCCAACTGATCGTCGCTGGAGATCTGACCAGCGCCGGCGGCGCGCCCGTTCGAGACGTAGCGCGCTGGGACGGCCAGACCTGGTCGCCGATGGATCAAGGGCTGCACCTGACTTCGGTGCATGCGCTGGGCTTTTATCAAGGCGCGCTCGTCGCGGGCGGCCGCACAGGCAGGGATGTACTGCCCAATCAACTCCTCGCCCGCTGGAGCGGCGCTGAGTGGCTTCCGCTGCCCGCGAGATTCTACGGTTCGTATGGCCAAGGTGTGATTCTCGCGCTGGTTGAATACGACGGCGAACTCTACGTCGGCGGCAGCATACGCTCAACCGAAGGCGTTCTAGTCGGCCACATCGCGCGCGGTGACGGCACGACCTTCCGCCCGGTCAACCCCGGCGGGGTGTGGGGGCTGATGTCAGAGCCATACGGCAAAACCGACGTAAGCAGTGTCTCGAAATTGACGGTCATCGAAGGCAACCTGATCGTCGGCGGCGGGTTCCGTCAGCCGGCGGAGAATTCCTTTGTCTGGAACGGCGATGAAATCGTCTTCAGCCGATTCGGATCTCAAGGCTACTACCGTCCTCCATTCGCGCTTGTCGCTCATCACGAAGGCGTGGCGTCCTGCGCGGGGGAGACCTACGTCACGCGCTGGAGTGCCGGCGAGTGGCGCTTCGTCGGAACGCTCGATCAGACGCTGACCGCGCTGCACGTCTATCGCGGCGAGGTTTTTGTCGGCGGACGATTCACGAATGTCAACGGATACATTTCGCGCTATTTCGCACGGTATGGGGCCGCGGGATTGCCCGCGGACGCCGACAGCGACGGCGTCGTTTCGCTCGCAGACGTTTCGTGTTTTGTCGCGGCGCTCGTCGGTGAAGACGCCTGGCGGGCTTGCGGCCTGACGCACGATCCGGCGGATCAGGCCTATCTCTGCGCGGCCGACGTGAATCAAGACGGCGCGGTTGATTTCGGCGATATCGACGCCTTCGTCGCATGCCTGACAACGGGCGGCTGTGCGGAGTGATGGTCGGATTGATCGAATGGAATTCCTGAGGGTCGAGCGGATCAGCGCGAAGGGCGGCGGTCTCGCGGCGGCACCTTACGGTAAAGCACGAGTCGCAACGCAAGCAGCCATCGGCGATGGCCTAGGCGCGGCAAGTTAACGATCTTCGATTCCGCCAGGACAACGCTAAAATCGCGCGGGGGGGTTCGCAAGAAGTTACCGGTTTTTCATTCGGTTTTCGGATCAAGCGGAGACGAATGGCTAGGCGGATGGCCGACTCGCATAGCGCTCCCAGACGTAGTCCCAGTCACGGCCCTCATCGGTCGCGCACCACTCTTCGAAGGCCCGCATGATTAAATCCGTACCGCGCAGCCCGAGAACCCAATTCTGCACCTGATGGTACGCGTCGACGTGATCTTCCCAGAATGACGCGGCGGTAAGATCAAGTGGATCCGCAAACTCCGAGCAAATCATCTCCGCCAGTTGAAGTCGAGCTGTCTGAGAATTGACTGCGAGATCACCCCATGCTTCCAGGAAATCGGCCAGTGGTATTCGCGCATGCGCCACAACGCAGAGCACTCCAAATTGACGCACCGCGCTAGGCATGGTGGACAGCGTGCTGCGCCACAGCGCGCGAAGAAATTCGACGACCGCATGACGCTCCGCCTGTGGCCAGTCGGGGAAATGCATGTAGTCAAGCTTTGAACCGATCAACACTTCGATATTGGTCGGATAGGAATCACGGGCGAATAATTCACAGATTCTCGGCAGGAAGTACTTGTAGTCGATGACCGTGCCGACCGTGGTTGTCGCTTTCCAACCGTATCGTGAAATCTGCTCAAAGGTGATCTCACGCAACGGGCGCTCACGGAGAAATTCCGTTTCACCTTCAGACCAACAGCAATGGCAGAACTGATTCAGTGTCGTTGGCTGATAACGGCCGAAGGTCTCGTATAGCGCGGCGATCGCCGCGGCCAACAGGTTGTCGGATTCTGTCGGCATCATTCACCTGCCGAGAACGGGGTTGAACCTGAGGACCGCGCACATTGGAGCATTCGATACGGCCCATACCGAATGAGCCATTTTTTACGACCCAAATGCTCCCGCAGAAGAGCATAGCCAAAAAAATAATACCAGCCTATACGCTTCTTGAACAACGCCAGCACTGTTCACATGCTCATGCTATCCGCGCCCCACTGGCCCCGCTCCAATCTTCCCACCTTCCCACCTGTTCACCTTCCCACCTGCTCACCCCCATCCTTACCGCCCGGCCCGTCGCGGGGTGCGCCGCGCTCTGAACGTCCGTCTTCAACCGGCTGCGTGCTGGGGGCGGTCATTGGCTGGGTGCTCGGCGACGAGACCGGCGGCGCCCACTCGCCGAACTCAATCCGTTGCAGCACCTCTTTGCCGCGCGGCTCATGGCGAATCGCGACGAAGTCGCCCTGCAACACGACCTTGGCCGGACGCGACCAGCCGCCCAGCAATTGATTCACCTCGCGATTGACCAGCAGCCGGAAGCTGCCGCGCAGCTCGTCGGGACGATCGGCGTTCTTGTAAAGCGCGACGATGCCGGCGGCCGAGGCAAATCGGCTCTTCGCCGGACCGGCCTGCGCTATCGCCCGCATCTCCCGGCGTGAGACGATGTAGTTTCGGGCCGCGCCCGCCGGCAGCCGCTCCAGCGCAAAGCCCAGGCGAAATGCGAACTCCTCGTTGCCGATCGGCAGTGCGGTGCGATTTTGCAATGCGATCCAGGCCGTCCCGCGCTCGTCGGTCCACCAGTAGCACTCGCGGAAATCCATCCGGCTGGCAAAAGGCGCCGGCGGATCGATCGCGGCATAATCGAGCGAAACCAGCTCCATGCGGCCCGAGCCGGTGCAGCCGACCTGCCCCGCGGCCAGCGCCGCCGCCGTGATGGACGAGAAAAGAACGTGAAGCCGCGCGGGTTTTGAACAGAAGTAGGGACGCTTCAAAGCTGCACCTCGATCCGGATGATCTTCGGACGCCGACAATGTATTTGGGCGCGCGGTTCATGAGAAGAGGCCCCGCCCCGCGTCAGTCGCCACTTTCGAAAACACACGTGGGATTCATCGAAGATCCGACGTACAACCCGCCCGTTCGACCGCTGCGCAAGACGTACACGTGAACCATCCACTCGGAGCGACAAGATTTGAACTTGCGACCTGTCGCCGCGGCGACCGCACTAACCCAAGAGCCGGCGAAGTTCGTCGCGGCCCCGGCCGGTTTTGAGGAAACGCTCGCGACGGACCGCCTCCGAACGGGTAGCGAAAGCCTCAGAATGAACGAGGCTCCAAGGTACGCCGTGCTTGGTGGCAAGCGACTCGCCGCGATGATGGCGTGCCAAACGCTCGTCGATCTGCTGACAGGAGCCGACGTACAACCGGCCCGTTCGACCGCTGCGCAAGACGTACACGTGAACCATCCACTCGGAGCGACAAGATTTGAACTTGCGACCTCTTGGTCCCGAACCAAGCGCTCTAAACCAGGCTGAGCTACGCTCCGTATTTTTTGCGAACACACCCGCCGCAGCGGATGGAGCCGGCGGCGAACAGACTTCCGGGTTCAGGGCGGCTCGACACCTCACTAACGATCAAGCTCATGCCCTGAATAATGCATGATACACATTTCGTCTGTCGCGGCAAGTCCGAACGCCGTGTGAATCTTGCGGTCCAACCTTTTGACGGAATATCGGATCGCCCGTCTGCTCGATCACGCCCCCTGGTCCTACCCCCTGGTCACACCGCCCCGTTGTCTGGCCACACCCGTATCCGACGATTCGATTGCCCGGACGCCGACTGCCCGAACGATCGACAGCCTGCACGCCTTCGCTCGTCTGATCCTATCGGTCTTCGGCCTGCACGGATGGGCAGCTCGGACTGAGTTGCATGGACGGTCAAGGTCGAGCTGACGTATGCGGACATCTGTATGGAAGTGGCACAGCGGACCAGTTTGCCTGTGGCGGGCCGCCCGCTACTGTTGAGATCGGCGGCGGGCGACTGACAGTCAGGGGCCTGCCTGCCAGCGGCGGATATCCTGCACGGTGAGGACGTTGCTACTCGAATCCCGGCGTTGTGATCAGGCGGTCCGGCAGGATAACCACCAGCCGACAGCGCCGCGCAGCTTGCTGTTTGCTCGTTATCGTGGTCCTCCGGCGGTGCAGCTGCAGATGGCGCATCGCCGGCGCCCTTCCTCCGCGTTTACGCTGATCGAGTTGCTCGTCGTTATCGCGATTGTCGCAGTGCTGACGGCGGTGCTTTTACCGGTGCTCAGCCGCGCGCGACAACAGGCCGCAGCCGCCATCTGCCTGAGCAATCTGCGTGAGTGCATGCAAGCCGCGCGGCTGTATGCCAACGAGCATGGAGGCTGGGGGCCGGCCCTGGGGCAGCCCTACAGCCGCCTGCCCAACTGGGCGTTCGTCGCTCTGAAAGCGGCTGGTCGAGACGCGCGCGATCCGAGCGGGGCCTACGACCGCCGGTCGGTGCTGGTTTGCCCGGCGGCGCAGGCGCGCTATGGCGGACGGATGGAGCGCACTTACGCGATCAACGCCACCGGCCACGCCGGCCGTCCGGGCGATCCCGACCACTATGACGACGCCAACCGCTGGGCCCACGTTCATTATGACCGATTGCCCGCGCCGGCGCGTGAGATTGTCTTCCTCGATTCGGCCCGGCTGCCGAGTGCGCCGGGCCTGCCACCCGCCACTCGCACCAGCAGCGTGCTTGATTTTCGAGACCCGGCCCATGTGCGAGAGCGGATCGGTCGCGTTCATCCGCCGCGCGGCAGTGGCGTGCAAGCTGCGCACGCAGACGGGAGTGCCCGACGCGCTGACACAGCGGTGTGGCAGCCAACGGAATGACAGTTCTGCCACGATCATTTCATTTCATGGGCTTGCCGCCGGTGCTGCCGTCAGCGGAGCTGCGACATTAAGCCGAGCCGCGACCGTCAGCGGAGTCCGACCGTCAGCGGAGCCGCGACCGTGAGGAAGCGGAGATTCACGACAATCTAAGCACTCCCTCACGTTCGTGGCTCTGCTTTGCGCCAGATCAATCCAGAAAGGCTTTCGGCCCCTCGGGGGCAGCGTCAACCATCAATCGGTCGAGGACTTATCGTCCGATAAGCGGCGGGTGTTTTTCCAATTCGACGTGTGGTTTCGTCAAAGGATGTGTATAGTTGTTAATAAGAGCCGCGTCGATTCGTCATGTTCAGAATCGGCGTTCAGTCATGCCGCGAAGTTTCAAGCGTGCCGCGGGCGGCGCTGGTGCAAGGGAAGCCCAGTCGCCAGCGCACGGTCTTTTCGCGGCCGGTCACACCGTGATGCATTTCGCAGCACATTCAGAGGATTGCGGCCGCACATCGGCCCGCACGCGCTATGGGAGACATCTATGTTTGTTTGGAGTAAGGCCCGGCGCCGCCATGCGGCGTTCACGCTGATCGAGTTGCTGGTTGTCGTGGCGATCATCGCCTTGTTGCTGTCGATCCTGCTGCCCAGCCTCACCGCCGCGCGTGAGCAGGGGAAGCGGGCCAAGTGCCTGGCTTCGCTCAAAGGTCTGGCGATCGGCACCCAGACCTATTCGACCGAGGACAAATCCGAGGTGATTCTGCCGCAGCATCCGATCATTGGGGCGCTCGGCCGCAGCGCGACCGGCCTGGGCGGCGGCGACATGTACTGGCAGATGCGCATGTTTAACTGGTATCTGTGGGGCGGTCGCTCGAGCCAGGTTCCGTTGGATGGTCGGCTGGCAGCACCCGGACAACAGACGCTGTCATCGGGACAGGCTTGGTTCAGTCGCGAGATACCGCCGGGCGACGTGCCGGTCGTGCAGGCCTTTGTTGATCAATCGGCGGAGACGCGCCCGATGAACCGTTACATTCTCTCCGGCGGCGTGGGGCAGGCCGACGCCCGCAAGCTCGACTGGTTCAAGTGCCCGTCCGACAACGGCTTCCCCAACAGCGTCGAGGTGGACGACGTGCCCCGCTCCAGCTTCAACCGGCCGCTCTATGACATGATGGGCAACAGCTATCGCATGAGCCTGATCGGCTATATCGACGCCACCGCTGGCACCTGGCACTACACCAGCGGCGCCGGAGGAAAAAAGATCACCACGATTCGCGATACGGCCAAGGTCGTGGCCTTTGGCGAGCCGCGCTTCTTTAACATGATCGGGCGCGATCAAAACCCCGCCCCAAATGAGCCGAGCTTTGACATTGTCGGCTGGCATAAGCGTCGGCTTTATGACAATCTTGTGTTTTGCGACGGTTCTGCGCGTTATACCAAAGCGGAAAAACGCGACAATCTCAACGATCAGCAAGTGCTCGATTATCGTATCGAGGGAAATCGCCGCGGGCTTTTCGCGCGCGCGGCGACATATCAGCTCGGCACGTATCCGACGCCCGGCAGCGCATTCGTGGGCACGGTTGATTTGGCCGCGAGTAGTTTGGGCGTTTCCGGCTCGGCAATAGCCCGCTGGCCCTGGGCGGCCGGGCGCGCGCAATAGCCCGCGAATTCGCTTCGATCGGCGCGCGGCTTGACCCGCGCGCCGATCGCGTGCATAGTTTTCTCATGCACATTCGTTGCGGCTGGCTCGCGCGCGTGTTCGTCTGTGCCGGCGTGGCTCTGAGCGGCTGCGAATCGTCGCAACCGGCTTATGACTCCGCCGACAGCGAGATGTCGGCGTACATGAAGCTCGTTCTGCCCGCGCGCATTGAAATCCAGAAGAACTGGACCCGCCCGCTCAGCTTCGCCGGCGACGGCGATGCCGACGGCCTCGAAGTGATCATCGCCGCTTACGACGCCTCCGGCGACAAGACCAAGGCCGTCGGCGAGTTCCTCTTCGAACTCTCGCAGGCACGTCCCGCGACCACCGACCGCATCGGTCAGCAGATCTGCTCGTGGACCGCGCCGCTCGATTCGAGCGACGCCATGACGGAACATTGGGACGCGCTCTCGCGTTTTTATCGCTTTCAGCTCTTGCTCGATGAGAAAGCGCCGCTCAGCCCCGGGCGCTATATTCTGACCGCCCGGCTTCAGCCGCCCGGCGACAGCGCGCGGCTCTTCCACGAATACGACTTCACCCACGCCCCCGGCGAGACGCCGGCGGCAGCCAGCCCGCCGCGCTGAGCGAGCGTTTCATCCCGCCGCACGGCCGCCCCTTTGAAGCACTCGCGCGAAGGACGATTTGCCGCATCTTGTGGCGAATTGTGGATTTCCGTGCGATGGCGATCACGGCACTTTCGGGCGGTTTTCTTCCGATTAGGATAAGCGGGGCCTGAGGATGGCCGCGCGCGGCGAATCGCGGTTCGCGCACCGTCGGCCAGGCAGGCTGCAAGCCGGTTGGGATCGTTCCGCCGGACTGACTCAACGAGCCGTGATTCACGAAGCTGAGGAGCAACCATGACCCGTGTTTCGGCCTGGAAGCGATGCCTGATGGGTTTGCTGCCGTTGCTGGCGCTGGCCGCGCCGGCGTCGGCGGCGGTGATCGACGACTTCAAGCTGGCCAAGGCGATTCCTGCGGACGCCGCGCTGGGCATCTACTCGCGCACGCACGAAGGGCAGTCCTTCCTGCGCAAGCAGATGCAGCGCGTCTTCGACGAAATCGTCGCCCAGAACTTTGGCAACGACCTGCGCCGCATGCTGCGTCAGGGCGTCGAGCAGTCGGGGCAGGATCCGGCCCAATTCGATGAGCAGTGGCAGAAGTTCAATGACCTGCTGACCGCGGTCGATTGCCAGAGCCTGCTCGGCGGTGAAGCGGCCTTTGGCATGAAGCTTGTCTTCCCGTTTTACGACATTGTCACTCTCATGGAGCCGAGCGACGGCAAGGCTGGCGCCAACTTCGAAGCGCTCGCGGCGCTGCTCGAAGCGCTGGTCGCACTCGCGCCTCCCAACGCACTCACGCTGACCAAGGACGGCAGCGGCGAGAGCGTGACGCACCGGCTGACGGTGAACGACTTGCCCGTTCCGATCGCCGCGCTGCTGGCGCGCGAAAAGGGCGTGATCGTGTTCGGAGTCGGCAACACGCTGGCCGATCAGGCCCTCGAGATGCTCCGTGGCAAGAAAGGCCAGGCGCTGGCGGCGAGCGAGCGCTTCAATGCCGCCGTCAAGCTGCTGCCGCAGGGCAAAGACACCGTCACCTTCGTCGACATCAAACGACTGATGGCACAGGTGCGCGAGCTGATCGCCAAGGGGATGGAGATGGCCAACCAGAATGACCCCGCCACGACGCAGCCGCAGGCCGTCCAGTTCATGGCCCTGCCCGGCAAGATGATCGATCAGCTCGACATTTTCGATTACAGCGCCAGCACCTCCAGCACGGACGGGATGCAGACCACGAGCGAAACCGTCACCGCCTTCAAGGAGGGCGCCGCGGAGACCGGGTTCTACAAAGCGCTCTTTGGCAACGCGCCGATTGAGAATCCGCTCAAGTTCGTCCCGAAGGGCGCCAGCAACTTCTCCGTCTCCAGCGGCTTCAACCTGTCCGCGGTCTATGCGATGGTGCTCGACTTCATCCGCAAGGAAGTGCCGGACGGCGAGGCGATGTTGGCTCAGTGGGATCAAACCAAACTGACGCTGCCGGTTGACATCGAGCAGGATTTGCTGAGTTGGATCGGCGGCGGCATGACGATGTTCACGATGGCCGGCGACGGCCCCTATGCCGGCGCCGACTATGTCGTGGTTCTCAACGTCAAGGACGAAGCCAAGGCGAAGGAGGTCGTCAATCGCTGGATGACGCAACTGGGAGACATGCTCTCACAACAGCAGCAGGGCGGCCTGGCCGATGCCAAAGTCGATGGCGCCGAGGGCTTCAAGACGGTGAATCAGCCCTTCCTGGCGATGATGAATATGCAGCCGGTCATCGGCTTCGCGGGCGGCAACCTCGTGGTCGCGCTCGGCCCGAAATCGGCGAGCCGCGTATCGGCTGCGCTCAAAACCGCCGCCGGCGAGGAAGATAACTTCACGAAGAACGAGCGATTCGTGAAAGAGGGCCTCCAGCCGACGGGTAAGGTCTACGCGCTGGCCTATGGTGATTTGAGCAAGTTCGGCGCGGAGATGTCGTCGATGCTGCAGAGCATCTCGGGCATGATGAACATGTTCGGCGGGCCGCAGATGGCGAAAGACCCGACCATGCGAACATTCATCAGCATCATGACCAAGGTCGGCAAAGTGATGAACAAGCTCGACTTCCTGCTCTCGAGCAGCAGCCAGGCGACCATGAAAGACGGCCGCTATTTCCAGAAGACGATCACCCATTATCAGGAGCCGCCGAAGCCGAAGGTGACCGAGGGCAACGGCTCCGCGACGACCGCGCCGGCCAACTAGTGCCTGCTCAGAGTTTCTCAGTGGTTTGGCAGAGCCGCGACCGTGAGGGAGTGGATCGATTCTTCGTGAATCTCCGCTTCCTTACGGTCGCGGCTCTGCAACGGCGCGGTCGCGGCTCCGCAAGGGCGCGGTCGCGGCCCGTTGCGGCTGTCGCCGGCGCGCTTTGCGGGTACACTCGCCCGGCGTATGAGCGACCAAATCTCTGATCGAAAGGCCAAGCTCGAGAAGCTGCGGGCGCTGGGCGTTGATCCGTATGGCGGCCGGTTTCCAGGCGTTGTCGGCAACCGTGAGATCAGCGCCCGCTCCGCGGAGTTGAACATCGAGTCTGGCCAGATACTCGATCTGCCCGAGGCACGCTTTCGTGCAGCCGGCCGGGTTGTGCTCCATCGCGACATCGGCAGCCTGATCTTCATGACCGTGCGCGATCAATCGGGTGACTTGCAGTACGGCATCTCGAAGAAAAATCTCGAAAGCGCCCTGGCTGCGTTTTCGTCACCAAGCGCCGCAGCATCAAGCAAGAAAAGCGACGAAGCGACGGAGCGACGCAGCGACGAAGGGCATGAAAGCCCGGCGGGCACGGCTGGCTCCCAGGTGGATCGATCCGACGCTTCAGTTGCGAACGTTACCGCCGCCGACGGCTCAGAGTTCCCTGCTGGTGAGGTCGCGTGGAAAGTCGCGAAGCTGCTCGATCTTGGCGATCTCGTTGGCGTCGAGGGGCGCCTGGGCCGCACCAAGACCGGCGAGTTGACTCTCTGGGTCGATCGGCTGCTCCCGCTCAGCAAGGCCCTGCGGCCTCCGCCGGAGAAGTGGCATGGCCTGACCGACGTGGAGCTGCGCTATCGGCGGCGTTATGTCGATCTGTTCAGCAATCCCGAGTCGCGGGAGGTCTTCATCCAGCGCTCGCGGATCATCGCTCACGCGCGGGCCGTGCTGGCGCGGCGGGGCTTTCTCGAGGTTGAGACGCCGGTGTTGCAGCCGATCTATGGCGGGGCGGCGGCGCGGCCCTTCACCACGCACCACAATACGCTCGACATGCAGCTCTACCTGCGCATTTCGCCGGAGCTGTATCTCAAGCGCTGTCTGGTGGGCGGGTTGGAGCGGGTGTATGAGTTCTCGCGCTGCTTCCGCAACGAGGGCATCAGCCCGCGCCACAATCCCGAGTTCACGATGCTCGAGCTCTACATGGCGTATGGCGACTATCACGACATGATGCAGATCACCGAAGAGATCATCGCCGGCGCGGCGCAGAGCGTCTTCGGCTCGTATCGCATCCCGTTCGAGGACAGCGTGATTGATTACACGCCGCCCTGGCCGCGGCGGCGCTATGCCAGCCTGATGGCCGAGTACGTCGGCGTAGACATTCACGATCAGGCCGCGGTGCTGGCGAAGGCGCGCGAGACCGGGCTGCTCGCGAAGCTGATCCGCGCCCACAATGCCGTCATGCACGGCGCTGATCCGCACAAGGTCGCCGCGCCCGGTATGGAGCAGCAGCCCGCGCCCGAGGCCGCGACGATCGACCATACCTTGCTGGTCAACGCACTCTTTGAGGAACACGTCGAGCATCATCTGCGTCATCCCACCTTTGTGATTGACTATCCGGCGCCGCTCTGCCCGCTGACGCGCCGCCATCCGCAAGACGCCCGGCTGGCGCTGCGCTTCGAGGCGTACATCCACGGCATGGAGATGGGCAACGCCTATAGCGAGCTGAATGACCCGGCGATCCAGCGCGAGAATTTCGCCGTGCCGGTCGAGGGCGAGGGCGAAGAAACGATGCGCATCATGGACGAAGATTTTGTCGAGGCGCTGGAATATGGCATGCCCCCCGCCGGCGGACTGGGCATCGGCATCGACCGCATCTGCATGCTGCTGACGGGCAGCACGAGCATCCGCGACGTGCTGCTCTTTCCGCTGCAGCGCAGCAGCGGCGCGACGAACCGGGAGTGAGGGCGCGCGTCCATGCGACAACTGTCCCTCTTCGAGCAACTCAAAACATCCCCTTCGATCGAGCGGACGATTCGGGACGGGAACCCGTGGTGGCGGGATGAAGTTGATGTGGGCGTACCACCGGCGCGGCGCTGGGCGTTCGCGCCGCTGCTGCACAGCCTGACCAACGGGCTGGCGCCGGCGACCGTGCTGCGCGGGCCGCGCCAGGTGGGCAAGACCACGCTGCTGCGACAGCTCATTCAGCACCAATTGCAGCAAGGGCACTCGCCGCGCCACATTCTGCGGGTGCAATTCGACGACTTGCCCGACTTGCGCAAATTGTCGATGCCGATTCTCGAAATCTGCCAGTGGTATCAGCAGGCCGTGCTGGGGCGGTCCTTTCAGCAGTCCGCGAACGAGGGAAAGCCGGTCCTGGTCTTCCTCGATGAAGTGCAGAATCTCGCCGACTGGGCCCCGCAGTTGAAGCAACTCGTCGATCTTCAGCCGGTGCGCGTCCTCGTCACGGGCAGTTCGGCGTTACGGATCGAGGCCGGCCGCGACAGCCTCGCCGGGCGCATCGCCACGATTGAAATCGGGCCGCTGTTGCTGCGTGAAATCGCTGAGTTGCGCGGCTTCGGGATGATTCCACCGCATCTGCCCTTCAACGGCCTCGCGCCGCTGCGTGAGAAGGCATTCTGGCACGCCCTCCGGCGGCACGGTGAAGACCATCGCGCCGTGCGCGACCGCGCCTTTCGCGAGTATTCCGACCGCGGCGCCTATCCGATCGCACATGCGCGCCCCGACGAGCCGTGGGAGCGCGTCGCGGATTTCTTGAAAGAGACCGTGATCCTGCGCGCGATCCAGCACGACCTGCGCATGGGGCCGCGCGGTCAGCGGCGCGATGAGCGGCTCCTGGAGGAGATTTTTCGCCTGGCTTGCCGCTATCTCGGGCAATCGCCGTCACAACAGCTCTATCTCAAGGAGCTCCGGCAACTGATGCAGGCCAACCTCGGCTGGCAGCGCATTCTCAGCTATCTCAAATTTCTCGACGGTACGCTGCTGATCCGGCTGATCGAGCCGCTTGAGCTGCGCCTGAAGCGCAAGCGCGGGGCCTACAAGTTGTGTCTGTGTGATCATGCGCTGCGGGCCGCGTGGCTCGAAGAGATTGTGCCGCTTGCCCCGGAGCGACTCTCCGAAAGTTCGCATTTGCGTGACCTGAGCGGTCTCGTCGCCGAGAGCGCAACGGGCTATTTCTTCCGTTCGATCCTCAATCTCGACGTGGCCCATTTCCCCGAACGCAACGCCGAGCCGGAGGTCGATTATGTGCTCACGATCGGCGAGCAGCGGATTCCGGTCGAGGTCAAGTATCGCACGCGAATCGAGCACCGCGATCTCGACGGCTTGCGCAGCTTCCTAGCGCAGGCTCACTACAACGCGCCGTTCGGCGTTGCTGTAACGCTCGACGACACAGCGGTCATTGACGACCCGCGCATCGTCGCGGTGCCGCTCTCGACGCTGTTGCTGCTGCGCTGAGCGATGGCCGATCGATCGGCTGCGGCGTTTCGACGCCAGACCGCGCGGCCCGCTGCGCGCCGGCAAAGCTCACATCCGGCTGAGGTAATACAACCCCGCGACGCCCAAGAGGATCGCCGCCGTCAGGATGACCCACGGCGGCTGGGAACGCGCGCGATTCGCGTCAAGAAATTCGCCGCAATGGGGGCACCGTTCCGCTTCGGCGAGCACATCACGGCGACAGGCGGGACAGGGCAGCGCGTCGAGTTCGTCGTCATCATCGTCGTCGTTCAGATCGCAATCTTGCGGGTCGTCGCGCTCGTCATCGAGCGCCTCGCGCTCCTCATCATCGCGCTTGTCTTCGTATTGAGGCCGCTCTTCGCGGTAGCGCGCCATGACGATTCGCCTTTTGTGACTGAATGCTCAGCGGCCCCGCGTAACGACGTTAGTCGTATCGCGCGACGAACTCATTTCACCAGCGGCAAAATGCGCTTGAACCGCTCCGTCCCGGATAGCCGCAGCAACTCAAAGACCGCCGCCTCAAATGTGGTGATGTCGGCCCCGGCCGCGCGCAGCCGCTCCAGAGCGATCTGCTTGTCGGCGGGCCGGCGCGAGCCGACCGCATCGGCGATCAGCGTGGGTCGCAGCCCCAGCTCCAGCAGTTCGAGCGCCGTCTGTTGCACGCACACATGCGCCTCGATCCCGATCAGCAGCACCTGCGGGCGGCCGAGTTGCTCCAAGCGTCGCCGACAGGCTTCGTCGCTGCATACGCCAAAGCTCATTTTTTGCAGGAGCGGCGCGCCGGCGTCCGCCGCGGCGGCGGTGATCGCGGTGTGGGTGGCGCCAAGCCCCTGCGGGTATTGCTCCGTCATGGTCACGGGTAACTCGAGGATCGCGGCCGCGCGGATCATGCGTTCGCACTGCGCGACCACCGACTCGTAATCAGCAATGAAGGGCAGCAGCTTGGTCTGCACATCCACGATCACCAGTTGCGTAAGCGCTTGCGCCAGTCGCCACGGTTGGGCAGATTTCATCGGGCGGCTCCTCAGTTCCTCGCAGGCGGGCCTGGTTGAGAATTTCCGCTTGCCTATTGCGGCGGGCTATTCGCAACGGCTACTATCATGAACGATTCGCAGCGAGGAGTAAATCGTCATGGAAGACGCAACGCTCACCATGGATCGGGTCGAGTGCGCAATGGACAACAATGGGTTGGGGAGTCGTGTGAATTCTCACGATACCGGAGATGGCGCTGCTTTGTCGGCGGATATTGCTATGGCAACCGCGCCATGCAGCGCCGATTCCGCGGACTGTTCCGGAGCGATCGCCGTTCCGCCGGCGCGCAAGCCTCGCAGCCGCCGCAAAGCGGGACACAGCGCTCCCCAAGCCGACGCGGCCGTGCCATCGACCGATCATGAGAAAAGCACGGCTTCGCCTCGTATCGGCGAAGTGGACGTTCGGCCGGCGGAGCTTGAGTTCCCCGTTGCCATCTCGATTGCGGCCCTCGCCGATCTAGAGCAGCGTGATGAGCTGACCCCTGCCGCACAATCGCTAGAAGCGCTGATCGCGACGCCTGCGGGTGAGTTGACGTCCGCGCCTCTTGGCGATGTTTCCGCCGGTTCCGTCGCGGATGCCACGCTGTTGCTCGATGCCGAGTCGCAGCCGCTGTCTGAGGCGCCGATCGATGCGTCAGTGAACGCCGGCGACAGCACCGAGTTGGCCGATGCAGTCGCGATTCACAAAGAAGCACCGATGGAAGACGAAAGCGCGGATTGTCCGGAGGACATGTCCGACTTCGATGCCCCTCCGTCGCTCATCCTCGAAGCGCTGCTGTTTTCCTCGGATGCGCCGCTCAGTCTGGCGCGCCTGGCGGAGTTGCTCGACGTGAAGCCGGTTGAGGCGCGGCTGCTGATCGCCGAATTGAACGACAAGTACACCCTTGCCAAGATGGCCTTTCGAATTGAGGAGCTGGCCGGCGGCTATCAGATGCTGACGCTGCCCGCGTATGAGCCGCACTTGCGCAAGCTGCACAAGGCCCGCGCCCAGACGCGCCTGTCCAACGCCGCGCTCGAAGCTCTGGCGATCGTCGCCTATAAGCAGCCGATCATTCGAGCCGATATCGAGGCCATTCGCGGCTCGGCCTGCGGCGAAGTGCTCAACCGGCTGCGCGAAGTGGGCTTGGTGCGGATCGTCGGCCGGGCCGAGATCGTCGGCCGCCCGATGCTCTATGGCACGACTCGAAAATTCCTCGACATCTTCGGGCTGGCCAGCCTCGAGGATCTGCCGCCGATGGAGGCGCTCTCGCTCAAGAAACGGCTGGAGGCGGGAACGTCCGCCGCGCCGTTGCCGCCGGCGGAGTTGCGCTCGGTCGCGGCGGGGGCCTGACGGGCGAGTCTTTGATTGGTGTGCGAGCGACTATTGCAGCGCTCAGTTCACCATGAGAGCGCTCTCAAATCTGATCTGTACCTTGTAGCAGAGCCGCGACCGTCAGGAAGCGGAGATCCGCTGATAATCTATCACTCCCTCCCGGTCGTGGCCCTGCAACGCTACTTCCTCCTGAATAATCTCGCTCACATGATGGGTGCATGGCGGCAACGGCGTGCGTGCTTCCGTCGAGGTGGGCTATCATGATGTGGACGGCAGGCGAATTCGGCGCTGATAGGCAGCGCCGCGCCGGCGTGCGGGCCACGAGAGTATGGCGTGTTTTCTGGCATCGTTGAGCAGCTCGGACGCGTTCGGCATCTCAGCCGCACCGACTTGTCCATCGAGCTTGGTCCGCTCGCGGATGGCACGCGCCACGGCGCTAGCATCGCGGTCAACGGCGTCTGCCTAACCGTCGCCGCCCTCAACCACGACATTGCCCGCTTCGACGTTGTGCCCGAAACCTGGCGGCGCACGGCTCTGGGCGAAATCAAGGTCGGCGACAGCGTCAATCTCGAACGCTCCTTGCGCGTCGGCGACCGCATCGACGGCCATTTTGTCCAGGGACACGTCGATGCCGTCGGCACGGTTGTCCGTGTCGAGCGCGATGGCGGCGAGTGGCGCCTGATCGTCGCAACGCCGCCGAACATGCGTGACTATCTCATTCCCAAAGGTTCGATCGCCATCGACGGCACAAGCCTGACGCTGGCCGACGTGGCGGCGGACGAGTTCGCCGTCGCGCTGATCCCCACGACGCTGGAAAAAACGATTCTCGGCCAGCGTCATCCGGGCGACCGCGTCAATCTCGAAAGCGACCTGCTCGCGCGCGTGCTTGTGCATCGGCTCAGAGGGCTGACCCAGCAAGACGCGCCCGGAGGAGACACTGCAAGCAGCGCCGCCGACACGGTCCTGGTTGAGCTGCTCCGTGCGGGCGGGTTCACGCCATGAGCGACCGTCCCACCACCACGATCTACGAACGGCCATTGATCGGCATCAGCATGGGCGACCCGCTCGGCATCGGGCCGGAGGTGATCGTCAAAGCGCTGCATCGCATCAGCCTGCGCGGCCGGGCGCGCTTCGTCATCTTTGGGCAGCATGAACAGCTTGAATTAGCCGCCGATCAGGCCGAGATCAATCCGTTCTGGTGGCGCGAACCCTATGACGGCGGGCCGCCGCGCGTGGGCACCGGCGTACTCGTGGCGGATTTTGATGATTTGCCGGCGGGGCGCATGGCTGGTGAGCGTGGTCCGGATGAACTCGCCGGCCATGCTTCGATGCGCTTCCTCGAAGAGGCGATACGCCATCTGAAAAGCGGCATGATCGAAGCGCTGGTCACCGCGCCGATCTGCAAGGAGAGTTGGGCGCTGGCCAACTACCGCGTGAAGGACCACACCGAGCTGCTCGCGCAGCGCTTCGAGACCCGTCGCGTCACCATGGTCTTCGTCGCAGAGCCGCCGCGCAGCGAGCGCGAGGGACCGCCTCACGAGGATGACGCCGGCGGCGCTGGCCCGCCCTGGTTCCAACAGCCGCTGCGTGTGGCGCTCGCCAGCACGCACGTGCCGCTTTTCGAGCTGCGCCATCATTTCACGATCGGTCTGGTCCAACAGCCGATCGACAACCTGAACACGGCGCTGAAGGAGTGGTTTGGCATCGAACGGCCGCGCATCGGCGTGTTGGGCGTCAATCCACATGCCGGTGAGGGTGGCTTGATCGGCGATGAAGAGACCCGCATCATCGAGCCGGCTCTCGGCCTGGCCCGGGCCGCCGGCATCAACGCGAGCGGTCCGCTGCCGCCCGATACGGCCTTTACGCCGCACATGTTGCGACGGTTCGACGGGTTGGTCGCGATGTACCATGATCAAGGGCTGATCCCGTTGAAGATGGTGGCGTTCGACCGGGCGGCGCAGGTCACACTGGGCCTGCCGGCGATTCGGACCAGCGTCGATCACGGGACCGCATTTGACATCGCGGGTCGAAACCTCGCCCATCCCGGCAGCATGGCCGCCGCGATCGATCTGGCGATCGACCTCGCGACCCAACGACGTGAGCGACGGCTGGCCGGCCGCACGGAACCACTGGAGAAACGCGCCTGATGCCGCCCAAGCTCCCGGCGCGGGCCGCGCGGATCACGCGCCGACGTTTACAACCTTTTACAACGAAGAGATTTATGATATGATTGACCCATCGCGGGTCTGCTCGTAGCATAGTCGGTTTGTGCGGTAAGAAATGCAAAGGCGCGGCGAATACTGGTGGGCATGAGCACTGAGCAAGTCTGGTACTGGCTCGCGAAGTTGGTGATCTTCGGCTACACGACGGTCCTCGCGATCCTGTGTGTTTACGGACTTCACCGCTACTTCCTCGTTTTGACGTTCTGGCGCGTGCGCCGGGCCGCCCCCGCCGCTCCACAGGCTTTTCCTGAGCTTCCCCGGATCACGGTCCAACTGCCGATGTACAACGAGCAGTACGTGGCGGAGCGGATCATTCGCGCGGCCGGCCAACTCGATTACCCCAGCGACAAGCTGCAGATTCAAGTCCTGGACGATTCGACCGATGAGACCTGTGCGATCGCCCGACGGGCTGCGGATGAGCTGCGTGCCGCCGGCCTCAACGTCGAGTACATCCATCGCACCGATCGCTCGGGCTACAAGGCCGGTGCGCTCGAACACGGTTTGAAGAGCGCGACAGGCGACTTTATTGCCATCTTCGACGCCGACTTCCTCCCGCCGTCGGACATGCTCCGCCGGACGATCCACTACTTCACAGACCCGCACATCGGCATGGTGCAGACGCGCTGGGAGCACTTGAACCGTTCGGCCTCGGTGCTGACGCAGGCGCAGGCGATTTTGCTCGACGGCCACTTTGTGATCGAGCATACCGCCCGCAATCGCTCCGGCCGCTTCATGAGCTTCAACGGCACCGCCGGCGTCTGGCGCCGCACGACGATCATCGAGGCCGGCGGCTGGCAGCACGACACGCTGACCGAAGATTTGGATTTGTCCTATCGCGCGCAGCTCGCGGGCTGGCGCTTCATCTTCCTGCCGGGGCTGACCGCGCCGGCCGAGCTGCCGCCGGAGATGAACGCGTTCAAGGCCCAGCAGCACCGCTGGACCAAGGGCGGCGCGCAGACCTGTCTGAAGCTGTTGCCGCGCGTCCTGCGCAGCCCCGGCTCGTGGCGCGTCAAGCTCGAAGCGATCTTTCACCTGACCAGCGGCATCGTCTACATCCTGATGGTGCTGCTGAGCCTGTTGATGGGGCCGGCGCTGATCGCGAAGCTGATCGTCAATGAGCCGTCGACGCCGCTGAGCCTCGCGTTTGAATCGGCCATGTTCGTGATCGGCTTCGGCTCGGCGACGATCTTTTACATTGTCAGCCAGCGCGAACTCTTGCGTAGCTGGGGCGATTGTCTGCGCTACATCCCCGCGCTCATGGCGGTCGGCATCGGTATCGCCTTCAACAACGCGATCGCGGCGCTCGACGGCTTCTTCGGCTCGACCGGCGAGTTTGTCCGCACGCCCAAGTTTGGACAGGATTCCCGCCATCAATGGCGTCAGCGGCTCGGCGGCTTTCGTCAACGCCGCGTCTGGCAGGCCTATCTCGAGTTGACGATCGCGCTCTACCTGATCATCTGCGGAATCGGGCTGATGACATTGCCGCAGTGGTTTGATCGGACGGCTGCGGCGCTGCCCTTCCTGCTGATTTTCATCACCGGCTATACGTATGTCGCGCTTCACTCGCTCTATACGCAGTGGGTCGTCGCGCGCACGCCGGAGGCGTCCTGAGCTTCTGGCCTCCGGCGCCGCGACGCCGGCGTTCGGGCAGACCAACAGCGGCCATGACGCGCGGCACTGGCTCGTGCTGCGTCGTGCTGGGATGTTCAGATCAAGCGGATGCGCGCCGGCGTCACGGCGTGAAATCAGCGCCCTTGTTTGTTGTAGGACGCACGGGCCGGAGGCCTCATGCCACCCATGCTTCAAACCCGAACCATGTGTTCTGACAGATTACTTGCTGCTTCACACTACCGCGCGACGACAGCGCCCGTCGCCCGGCTCGACCGGCTACAGCCATGAGAGTCGAACTGCACCATGGCGTTGATCTGGTCCATATCCCGCGCATCCGCCGCATCTGGCTGGCGCATGGCGACCACTTCCTCACGCGCGTATTTACGCCAGCGGAACGTGCATACGCTTTGGGCGCGCGGCAGGCCGAGATCACGCTCGCCGGCCGGTTTGCAGTCAAAGAGGCGGTTTTCAAAGCCCTCGGCACCGGCTGGCGCGGCGGGATCGAGTGGACCGATGTCGAAACGCTGCCCGACCGGCTTGGCCGTCCCTGCCTCACGCTTCACGGCAAAGCCGCCCACCGCGGCGAGCTGCTCAACATTCGCCGCTGGACGATTTCGATCTCGCACGCGGGCGAATATGCCATGGCTTCGGCCATCGGGTGGGAATAGCCGTCGAAGGCCGCCCGCCCAGCGAGCACGCGCTGGATCATCGGCCCGGCCCGCCCCCGCACGCACGCAGCGCCACCGACCCGGCGGAAGGGTGACGATCTCGTGAGTGTGTGATGTATGTGGTGACAATGCCCACGCGTGCGCGCGTCGCTGTGCGGTTCTGTGTGGGCCTGGCGCGTATGCACGCACCCGGAGGGATTCGAACCCCCGACCGGCGGATTAGAAATCCGCTGCTCTATCCACCTGAGCTACGGGTGCAAATCGTTCCATAGCAATGCATTACGATGGTTTATCGGCCTCGATTGTCGCGGGCGATGATGCCGTCGCATCCTCCGTCAGCCTCGCCATTCATCCAAGCAGGAGATACTTTATCGCACGCATCTGAACGCGTCCAACCCATGCGATGGACCTGCCTCCGACGGTTGTGCAGCTCGGCCCGGCTGCCATGCCGTCGGCATGGCAACCGGCGGCAGCAATTGGCCTCCGCGCTATTTCGTGTGGTTAGCCTGAGCCAGCGTCGGGAGCTTGAAGTCGAGCTTGCCGGCGATCAGGTCGAACAACGAGATGAGGGATTCCGTAGCCGAGCGCCAACTCAGAATCCCAACGGCAGGAGCGCTGGCTCCACTTCGAGGGCCAGCCGCCCCCCTCGACGCCCATCATCCCCTGCCTGCCGGTGGACCGAAAGCGAAAAATCCCAGGGGGTCTGGGGCACGGTCCCCGAGCTCCGACCGACACGAAATAGCGAGGAGCCTAAAATAGTATCATGTCGCTTCAGAGGCCCGACGCGACCGTGTTGATGAACTCCGCCGCTAAAGGCGATTTAGCGGCGGCGAACACATTGATGCCGCTGGTGTTCAACCAGTTGCGCAAGGCCGCACAGCATATGATGGCGTCGGAACGGCCAGGGCACACGCTTTCAGCGACCGCTCTGGTTCACGAGGCATACCTTAAGCTTGCTGGTCCACGTGAAGTGCCATGGTCCGGCCGTGCTCAATTCTACAAGGCCGCTGCAGAGTCGATGCGGCAAATCCTGCTTGACCACGCCAAAGCCAAGGGGCGGGCCAAGCGGGGTGGCGGTCGAGGTCGGCTTGAGGTGAGGGATTTGGCAGACCTGGCCGCAGCCGAATCAGACGATATCCTGAGGTTTGACGACGAGCTCAGTCGCTTGGAGGCTGAAGACCCGGAGTCTGCGACGGTTGTTCGACTTCGGTTCTTCGCGGGGCTCTCAGCGGAAGACTCTGCGGCTGCGCTGGGTGTCTCGCGCAGCACTGTGGATCGGCGCTGGGCGTTCGCCCGGGCGTGGCTGGCCATTAGGCTGGCTGCCGCAGAGTGAGGGGAGGATGGAGCTGAACGGACACTATCAAGTGGGATGCAAAGCCCGGAGTTCGCGCGTGACGTCAGCCTGCATCCGGCAGTTGGCATTTCTGCTTCGCGTGGGCGTTGCCGCATTGCGCGGCTATGTGCTTGGCCTAGGTCTCAAGGCAGCATGGTAGGACGTGGCTACGTAGTGGCAGTGGAGTGTATTCGGGGTGTCTGGTGTGGCAATCTGCGCACTGTACGGTGGTACGCTTATGATGTTCCGTAAGCCATTGGAAGCATGTCCGGAGTTCGATGTCAGTGCGGTGCGCTTCGCTTTGCTCGCGAAGATCTCCCCGAGTGTTCCGGCGTTGCTGCAGGCATTGCCGGCGATCGCGGTTGTCGTCGGCTGCAGCCTATTGGGTGTGGTCGGATTGTTCGGTAGCTGGCCAAAGCACGGTCCGCGCCGAGAGACCGGCGGTGTCCGGCGGAAGCGGGAGAACCGGCCATGACATCCGCGCGACGGGCACGGGAAATCTTCGAAGCGGTGGTCGATCTGCCTTCCGAAGACCAGCCAGCGGCTATCGACCGGGCGTGCTGCGACGACACCACGCTCGCGAGCAACGTGCGGGCGATTTTCGGAGCATTGGAAGGCCGAGCTGAGTTTCTGAGTGCACCAACGTCCGCCTCCGAGCCGCTGCCCATGCCCTCCGAACGCGCGGACGACCAGATCGGCCCGTATAAGCTGCTCCAGCAGATCGGCGAAGGTGGCTTTGGTGTGGTCTTCATGGCTGCCCAGAGCAAGCCGATCCACCGGCGGGTCGCGCTGAAGGTCATCAAGCTCGGGATGGATACGAAGCAAGTGATTGCGCGGTTCGAGGCCGAGCGCCAGGCCCTGGCGATGATGAATCATCCGAACATCGCGAGAGTCTTCGACGCAGGCGCAACAAACACCGGCCGACCGTACTTCGCGATGGAACTGGTCGCGGGGATCCCGATCACCGAATACTGCGACCGCGAACGGCTGAGCATTGCGGAGCGAGTCGCCCTGATGATTCCGGTGTGCGATGCCGTCCAGCACGCGCACCACAAGGGGATCATCCACCGGGACCTGAAGCCCAGCAATGTGCTGGTGACTCTTGAGGACGGGAAGCCCGTGCCGAAGATCATCGACTTCGGCATCGCGAAGGCGGTGTCCCTGCAGCTGACCGAGCGGACGCTGTTCACTGAGTTCGGCCAGTTTATCGGCACGCCCGAGTACATGAGCCCCGAGCAGGCGGACATGCCGGGGCTGGACGTGGACGCACGCACCGACGTGTACTCGCTGGGTGTGATGCTGTACGAGCTGCTCGCGGGGGGGACGCCCTTCGACGGCGCGACGCTGCGCTCCAAGGGCTTCGATGAGATGCGACGGATCCTCCGCGAGGATGAACCCCCGCGGTTGAGCGAACGCGCGGCAACACTCGCGTCATCGTCGGCGGACGTGGCGAGGCGGCGACAGACCGCCCCGGCCGAGCTTGGCTCGCTGCTCAAAAAGGAGCACGAGTGGATCGTGCTGCGGTGCATGGATAAGGACCGGAAGCGGCGATACACGACGCCCGCGGCGCTGGCCGAGGATCTCGAGCGCCTGCTGCGCAACGAGGCGGTGGCCGCGGCGCCGCCGAGCACGGCGTATCGCATACGCAAGTTCGTCCGCCGCCATCGGCGGCCCGTCGTTCTCGCCCTCGCCGCCGCCGGCTTCACGCTTGCGGGGCTGGTCGGCACCGGCTTAGCCCTGCGACGCGCGCTGTCCGCCGAGCACGAGCTTCGACAGCAACTGCACCGGACCAGAATCGCTCAGTCGGCCGAACAGCAACGTGCCGACGAGCTCCGAGGCGTGAGCGAATTCCTCACCGACATGCTGTCGATGCTTGACGCCCGCTCGCACAAGACATCCTTGGCCGCATCAGCGCGGCGGGGGTTCCAACACTCTCCCATGGTCGCCGCGCTCGACGCATCGCGCCGCGGCGAACAACTCGAGCTGTTCGACCGGCAGTGGGCGATGACAGATCCGGTGATCATGGCCAGATCGCTCGTCCAGGCCGCCGTGGTCGATCCCGCGGTCGAGATCATCGGCTCTCGATTCGACGATCGCCCGATCGTCCAAGCGCGACTCCGCTATGCGTTAGCCAAGGTCTTGACCGGCTTTGATCGACTCGAAGAGTCGCTCGAACTCTCGTTGGCGGCGCACGACGCCTTCCGTCGGCACCTCGGCAAGGATCACGCGGACACGCTCGAAACCGGTCTGATGGTCGGCGGCGTGCTCACGAAACTCGTGCGCTACGACGAGGCGGAGGCATACCTGCTCGCAGCAGTCGAAGGCCTGCGCAGGACCAGAGGCGACGAAGACCGTGCCGCACTGTACTCCATGTCGGAAACTGGAGAATTGTATCGAGCGATGGGCCGACTGGCGCAAGCCGAGGAGATCCTTCGAGAAGCGATGACGATCTCGCAACGGGCCCGCGGCGATGGTGATGGTGATACGTTGGTCGCCGCGCGCTATCTTGCCTTTGTGCTCCAGGATCTGGGCAAGCTCGACGAAGCGGAGACTCTCCATCGCCGCATTGTGGAACTGGGCCGGGACACGTACGGCGAGTCGGGCCCGCTGCAACTGTCGATGCGGCACAACCTCGGCTTCGCGGTCTTCCATCGAGGCCGGGTCGATGAGGCTGAAGGCATCATCCGAGCCGTTCTCGAAGACCGCTTGCGCGTGCTGGGCGCCGACCACGCGAGCACCCTCACGTCCATCAGTCTGCTCGCCGAGATCGAACGAGTCCAGGGGCGGCTGTCGGAAGCCGATCGTCGTTCCGCCGAGACGCTGGAACGGCGCCGACGTGTTCAGGGAGACAGACACCCGGACACGCGCATCGCCATGATCATCCGAGGGCTGGTTCTGCTGGACGCAGGCGATCCGGCACACGCGGAGCCGCTCTTGAGACTCGCGCACCGCCTCAATCGCGAACAGCTCCAAGAGCGCAGCAAGAACACCATCCGCTCCGCGATCGCGCTGGGCGAGCTGCTCGTCCGCACGGGCAAGCACTCGGAAGCGATCGAGCTTCTCTCGGCGACGGAAGCCGCGGCACGTCAGGCGTACACGTCGGGCATGGCGTGGATGCTCGCGCGGCTGCTCTCGACCCTCGGCAGAGCTTACGTCGGAGAAGGCTATGAACAGAATCGGTTCGAGCTCGCGTCCGCATATCTGCTCGAGGCGCATCGCTTGTTTACCGACGCTCCCGGGCCGACGCAGGATGATCGACGGAGGTGTCTTCAGGCCCTCGCGGAACTGCATCAACTCTGGAATGAGGCAGAGCCAAGGCAGCAGCATGACCTCAAGGCCGCGGAGTGGCGGCAGGCTCAGTAATCGATGGACGCTGCCACTTCCGGGGCATGGCCGGGACCACCTCATCCGTAATCGTTGACGTAGCGCCGGAAGATCGGGAGATGATGCTCGCTGCCGAGATTTAACATGGGCGGGTCAAAGCAGACTCAGGCACATCGATTGTTGTCGATGAAGACCCGGAGTGCCGGGCCTCAGGCCCGGCGCCCCGCTCGAGCAGGACGCGAACGGGATCGTACCAGATCGAACAGCCCGCCCCCGGCTCCGTAGGGGGCGGGCCGAAGTTCCCTTCGAGACGCCGCTCAGCGACGTCGGCGCGCAGCCAGGAGGCCGCCAACGCCCAGCAACGCTAGCGACGATGGCTCGGGAACCGCGGCGGTCAGGATGCGCATTTGATCGACGCCCGCCGTGCCGAATAGCTTCACGAACACGCCGCTGTCACCTATTAGTTCGAACTCGTCTCTCCCGCCCAGTTCAAGCCCGCGGTCGCTAAACGTGCCGGGGTATCGCGTGCCGACCGCCCCGAGCGTGTCGCTCCGGCGAAGGTAGTCGCGAGAGGCTTCGTTGCGAACGATCACCCCGAGGATCGGCTCAGAGAGCTCGAAAAATCCCTGGGGTTCCTGCCGACTGGTGGGGTCGAAGTGGATGATGTAGCTGTTGACCCATTGCGGCTGGATAGTGAAATCGCCCAGATCACTAACCCTTGTATATGTGCGCCGCTCGGTCGCATCCACCGTGATCGGATTCTCCAGCCACACGGCCTCACGCTCCTGCCAGATGCGGATCTGTGAATCGCTGGTGTACTGCCCTTCGGTGCAATCTGGCGGCGGAGCTACGGGCGTGATCGCACGATCCCAACGCAGGATGCTGGATGATGCGGCGGCGACGCAACTGGTGAGCACGAGAATGGCAACGACGCATTGTGACGTTTTCATGTCTCTCATTCCTTTCGGAGAAGGCCGGATCGGTTCCCGGATTCTTCGTGGCCGACCGGACCATCCAGCCGTCCCACGACACCCTCCAAGCGACGAGATCACTTGGGTCGCATCACGTTTTCGAGAAATTTTTCCCCGTTGGGGCAGTGTTGCGGCCCCCATGCCGACGGATTTGCCCAACCGCGCGACGCCCGTCTATCATCGCTTTCGCGTCGGCGAATTCGACACCATCGAGCGCGGCGGCCCCGCACCGACCGCCGGCAGGAAGGATCGCGATGTTGCAGACCCCGTTACATGACTTTCATCGCTCCCTCGGCGCCCGCATGGTCGAGTTCGCCGGCTGGGAAATGCCGCTGCTCTATACCAGCATCATCGAGGAGCACCATCACACGCGCACCGCGACCTCAGTCTTTGACGTGTCGCACATGGGCCGGGTCGAGTTCCGCGGCGCCGCTGCCGAGAGCTTCCTCGAACGGCTCTGCACCCGCCGCCTTTCCGACATGAAGGTCGGCGTCTCGCGCTACAGCCACGTCTGTCGCGAAGACGGCGGCATCCTCGACGACGTGATCGTCTCCAAGCTTGATGATTACTGGCTGATGGTCTGCAACGCGTCGAACCGTCTGAAGCTGCTGGCATGGTTTGAGCAGCACCGCCAGGGCGTGGACGTACAGATCAACGACGTGACCTTCGCCACGGCGATGGTCGCGGTGCAGGGGCCGCGCGCGGTCGACTCGCTGGCGGCGTTCATCCCGGTGCCGCTCGCCGATCTGAAGCGCTATCACTTCAAAACCGGCAAGGTCCTGGGACAGGACTACTACGTCGCGCGCAGCGGCTACACCGGCGAGGACGGCTATGAGGCCATCCTGCCGGCGCGGCTGATCACGACGCTGGCACACATGCTGCTGGAGCAAAGCAAAGATGCCGGCATTCCGATCAAGCCCGCCGGCCTGGGCGCGCGCGACACGCTGCGGCTCGAAGCGGCCATGCCGCTCTACGGCCACGAACTGATGGAAGAGTGGGATTCGATCACTGCCGGCCAGGCCTGGTGTGTCGACTTGACGAAGGACTTCATCGGGGCGGCCGCGATGCGCGCGGTCAAGGAGACCGGCCCGCGCCGGCACATCGTCGGCTTTGAGCTGGAGGGCAAGCGCGTCGGGCGTCAGGGCGCGGAGGTCTTCCACGAGGGCCGCGCGGTAGGCGTCGTCACCAGCGGCACGCACAGCCCGACGTTTGATAAGGTGCTGGGCCTGGCGCTGGTCGAGTCGCGCGCCGGCGCGATCGGAACCAAGCTCGAGGTGGATCTGCGCGGCGCTCGCGCCGCCGGCACAGTGGTGTCGATCCCGTTTTATAAGCGCGCCAAGTGACGCCGCACTACACCGGCACTTCAAACGAAATCAGATTCAGCAAGTGCGGCGCGGCGCGTCCGACGCCGTCGTTCACTGCCGCCGAGAGATAGGGCGTCGACAGGTCGGGCGATTCGCCGGCTTGTTTCCGCTGCTTGATGAGAAGCTCTCGACCGATCGCGTCGAGCGCGACCGGATCAAACCCCAGAAAGAGTCCGGCGTGTTCGGCGATGTCTTCGCGCGCCGCTTCGGGGCCGTTGCGAAAGATCGTGCGCAGCGCATTCACGATCGTCAGGCGCAGCCGCCCGGCAATCGTCGGATGCCGCACGATGCGCCCGACATAGGGGGCGCAGCGGTTGCCGTGATAGCGCGCCGGCCGCCGGATGACCGCGTGGGAGAGATTCTTCAGCGCACCCGACATGCCCGCCAGCCGGTGCGTTTTCAGAAAGGGGACATTGATGATGGCGTCGGCGGCATAGACCCAGGCGGCGATGTCTTCCAATTCACCCTCGATCACCAGCGGCGCGCCCCAGCCGCGCTCCGGCGCGCGCGTGCGCAGCTCGCGCTGCAGGAATTCGGGCGCCTCGATCAGCATGACCTGGGCCGGCGCATAGCCCGCGTCGCGCAGCGAGCGCACCAGCGCCTCGGCCACGATCGGCGTGGTTTCGAGCTGGGTCGCGCCGACCGCGTTGAATTTGAGCGCGATCGTGCCGGCGCCGCCGAGCACTTTTTTCCAGGCGTCGCCGGGGCGCGTGGTCGTGGTCAGACGCACCAGCCCCTCTTCGATCAAGTGACGCATGCCGCCCAGCCCCGGAAGCGGCCGGCCCCGCGCAAGAGTCGCCCGCACGTCGACGACGCGCGATTGCGGCGCTTCGGCCGTCAGCCACCAGGGCGGCTCGTCCGTCTGTGCCGCGGGCGCGTCGCCCGCGGCTGCTGATGGTGCGTCGTTCGTGTGCGCCGGCGGGGTGTCGCCGGCGCTGCGCTGCACGCCCAGCCACGATCCCAACGCCGCAGCCGCGGCCAGGCGCAGAATCGATCGCCGCGAGACGCTCTCAACCGATCCGAAATTGACGCTGCTGTCGCTCACATCTACCCTATCGATCAAATTCGCGGGTAAATTGCGGCGCGGGTTGCGGCGCCGCCGACCTGCCCGGCGCGGCTGCAACGAGCGATCGTGGCTGCGCCCCACGGCGATAACCCCGACAATCGACCCCCAGGCGGGCAAGCATGAGCACTCAGGCCGAGCAGGCGGCGCGGTGGCGGCAGGAACTGGCTCGATATGGTCAGGAGCATCTCCTCGCGCATTGGAACGAGCTGGGCGACGCGGAGCGCGCGGCGCTGCTGACCGACCTGGAGCAAATCGATCTGCCCCGTTGCGCCCCGCTGATCGATACCTATGTGCGCCGCCGGCCCGAGCTGGTCATCCCCGCTCAGATCGAGCCGGCGGATATCCTCCCGGCGGATCCGCCGCCCGCGCTGCAGCGCGACTATGCGGAGGCTCGGCGGATCGGCGAGAGCGCGATTCAAGCCGGCCAGGTGGCCGCGTTCACCGTCGCCGGTGGACAAGGCACGCGGCTCGGTTACGACGGACCCAAGGGCTGCTTTCCCGTCACCCCCATCCGCCGCGCCACGTTCTTTCAGCTCTTCAGCGAGCAGCTTCGCGGCGTGCAGCGGCGCTTCGGTGTGTATCCGCCGTGGTACATCATGACCAGCCCTGAAAACCACGCCGCGACCGTCGGCTTCTTTGAGCAGCATGATTTTTTCAAGCTGCCACGCGCCGGCGTGCGATTCTTCATGCAGGGCCAGATGCCGGCCTTTCTGCCCGATGGGCGCATTGCGCTGACGCGGCCGCATCGTCTGGCGCTATCGCCCGATGGCCACGGCGGCAGCCTCGCCGCACTCCGACGCAGCGGCGCGCTCGATGAACTGGCCCGGGGCGGCGTCGAGCTGATCAGCTATTTTCAGATCGACAATCCGCTGGTGCATGCGCTCGACCCGCTCTTCATCGGGCTGCACCTGCTGCGCGAGAGTGAGATGTCGAGCAAGGCCGTGACCAAGGCGGCCGATACCGAGCGCGTCGGAAATTTCTGCCTGGCCGACGGTCGTGTCCAGGTGATCGAATACAGCGATCTGCCCGAGTCGCTCGCGCTCGCGAAAAATCCCGACGGCTCCCGCCGCTTTAACGCCGGCAGCATTGCGATTCACGTGCTCAGCCGGACGTTCGTCGAGCGGCTGACTGCGCCGGGCAGCGCCGTCCAGCTTCCCTGGCACCGTGCCGACAAGAAGGTGCCGACGGTTGATGAGCCGTCCCCGGCCCATCCCAACGCGGTCAAGCTCGAGATGTTCGTTTTCGATGCGGTGCCGCTGGCGCGCAACCCGCTCGTGCTCTACACGCCGCGCGAAGAGGAATTCAGCCCGGTCAAGAACGCGGAGGGGGTGGATTCGCCGGCGACCTCGCAGCGCGATCAGCTCAGCCGGGCGGCCCGTTGGCTGCGGTCGGCGGGTGTTGCCGTCACGACCGACGAACAGGGCGTGCCGCAGCCGCCAATCGAGATCAGCCCGTTGTATGCGCTGAACGCGGCGGAAGTGCGTGAGCGCGTTCGCGGCCAGCTTCCGGCGCATGGACCTGCGCCGCTGCTGCTTGAATGATGCCTGCCCGGCGAAGATGGATGGCGCCTCGGCTCAGCGCTGCGCGACGCTGACCAACAGCGGCGCGAGCACGTTGACCTTCCGTTGCCGCCAGGTTTCGAAACCGGCGGACTGGAGCATGTCGCGGACGCTGGACCACGGCGCGTGATGCACGTGTTTCTCGATCGTTGCGACGCCCACGTCAAAGATCGCCCAGCCGATCACATTGTCGCGAAAGCCGTCGATCAGGATGAGCCGGCCGCCGGGCTTGAGCACGCGACGAAAGCCGCGAATGACCTCGGCCTGATGCGGGTAATGATGAAACGAGTTGCAGCACGTCACGAAGTCGAAGGCGCCGTCGTTAAACGGGAGCCGCTCGGAATCGGCGACGACAACCTGGATTTTGTGCGTGTCGCGTTCGCCGGCGCGTTTCGCGCCGGCCTTTTCGGCCATCACGGGGGAGTAGTCGAGTCCGACCAGGCGCTCGGCGAGCGGATCGTGCAGCAGTGTATGCAGCAAATTGCCCGTGCCACAGCCGACATCGAGCAGGGCATAGGGCCGCGCGCCGAATTCCTGCCGGCAGCGGTGAATCTCCTCCAGACAAATCCGCAGCGACGGGAAGAACACCAGCTCATTGAGCCAGGAGCGATCGTAGGAGTGCGCCCATTGGTCAAATTCGCTGCGCGCCGTCGTGCGGGCGTGTTGCTGATGGCGTGGTGCGGCGGTGGCGTTGGCGGACATGACGGCATTGTGTCGCACCGGGCGCGGAATGCCAATCCGCCGCGCATTCAGCCCGGCAGCGCCCAGACGCCGGCGCGCGGCGCCGGCGCGGGAACACCCGTCACTTGCGGCAGCGTGATCGGAACGCCGTCGGCACAGAGCGCGCCGAGCACGGCCATGTCGGCGGCTTCTCGATAAGCCGCGGGCAGACCGGCCACGTCGGTGAGCGCACAGGGCAGCGGCAGCCGGCGCTCCAGCTCGGTGCGGAGCGCGCGATTGCGCACGCCGCCACCGGCGAGCAGCGCTCGCCCCGC
>CAYQLG010000043.1:0-4873 GCA_964418235.1 uncultured Planctomycetales bacterium
CGATCAGCGCCATGAGCGCGCGTGACTTCGCCGGCGGACGCGGCGCCGGCCGCAGGGCGCCGCCGCGGACGTTGCGGTCGAAGCGGGGCCGCAATCAGCGCCCGGAGTGCCGCCAGTTCCTCCGCGGTGAGCCGCCTCGAGGCGCCCAGCGGCAGCCCTTTGATCGAGAGCGGTCCGATCTGCACCCTGCGCAAGCTTTTCACAGGCAGGTCAAAACGCGCTAACATCCGACGTATCTGGCGATTCTTGCCTTCGTGCAGCGTGATCATCAGCACGGATGAGGTTCGCCCCACGTGCACGACGCGAACCTCGTCGGCGCCGGCGCGCCCCTCGGCCAGAAAGACGCCTTTGCAAAGCTTCGCGGGCAGGTCGCCTTCGATCCGGCCTTTGACCTCCGCACGGTAGACTTTCTGGACGTTATAGCTGGGGTGTGTGATCCGCTGAGCCAACTCGCCGTCATTCGTCATCAGCAGCAATCCGGAACTGTCCGCGTCGAGCCGGCCAACCGGAAAGAGCTGCATCGGCAGCGGTGGCAGCAGGTCGATCGCGCGCGGCCGCCCCTGCGGGTCGTGATTGGTGCAGAGCACGCCGACCGGCTTGTTCACGAGGAAATACTCGTGCCGCTGCGGGCGCACGGGGTGGCCGTCGGCCACAATCCGATCAACCGCCGGATCAACAAAGGCCGGCAGGCGCTCGACGATCGCGCCATTCACGAGCACACGCCCCTCGAGGATCATCTGCTCGGCATGCCGGCGCGAGGCCACGCCGGCATCCGAAAGATAGCTCTGTAAGCGCATCCGCCCAGTGCCCGGCTCGTCAGGCGCGGCAGCAATCGACTTGGAGCGCGGCGAACCACGACGACTCATGGCGGGTCTCCACGACGCCGAGCTGCACGCTCATCCTGCGGAGCGAACGGCTCATCGGCCGGAGTGAGCGATTCACCTGGTTCCGGCCGCGGAGACTCTTTTCGCTTCTTCGATTCCGCGCGTCCGGCCTTCGGGGCGGCGCCTTCGGATGATTCCACGCCATCGCCCGATGGCTGCGCTGCGCCGCCCTTGGGTTCACCGGCCTCATCCGCAGGCTCGTCGGCGTCGGTCTCAGGCCGTTCGGAAGCCGGCATCTGCGACGGCGCAAGCTGCTCCAGCGGTCCGCTTGGTTCGAGCACCAGTTCCGCCGCAATGGCGCGTTCCTGCGTCAACGCCCCCAACACCTGGATCACGTTTGAATAGACCAGCGCCAGGCCGCCGCGCTCGTCACGGCTGCGCGTCGGCAGCTCCGCCAGCGTCTGGATCAACTCGACCACGCGCGGCGAAATCGCATAGCGCGGGCTGAGCTTCCCGCGCACCTTGCCAAAAACCGCCAGCTCGCGGTCGCCTGCCGAGGCGGTGATCGTCACGCCATCGTCGGGCTGCGCATAGAAGAGCGGCCGCCGCACGGGCATGCTCGCCCCAAAGACTGCGATCCGCGGCGTCTTGGAGCGCCGCACGAAAATCATCGGCGGCCCGCCGCAATCGATCACATCGAGGATGAAGTTGATCTGGCTTGGATCGACGCGATGGCGCAGCGGCAGAACACGAATCAGCGGGTGGCGCTTCTCGAGCAGCGCCTCATAGGCGGCGACGCGCACCGCGGGCGCGCTATCCTCGAGCAGCGCCACCAGCCCCTGCCCCGCTTGCGGTACGGTCGTAGCACCCAACTCTACGATCGCGCCAAGCCGCTGCGGATGGGCGGCCGAGCCGGCGATCTCGCTCATCACCGGCAGCGCCGTCACATCGCCCAGCCGCAGCCCCGTGCGCGCCGCGAAATAGCGCACCTGCGGATCAGCGTGGCCATAGAGCGGTTGAACCGACGCGATCGACCGTCGGCCAAAGCCTTCGATCAGCAGGGCAATCTGGCCCGCCCGGTCGCCGCCCGCGGCCAGGTCGTTTGATAGTTCACGCAGGCGCGTATCGGCAAACGCCGGCCCCTCGTCCACGTACAGGCGCGTCACCAGCTCCAGAAATCGCTCGGGCCGCGCGCCAAAGGCCGGCGGCGTCTCCAGCGTTACATAACCTTTGCTGATCGCTTCGGCCACGCGCGGCGACTGGCCAAAACGCTCGTTCACCGCACGCTCGATGCGCCGTGCCATGGCATAGGTCGGCTCGCTCAACACCAGCCGCGAATCTCGCGCCACGCGCAAACGACCGCCCGCGAGAATCACCCCGGAGCGCACCTCGTCGCCCGGCCCGCTGGCGGGATCGGTAAACAACGGGCCTTGAGCTTCGGCCAGCACTTCACCGGCGACCAGTCCGTCGCGTGATAGTGATTCACCGTAGATGCGAAGCTCGCACGGCAGCAGTAACCCGCCCGCCAGCGAGCGCGTCGACGTGCCTGCCAGCGCATCGACCCGCAGGTCGATGCGGCTGCTGCGCAGCGCGCCCGCCATCACCAGCCCCTGCACCTCGACCACCGCCGTATCGACCGAGTCGATCAACTGTCCCGGCGAGGAGCGCCGGCTCGGGTCGGTTGGCATGCGCGTGCCGAGGCTCTTCGTCATGAATTCCGTGAGGTATTCGCGAATCACCGTCGGGCAGTCGCTGCTGCCGTTTTCACCCAACCCCACCACCAGCCCAAAGCCGCGCAACCGTAGCGGCTCGACATTGGCCAGCAACGTCTTGGCCCCAACCGTGCCCGCAAACAGCGGGTCGCTCTCACGCGGGGAGCGCGGCGGCGGAGCTTCCTCCGGCGGGAGCTTCTTCTCGCGGCTGAGCCAATCAAAATCAAGCTTGAATTCGCCGTTTTCGCAGCCCGCCGCCGGCCAGCACAGCAGCGTCGCGACTAGCGCCAGCCGCAACCGGGCGGTCCGGCTTCGTTTTCGATCCGATACGTTCACGGGGTTCCTCACGTCACGCCCCGCAGGTGGCCCGCGGGGCGACCCTGCACGGCGACCGCCGGCCTCGGCCCGCGGCAGGCTGGAGCTCCATCGGCCCGAGCTGATCCTGCAGCCGCTCACGCAGCGGTTGCCGAATGACCTGGCGCCGGGCTGGCCGCGCCCTACCCGCGACCGTCGCATACTATACCTCGATCGCGAGGCGGCAGCTTGAGCCGGCCCGTTTAGCCGGATCGCGGCGGCAAGCCCGGTTTGTCGCGCCGCGCGGAACCAGCCCGCGCTCGCTGCCAGCGAGCGCGAAAGATTCGCTGCGCCGCCCGCGCCGGCGACAGGAGGCATGTGTGCCCAAATACTGCATCATCATTCCCGCGGCGGGGGCCGGTCAGCGCTTTGGCGGACAAGTCAAGAAGCCCTTCGCCCTGCTCGACAATCGGCCGATTTTTCTGCGCAGCGTCGAGCTGTTCGTCAATCGCGAAGACGTCGCGCAGATCATTCTCACGGTCAGCCCCGATGACTACGACGTCGTGAAGGAAAAATACGCCGCCAATCTCATGTTGATGGGGCTGAAGCTGGTGAAAGGCGGCGCCGAACGCTTCCTCTCTGTCCGGGCGGCGCTGGAGCACATCGATCCCGCCGCGGAGTATGTCGCCGTACACGACGCGGTGCGCCCATGCGTGCTGGAGAGTTGGATCGACGCGGTCTTTGCCGAGGCGGCCAAGAGCGGCGCTGCGATTCTCGCCGCGCCGCTGGCCGGCACGATCAAGCAGGTCTCCGGCGCGGGCGTGATTGACAAGACCGTCCCGCGCGCCGGTCTCTATGAGGCCCAGACGCCGCAGGTCTTCCGCAAAGACATCCTGCTGGCGGCGTACGCGGCGCTGCCGGCCGATGCGGCCCCGACCGACGACGCCGAAGTGGTCGAGCGGGCCGGCCACGCCGTTGCGATCGTGGCCGCTGACCGGCGCAACCTGAAAATCACCACGCCGGGCGACATGGACGTCGCGGCGATCCTGGTCAAGAACATGGGCCGCAAGTCCAAGAGTGGCCCGCTCGGCGCATTTCAAGAAGCGCAGTGGTAGCGGATTTCGGCTCGTGCAGAGAATCCGCGCGCGGCGCGCTCTCACGGGAATTGTTACGCCCTGTTTGAATGATCTATCCCGCGGCCAGCCAGCGCTGCAACACCTGCAGACCCCATTGCGCCGAAAGCTCGGGGCGAAAGAGGCAACACAACGCCGCGGCTCGCTCGAGCGCGATCACCGCGCGCCGATGCGACGTACACTGCACGCGATGCCAATCGGGCAGCAGCGGATAGGCGCTGCGCGTGTCGGTGAAATAGGCGTAGCCGCTCCGCACAAAACGACAGGCCGGATCGGCCTCGACCCGCTCCCAGCGCGCGTCGGCGGGCGCGCCGGGCGCCGCACTGGACTGAGCGACTGACGATGATTCGAGGAATGGTGATGAATCGGCTTGCCCGTCCGGGTTCGCCGACGCTTCGCCCGCGAAGGCATCACCGTGCAGCAGGTCGCCATCAGGCGCGCCGGCCACCGCGATCGTCACACCCAGGACGCGCGCGAGCAGCGCCGGGCTGCCAATGATCAGGGTTGGCCTCTCGACCATGAGCCGCTCCGCCAATCCTTCGATAGCCGTCGTTGGAAAACCCCCATTCACCGCCAACAAGACCCGCGCCGCCGTGCTCAAGGCCTGCGGGTCCATCCCAATCTGTGGGGTTGCCCCTGCCTTGAAGAGCGCTGCGGCCAACGCCCGACCGTCGGCGGGCGCTGACGAAAACACCGTGACATCGCGAGAATTCATCATCTGCGATTGTATCGGCAGGAATTGCCATGCCGAAGAAGCTGTGCTGTTGGCTTTTGAACATCACAACCACGGGTCTGCATAGCCCAAGAATAACTGAAGTTATTTGACACGGGTGTGAATCTGTGTTATGCTTCAACTGGTCAAATCGCTGAATAGTGCACTGATTGTCGTTCGGTCAGCGCAGCATCAGCG
>CAYQLG010000043.1:4973-33029 GCA_964418235.1 uncultured Planctomycetales bacterium
TCAGCGCAGCATCAGCGAGGCGGGCTTCTATGACACGTCGCTCAAGCATCAACCCATTAGTATTGGGCCTACTTGTTGTTGGTCTCGTTTCCGCGGTTTCCACATGGGCGTCCGGCAACCTGCTGGGAACGATCCAGTATCCGAACAATACGCTCAAGGTTTACGAACGCACGTGGACGGCCGGCGGCAATTCTTACGTCGCCATCGATGTTGAACTGGATGGGGTCGTTTTAGGAAGCATAGATTTTGTAGGGACAGCCACGCACACCTATGCTGGGCCGACCAATCCCGCGGCCTATTCGTATTGGTGGGATGAGGCGTCCGCGACCGCGTTCGTGAATTTCTGGGGGTTGCCCGGAGGCCTCAACCCGCTCTATGTCGCGATATCCGATTCTCCGGCAAATTTCGCCAATACGGCCAACGTGTTGCGCGCAGCGTCCGGAATCCATACCGGCATCGTGGCGAATTATGTCGTGCCTGCGCCGCCTGGCGGCTGGGGTGGAACCAATCCATCAACCGGTCACGGAAATCCGGGCTATCCTGGTGATCACCCGGATAATCCCTATCGTCCCAACGGTGGACCGGGCGGAAGGGGTGCCTCAGGCTGCGAGAATTGCGATGGTGGGCCAGGCGGAAATGGCGCTCCGCCGGGCGGAAGTGGTGGAAATGGCGGCGGTGGTTCAGGACGTGGTAATGGCGGCAATGGCGGAAATGGCGCTGTCGGCGGTGGTAATGGTGGAAATGGCGGAGCCGGTGGACAAAACGGCACCGGCGGGAATGGTGGAAACGGCGGACGAGGATCGTCAGATAACCCCGCTGGTGGGCGCGGCGGCGGCGGTGGGCCTGGTTACGGCAATGGTAATGGCGGCATCGGCGGCAATGGCGGTTCCGGGGTCGGATCATCCGGTAATGGTGGTCATGGCGGCAACGGCGGAACGACGTCCAATGGGAATGGCGGCGGTGGCGGAGCCGGCGGCAACGGCTCTGGATCAGGCCGCGGCGGCAACGGCGGTGATGCCGGAAGTTCAAACGACCGAAACGGCGGTCCGGGCGGACCGGGTGGCAACGGCGGACCTACCGGCGACGGCGGGCGCGGCGGTGATGGCGGCAATAGCTCAATTGGCCAGGGTAGCGGCGGTCGGGGTGGGAACGGCGGCAACGGTGGTTCAACATCCGGAGCCGGCGGACATGGCGGCAACGGCGGAAACGTGGGTGGAACCGGCGAACCAGGCCGCCCCGGAGAAGGTGGACGAGGCAACCCGCCCGGTCGAACAGGGTTGCCGGGAACTGGCTAACACATTCCTAGCACCCAGCCGAAAGGTATGGATTGACGAAGTAAGTGTCGGAAGTTTGTGGGCCAGCCGCGGCTTTTCCCGCGCGGGGCGAATCGGGTCTAATGCGCCATTATGCCTAAGCCATTCGATCGCCCTCGTCAGGCGGCGGCGCTGGCCGTCGGTTGCGCGCTGACGCTGCTGGGCGGCTGTCCACCGCTGGAGCCGCCGCCCGTCGAGCGCTTCGTCAATACGACGGATAAGACGAACAATCAGGCCGCGTTTGCAGGCGCTGCCGCCTGTCGCGCATGCCACGCCGGCATCGCCGTCGACCACGCCGCGCATGGCCATGCCTTCATGCTCAATGCGGTGTCGGGCGGCGCACCGACGTTTCCCGCCAGCGCCGCCCAAGCGCCGCTGCCCCCCGCCGGCTTGAATTGGCCGGATATCAGCTATGTCATCGGCGGGTTTGCGCGGCGGGCGGTCTTTCTCGGCGACGATGGGTATCTGCTGACAACCGGCGCGATCGGCGTGCCGACGCAATGGACGCCGGCCTTCGCGGCGAACGGCAATGCCTCGAGCCACACGCCTTTTGATCCGCAAGCCTCGTCCCCACGCGCATACGACGAAAACTGCTATGGGTGTCACACGACCGGGCCGCTGATCTTTGACCCCGCCGCACCGCGCTTTCAGGAAAACCGACCCGGCATTCCCGGCGGCTGGCATGAGGCCGGCGTGCAGTGCGAGGCGTGTCATGGCCCCGGCAGCGGACACTTCGGCGCGGCCCAGGGCGCGCCGCTGATCGACCGCGCACGCATCTATGTGGACCCCAGCGGCGCGCAGACCTGCGCAACCTGCCACAACGGGCCTTGGAACGACCGCAGCGACACCATCAACGCCCGCGACGGCTATATCGAAGAGTACGAGCAATGGGCCGAGCTGCGCGCCAGCGGCGGCCATGCCGACTTCGCCTGCACGTTCTGCCATAACCCGCACGTATCTCTGAACGCTGATCGCGGCCGGGCCATCCGCAATGAGTGCCGCGCCTGTCATCCGGCATCTGAAATCAGCATGGCGGGCCACGGCGGCAAAACCTTCCGCCGCGGCGACTATGTCGAGCCGCTCACCTGCGAGAGCTGTCACATGCCTTTTGCCGGTCGCAGCGGCGGCAGCGCCGGCCCCGACGTGGTCGGGCCGCAGGGCCGCAGCGGCGACGTGCGCACGCACATCTTCCGCATCGACACCGCCGCGCGCGGCTTTGAGGCGATGTTTAGTGGAGACGGTACGACCGTGCAGCGCGACGCGCAGGGCCGCGCCGCGGTGACGGTCGATTTTGTCTGCCTGCGCTGTCACAACGGGCTTGGAAATGTCTTCAACCTGAGCATCACTCGGGCCGCTGAGATCGCCGGGCAGATCCATCGCTTGCCGTAGAGGCACGCTGCAAGGTTGGCGGGAAAGTGGGAACGCGGGAAGTAAGTAGCACAAGCGCTGGGAGCATTAACCTCGGCGCCAGACGCCTACCCAAGAGCAACCGCGCGTCATGAGCGCGTCATGGCGGCCAACCGAAACCGGCCTCAACTCGCTACACTCAGTTTATGAGAACGACGCGCATCGCATCGCCTTCGTGCGCCGCCCTGTTGGCGCTTTTGTATGTTCCGCTCGCGCTGTCCCAAGCTCTCCGCGAATTTGAGGTCGAATACACCACCGTGCCGGGGCAGAGCGTCTACGTGCTCGGAGACTTGCCGCAACTGGGCGGCGGGAATCCCGCCTTCGCGCTCAAGCTCGATCCTTCCGGCTATCCCGACTGGCGCGCCCGGATCGCATTGCCCGCGGGCCGCACGTATTCCTATCAATACACCTGGCGAAACGACAGCGTGCCGCAGTGGCGCGTGCCGGAGAATCACAACCCGTTCGGACCGGTGCTGACCGGCAGCACGCCCGCCGCGGCGCTGCGACCAGCCGCCAAGGGACTGTTTTATCACAGCGCCTGGCAGCCGCCGCGGCTGCACTGGCGGTTGCGCAGCACGGACGCCTTCGCCCTGAGCACAATGCTCGACGTGGGGCCGGGCCGGGCGCCGAACGAGCGGCGCTGGAAGGCCGTCGCCCCCGCCGCCGCGGGCGAAGAGATCGAGTTCTACTTCTCCGATGCCGCGGGCGGACGCGACCCGAGCAGCGGCGCCTATCGCACGCGGCTGGACGCGCTCTTCGTGCAGAGCGGTCAGGTCTTCGGCTATGTGCCGCCGGCGACCGTCTCGGCTCAGCAGCAACGAAACTTCGCCGGCGTAGCGTCGGCGGCGCTGGGGCAGACGCGGCCTTACCGCGTGCTCCTGCCGCGCGGCTATGCCGAAAACGAGGGCAAGCGCTACCCGGTGCTCTATCTGCATGATGGTCAGAACGTCTTCGACATGGGGCCGTTCGGCACCTGGAACGCCGACGAAACAATCAACGCGCTGACGCGCGGCGGACAGCTTCGCGAGTTGCTCGTGGTGGCGGTCGACAACACCTCGACGCGGCTGTGGGACTATCAGACGCCCGACGACCTCGTGCCGTTCGGCCCCGGCGCGGGGCAGCCGGGCCGCGCGAATCTATACGCCCGCTTTCTGATCGACGAGCTGAAGCCGCTGATCGACAGCAGCTATCGCACGCTGACCGGCGCCGAAACAACCGGCGCCCTCGGCAGCAGCATGGGCGGCCTGGTATCGCTCTACCTCGGCTGGGATCACACGGCCGGGTTTACGCGGATCGGGGCGATGAGCGGCTCGTGGCAGTTTCCGGCGTTTGTGTCGCGGGTGCGGGGCGAGTCTGCGCGCGTGATTCGCGTCTATTTCGACAGCGGCGATTCCGGCGCTTCATTCGACAACGCCTGGCCGACGATGAGCCTGCGCGATAACTTTCTATCCAAAGGCTACGTCCTCGGCGACAACCTGCAGCACGTCGTGGGCTATGGCGACCAGCATAATGAGGCCGCGTGGGCGCGGCGACTGCCGGGGGCGCTCACGTTTCTTTATCCCGTGACAGAAGAGTCCGATCTCGCCCAACTGCGCGACGAGATCTTTCGCGGCGACATGAATTGTGATGGGGTGGTGAATTTCACCGACATCGACGCCTTTGTCGCAGCGCTGGTCGGCGAAGCGGAGTTTGAGCAGTCGCAGCCGACCTGCCGCCGCGAGTTTGCGGACGTGTCGCGCGACGGCCGCGTTGACTTTGAGGACATCGGGGCGTTTGCGTGCTGCCTCGTGGCCGGACATTGCGGCGCATGCGGGCTGTAGAGCGTCGTAGCGTCGGCCGTGCGGGGATAACGCTGAGCGCACTGTAGCGTCACCCTCCGTGGGCAACGTTGAGCGCGCTGTAGCGTCGGCCCTCTGTGGCCGACGGCGTTTGCAGTCAGCACAAAATGTCCGACCTACCCGACGTTGAGTACGAAGCCCCGACACTACAGGGGCGAAATCAGAATTGTCAATTGCGAAGAACGAATTGAAATCGGCGCCGTGTTCGCGCATTCAGCGCTTGTGGGCGCTGCGCACGGACCGCGCTCGCCACGTGATCACCTGGTCAGGTTCGCTCCGCTCGCCGTCTGGCTTGGCTGAAATCGAGCAATTTCCATTCGCACGCCGAGCGGCGCGCATCGCGCCACGCACGCGCGCGCCTCGGCCTCGCTTTCAAACAGCCGATAGTGCGCCGCCCCAGAACCGGTCATGCGAAACGCGACGCCGGCCAGCCGTTCGAGCGACGCGCGCAGCGCCCGCAATTCCGGACATCCCTGCGCCGCCGCTTCCTCCAGATCGTTGAAGAGCGCTTCCATGGCATCATCGACGCCGGCGCATGCCAGGATTTTTCCAGGCGTCGGTCGCTCAGGCGGCGCCGGCCATTGATCGAACGCCGCATAGACATCCTTCGTCGCGCAATGCAAGCGCGGCAGCACCAGGGCGATCCACGCCGCTTCGAACCACGCCGGCGGCGCGACGCGCTCGACCCGCTCGCCGCGGCCGCGCACGACACACAGCCCCGGCCGCAGAAAGAGCGGCACGTCGGAACCAAGCCGGGCCGCCAACCGCTCCAGTTCATCCGCCGGCCGCGCCGTCTGCCACAAGTTCTCATTCAGCGCTCGCAGCGTCGCGGCGGCGTTCGAACTTCCTCCGCCCAGCCCCGCGCCGGCGGGGATGCGTTTGTGCAGCGCGATCCGCGCACCGCGCGCGTGGCCCGTTGTTTCCGCCAACAGCCGAGCCGCGCGGCGGACCAGGTTCGTGTCATCAACCGGGATCGTGGGGTCGTCACAGACCAGATGCACGGCGTCGTCTTGAGCCGGCGAGAACTCCAATTCGTCGGCCAGCGTCACCGGCGCGATCAGCGACTCGACCGGATGAAATCCATCTGCTCGCAACGGCCCGACGCAGAGCGTCAGATTGATCTTCGCCGGAGATAAAACACGGATGGCCGGCGTAATGCGCGGGGCTGCCGGCGTGACATAAGGGGCTGCCGGCGTGACGGACGGATCGGTCGACGCGGCGCGCTGGTCGTGCGGCGTGGGCTGAGGCGCTGGGACCATGCGATCGAGTCTACCGCGCCGCCGGGCTTGCCGAGCGTAGGCTTGAGCCGGCCCGGAACTGCTCCGAGCCGCGCGTGCGCGCTGAGCCGAAGCGCGTGCGCCATGAACCGCACGGCGCCCGTCAGCAAGCGATTCGAGTCCGACCAGTTCTGACCCAACCGCTCGGCCGGCCTCCGGCATTGCGGTTTATCTACACAAGTGCTTAGCCGTTCACCCAGCTCGCCCGGGCGCAGCGGGCATACCAACAGCGACCTGACCAAGCGCGCGCGGCGAGAATCCAATCGCATCCTCACGGGCGGGGTTCGGTTCGAACGGAAAGACCGGGGTTGCACAAGCCCGGCGCGCGAAAACCACCTGGCCACGCTAAACTGCCCTCTGCCGCACCGGCGCGAACCCGCCGCGGTGACGCGCTGCCGGCTGCCTGGCCTTGCTACAGCAGAGGATCGATGAATCCATGAGTTCGCCCCACCCGCCGCTCTCTCGGCCCGTCGATGAGTCCGCCCAACACGATGAGAAACCGCTCCGCATTGAGCCATTTTCCGGCACGCCGGAGGAGGTCGAGCGGCAGTGGTATGAGCAGGTCTACAAGGGCAGCGGCGATTCAATGCTGCAGCTCACCTGGCGCGCGGTCGTGATGGGGTCGCTGCTGGGCGGAATCCTGTCGCTGACGAATATCTACATCGGCCTCAAGAGCGGCTGGGCCTTTGGCGTCGCGATCACGGCGTGCATCCTCTCGTACGCGATCTGGAACACGTTGCGCGTGATCACGTTCGGCGCGCTCTCGCCGATGACCATCCTCGAGAACAACTGCATGCAGTCGACCGCGTCGTCGGCGGGCTATTCGACCGGCGGCACGCTGATCTCCGCCTTCGCCGCCTACATGATGCTTAACCAGCGCCCGCTGCTCTGGTGGGAGCTGATGCTGTGGGTCTTCTTCCTGGCGGTATTGGGGGTCACGATGGCGATCCCCATGAAACGCCAGATGATCAATATCGAGCAGTTGCGCTTTCCCAGCGGCGTCGCCGCAGCCGAGACGCTCCGCGCGCTGCATTCGCACGGCGGGGCCGGGGTGCGCTCGGCGCGCGCCCTGGGCGTGGCGGGGCTGCTGGCGGCGTTGCATAAGTTCTGGCTCGAGGGGTTGGTCCGCATCAGCAGCAGCCTGGAGCACTTTCAGCTCGGCCATTGGTTCGGCTGGCTGAACACAGCGCTCGACAAGTGGGCCACGGCGACGCTGCCGAGCGGTGTCGCGGCGGGCACAGCGATGGCGTGGCAGGGGCGCACCGTCCTGCTCTCACTCGATCCGATCTTTCTCGCGGCCGGCGCGATCACCGGCCTGCGCGTCTGCGCCAGCATGATGCTCGGCGCGGTGCTGTGCTGGATGGTCTACATCCCGATCGTCAGCTCATATGGTCTGATCGAAAAAAACAGCTTCTCGGGAAATGTGCAGTGGTCGCTCTGGGCGGGGACGGCGTGCATGGTGACGTCGAGCCTGGTCGCGTTCGCATTGCAATGGCGCTCGATCGTCAGCGCCTTCAGCGGGCTGGCGTCGGTTTTCGGCGGCCGCACGAGCGGCAACCGCGAGGTCGATGCGCTCGAAGCGCCGATGTCGTGGTTTTTCATCGGACAGTTCGTCGCTCTGATCGCGCTGGCCTGGCTCGGCAGCCGGGCGTTCGGCATGCCCTGGTGGGAGACCGCCATCGCGGTCGTGCTGACGTTTTTCCTCGCGCTGGTCGCGTGCCGCGTCACCGGTGAGACCGACACCACGCCGATCGGCGCGATGGGCAAGATCATGCAGCTCACCTTTGCCGCGATCAGCCCCGGCAACAAGGTCGTGAATCTGATGTCGGCCAACGTCACCGCCGCCGCGGCCGGCTCGTCCGCCGATCTGCTCGTTGATCTGAAGAGCGGGTATTTGCTCGGGGCCAATCCGCGCCAGCAGTTCATCGCCCAGTTCTCGGGTATTTTCGTCGGCACGATCGTGACGGTCCTCGCATTCAACGCCTTGGTGCCGGATGCGTCGCACCTGGGCACGGCGCGCTTCCCGGCGCCGTCGGCGCTGACCTGGAAAGGCGTGGCCGACGCGCTCGCCGGCGGGCTTAACCAACTCCATCCGGTCAAGCTCTGGAGCATGGGGATTGGCGGAGTGGTCGGCATTCTGCTGCCGCTGCTGTCGTTCGCGTTTCCGCGCGCCGCGCCCTACATCCCGTCGGCGGCGGGACTGGGATTGGCATGGGTCTTTCCCTGGACCAACGCGCTCGATTTCTTCCTGGGCGCCGTGATCGGCCAGATCATCACGCGCGCCGCGCCGAAGGCCTCCGCCGAATACACCTATCCGGTCGCTTCGGGGTTGATCGCCGGCGGCTCGCTGATGGGCGTCGCGCTGATCTTCTGGGAAAACGGGCCTGACATGTGGCGGCAGATTTTCGGCGGCGTCGCCGCGGCGGCGACCAGCGCCCCCGCGGCCACCGCCCCCGTCGGCGGCCACTAACCGCCACGCCAGCCGAACCGCGCCGACATACCGAACCGTGCTCGTCAGAGACGGTCGAATTACGTGGCGTGGGTGGTGGCAGAGTTGAGGTTGTGGGTCTGGTGGGTGTGAATCTTTCCGCCCGCTCGACGTCGTTACTTTCCACTTTCATTGTTAATCCTCTCTATGTTTTTCCTCAATTGCTCGCTTCGCTGCTCCTCTCGTTCGGCGGACGGTTCGGCTCGCGGTCCGGGCGGTTGGGCCGCCAAGTGGTCCGGGTGGCAGGGCCGCAACGGTGTTCGGGTGGTTCAGCCGCCTTGCAGATCGGGTGGCTGAGCCGTCGCGCGCTTGCTGTTGCTGCATTGCGGGTGCTCGCTGGGCAGACGGATCGATCCATATTGAGTGGTTGACGCTGCGGCGGACCGGCTTCAGCCGGTCTTGCGGCGCCGATCCTGCCGCCGACGCTGGCCGCTCCTCAAGTCCGGCTGAAGCCGGCTGCGCAGACCGCCTTGCGCCAAGCGAGAAAATGACCCCTCGCCCGCCCACCAGCTGAAACTGGTGGCAGGGGCCAGTCGGCTGAAGCCGACTCAACTTGTCAGCACAATCGGCTCGCGACGCAGCTCCCCAGCACAATCGGCCGGCGACGCATCCCCGCAGCGCCAAGGGCTCGCGACTCAGCTCCGCGCTAACGGCTCGCGACGCAGCTCCGCACACGAACGGCTCGCGACGCAGCTCCACAGCACAATCAGCCCGCGACGCAGTTCCACAGCACAATCGGCCCGCGACGCAACTCCGGTTGTCGAAACCCAGCCGGCCGACATCCTCCATGAACCCAGACCGACTCTCGCACTCACACTCACCAATCAAAAATGGCAGGCAAGAGGCCCGCAGCATTTCGGCATCCTCGGAAGGAAGCGATTCAGAGCTGTCGATAGCCTGATCACGCGACTATGCGGCGAAGCGAGTACGTTCATCGCTCCATGGCAAAGCCGTGGGGGCGCTCTTCACATAAACTTCAACGAAAAGCGATAAAATTGCTCTGGATCGGCGAGCGCTCAATGCGCAGTATTGAAACGACGCAACCGCATCGGAGTGGCACAATGGCTGGCTTGAAACGACGTGAGGTGGTCGGGTTGGGTGTGGCGGGGGCGCTGTGGCCGTTGTTGCCGGGGTTGGCGGATGAAACGTCGGCGCGAGGCGCGGCGGAGGCGCCGGCTCGTAGCGATCTGCCGCCGGCGCGGCCTGGGGCGCGCCCGCGCAACATCATCATGATGGTCGCTGATGGCATGAGCCTGGGCACGCTCACGCTTGCCGACGCGTTTTCGCGGCGCGTCCGCGGGCGCGGCACGACCTGGCTGCGGCTGCTGGCCGAGCGGCAGGCTGCCTATGGCGTGATGGACATGCAGTCGCTCGACTCGCTCGTAACCGATTCGGCGGCGGCGTCATCATCGTGGGGCAGCGGCGCGCGGATTTTCAACACGGCGGTCAACATGCTTCCCGATGGCGTCAAGCTCACGCCGCTGGCGCCGCTGGTGAAAGCATCCGGCCGCGGCATGGGTCTGGTGACGACGACGACGATCACGCACGCGACGCCGGCGGGCTTCGCTGCGGTGCAGCCCAGCCGGGACGACGAAGCCGAGATCGCGCCGCAATACCTGAATGTGGTCGATGTGCTGCTCGGCGGCGGCGCGAAGTTTTTCGACGCCGACCTGCGCAGCGACAAGCACGACCTCTTCGCCGATTACCGTGCGCAGGGTTACGGCGTGATGCGAAGCCGGGCTGAGTTGAAGGCTGCGATGGAATCGGCCGCGGCCGGTCCGGGCGCCGCGCCGGCTGGCGCGCGGGCGAAGCTGCTGGGAATTTTCAGCGAGAAGCACTTGCCGTTCACGCTTGATTGGCGCGATCGGACGGAGCTGGCGGAGCGCGTGCCGACGCTGGCGGAAATGACGGAGGTCGCGCTGCAGCGGCTCGCGGCGCAGCCCGATGGGTTTCTCCTGCAGGTCGAAGGCGGGCGCGTCGATCATGCGGCCCATTCGAACGACGCCGCCGCGATTGTTTGGGAACAACTGGCGTTTGACGAAGCGCTCGACGTTGTGCTGCGTTTCGTCGCCGGCCGCGCAACGCCCGACACGCTGGTGATCATCACGAGCGATCACGGCAATTCCAACCCCGGGCTGATCGGTCTGGGCGACAAATATGACGGCAGCAACACTGCTTTTGAGCAGCTCATGCAGGCGCGGGCTTCGTTTGCGACGATGGAGCAGCGCCTGCAAGCGCTGCGCGGGCGTGATCACGATACCAGCCCGACGGACGCCTGCATCGCGATCGTGCGCGAGGCCGCCGGCATCGAGATCAACAAGAGCGAGGCGCGCGCGGTCATGCAATCCTTCCTCGGCACGCCGCCGCCGACCATGAACCGGCAGCTCGCCAAGTGGGAAGGCCAGCTCGGCGCGGCGCTGACCAACTACAACGGCATCGGCTGGACCGGGTTGACGCATACGTCCGACTGGGTGCTGCTCACCGCGCTGGGACCGGGGCAGGAACACTTCGGCGGCTTCGTCGAAAACACGCGGGTTTTTGAGATCATCACCGACCTGTTTGAGATCAAGCACCGCAATCCGCGGCTCTCGCCGGAGAAGGCCCGCGGGCTGAAACGCTCGGCGCGCCGGCGTGAGGCGGGCGTGCATTGGGCGTAAAGGGGCAGGGCTGAGTAGCGAGTAGCGAGTGAAGAGTTTGGTGAATGGGGAAAGGGATGGAGGCGTTTGGGTCGATGGTCCGCCGACCGCGTACTCTATTGCGGGTCGATAAAGGGGGGGCTTGGGTTGAGCGGCGGGCGCAGTTCGGCCCGCAGATCTTCATCCAGGCCGACAAAAACCGACCAATCGTAGCGCAGCATCGCGATGCCATGACGAAAGCCGTCCAGTGCAATCGCCGGCGCACGACCGTGCAGTTCCTCCAACAGCCAGCGCGGAAAATCAGCCCCGGCCGCGATCGAGAGCGGCGCTCCGCCGCCAAAGCGCGGGTTGATCTCGATAAAGCGAATGCGATCATCCGGCGTGAGAATGCACTGCAGCGTAACCAGGCCGCGCAAACTGTCTCCCAATTTTTCGACGACGCGCCGGCCGGCCGCCATGACGCCGTGATGTTTCACAACGACCCCCTTGCTGACTTCGCCGGCGCGGACCTGCCAACGGGCGCGCGGCACGACGCAGCGCGGCGCGCCGCTCAGGCCGACATAGACGTCGAGCGTGTGCTCGATGCCGACGACAAACTCCTGCACGATCGGGTCGTTCACGCGCTGGAGATAAAACGCCAGCTCTTCGGCGTCGTTGATCTTGTGCACCCAGATGCTGGCGCTGCCGGTGCGCGGCTTGATGAAGAGCGGAAAGCGCGGCTGAGCCTCGGCCCGGATCTGCGCGGGCGTGTACGTCGCCGGCGTGTCGATGCCCGCCGCGCGCAAGAGATCAAACGTCAGCAGCTTGTCGCGGCAGACGCGCACGACCTCGGGCGCGCCGATCAGCGGCAGGCAGCCGTCGCGCTCAAAATCGGCCCGGGCGGCGCTGAGCGCGAGCAGGTCGGTGTCGGTGGTCGGAATGAGCAGGCGGGCCTGCGTCTGCCGCGCGAAAGCGGCCAGCGCCGGGATGTAGTCGGGATCGGTCGCGCGCGGCAGCAAGCGCTTCACGTCGGCATAGGCCAGCGCCGGAGCGGTCGGGTCCGCGTCCACGGCCGCGACCTTGAGCGTCAGTCCCAGTCGGGCCGCCGCGGCCCGGAAGGCCTGCATCAACTCGACGCGCCGCCCGACGCACGTGAAGAGCACGGTCGTCGGCGGCGCCCCCGTTCCGGAAAATGAGTCCGATGACGCGTTCATGCGAAAGGGCCAGTGTAACGCGGCGGTTTGACACTCCGCTATACGAGAGCTACGTTTTATCCACTGACAGCGGATTCGTAGGATCTTGCCGGCCGCGGTTGAAGTCGACCGACGGCGTGTTCGCCGTGGTGCAAGCCGGAGACGCGATTCGGCCCGCCGGGCGCGTCTTGATAGGCGAAACCCGACGAATGCGCGAATAACCGGCGTGTCTCGCACGTCCGCCGGCCTGGTAAAAACGCCGTGGCTCCAAGGGCGCCCGCATCGATGAGAGCATTGCAAACGCTGAAAATTCTTCTGGTCTTGAGCCTCTGGACGGCGAGCTTGAGCGGCCCGCCCGCCGCGGCACAGATTCCCGGCACTCCCCCGGCGGCGGGCGCCACCGCGCCTGAGCCGAACGACCCGCCCGCGGCGCCGGTGCTCGAGCCGGGCAAGTTGCCGCCCAGCACGCAACCGGCTGCCTCGGAGCCTTACTTTTTGCGGGTTCGCGCGGCGGAGGTCAATCTCCGCTGCCGCGCTGATCAGAACAGCACCGTGGTCGCGCGCGTGCCGCGCGACACCGTCGTGCGCGCCTTTCGCGAGGAATTTGGCTGGCACGCGATCGCGCCGCCGCGCGGCGTGTTCTCGCTGGTCTCGTCCGACTATGTCGAGGAGCGCGGCGACGAGGGCGTGGTTACGGTCAGCAGCGGCGCGCTCCGCGTGCGTGTCGGTAGCCTGCTCTATGACCTGGATCCGCTGCGCAGCGAAGTACAGCGGCTCTTGCAGCCGGGCTATCGCGTCCGCATTGTCGGGCGCCAGCCGGGCTGGTATCGGATTGTCCCGCCGGAGGGGGTGTACCTCTTTGTGCATGGCGAGCATGTCGAGCGTATCAGCCCGGAGCTGGCGGTGGAGCTGGGCGGTGAAAAGCTGCTCGCGGAAGCGCCGGAGCGCGGCGGACCGGGCGCGACTGTCACGACCACGTCGCAGCCGGCGGCAGTCGTCAGTGACGCTGCGGGAATCACCGTGCGCGGCCTCCTCATCAAGGCCGGCGGCGAACCAAGCCTGCGCATGGGGTGCGACTGGAAGATTCAGGATGCGGAGACCGGCCGGGCGCTGGCGTTTCTGATGCCGGCGTCGCGCGCGGGCGCACTGGATTTCGAACGCTATTCGGGTAAGCTCGTGCTGGTTTCCGGCAGCCGGCGTTCGGCGGGCGCGGAGGCTGCGGCGGAGCCGTTCGTTTTGCAGGTTAGCGGGCTGCGCGACGCGGAGCAGCGCTGAGCTTGGGCGATACGGGCAAAACACAATGGAAATCACACCATGAAATCATCGCGGCGGATGAAGGCGGCGCTGGTCTGGCTGGCGATCGGCGGTCTGGCGTTTCAAACCGGCGGCTGCAACCTGAGCGATCGGCAGGTCGCGCAGATCATCCAGTCGGTCATCACCACCAGCCTGAACAGCACGGTCAACACGGTTCTCAGCGGCTTGCTGGCGCAGCAACAGCAGCAGTCGTAACTGCGGAGCGGCCCGTGGGCCGGATTCGCACAGATTTTCAATCTTGTGCAAGAAAGCGGGCAGTCTGGCCGGTGGCTGAGACTGCCCGTCGTTTGTTCACTTGCCTGCGGATCGATGTCCGCCAAGATTGATTTTGCGGATCGAGCGAAACAGTCCATCGACGACTTGGCGTGATATGAGCGCAGATGTTGGTTGCCGGACGCACGGGCCGGAGGCCCATGCTACCCGCGCAATGGGCTTCGCGCTCCAACCAGTCTTCCCCTTCCCACGTTCCCACCTCCCCACCTCCCCACCTTCCTACCTTCCTACCTTCCTACCTTCCTACCCCCCGTCGGCGATCATCCCCATCATCGCGCCCCTGCAAGAAACTCGCACATCAGGCGATGAAAATGATGCACGCCGGTCTCGCGCGTGGGGGAGTAGCGGCCGCGCGTATAGAGCCGGCTGCGCATGCCGCGTTGCACCGCTTCGACCACGGCCTCGTCCTCGCGCTCGACGCGGTCGAGTCCGCTGCCGGCGCCACGGTCGAGGCGGGCCGCATCCCAGACATACGCGAGGAAGGAAACGCGCGTGCGATCGATCGCGAGCGGGCGCACCACGTTGAACGAAATACCCCACGGGTAGACATTCACCATCGTGTTGGGAAATAGCCAGAAGTAATAGGCCGACACGCGCGCTCCGGCGTCGGGCGCGCCGGCGGGCAGGTCGAGCAGGTCGTCACCGCCCTGGCCGATGCCGACTTGCAGACTGCCGAAGCGGAACAGTTCGGTGCGATAGCTGCCATAGTCGAGCTGGTCATTCAGCGACGCATGCACATAGGGAATATGAAAGCCCTCCAGATAGTTGTCGCAATAGAGGGCCCAGTTGGCGCGCACCAGATAGTCGCGGCTGCGGGCCGGGTCGAGCCGGGCCGCCGCCAGCGGCAGATGCCCGATCCGTGCGACGACCGGCGCGAGCCACTCGGCGAATGCACAAAAAGGCCGCAGCGCGGCGATGAGCACCGGTCCCCACGGCTCGACGGCCTGCGCGGCGAGATCGTCGGTGGGACTGGGAAAGCCCGCGACATTTTCAAATTCGGGCATGTGCGTCATGCGCCCGGACAGCTCAAATCTTCGACCGTGATAGCGGCAGCGAAGCGTGCGCTCGACACCGCTGCCTTCACAGACAAGGTTGCCGCGATGGGTGCAGACGTTGGAGAGGCAATGCAGCCGGTCGTCAATATCGCGGGTGAGCAGGAGCGGCTCATCCACGCAGCCATCAAGAAACGTGAACGGCCAGACCGAGCCGGGGACGCGCACGGCGTCGGCATCGGCGACCAACTGCCACGAACGGGCAAACACCCGCTCGACGAGGGCGCGATGGATCGCCTCGTCACAATAGAACCAGCCCGGCAAAGTATGGGCCTCTTCGATCCGCGGATGAATTTCCGGCAACACGGGCATCATAAGCTTCAGTGTACGGCGGCGCGACGGGCGGCCCAATGCACGGGAGAGGCGGAGGAGAGTGGCGAGTTCAGAGTAGCGAGGGGCGAGGGGCGAGCGTCGAGCGCACACCGTTCTTCGCTATTCGGCGTTCGCAATGTCTGATCCGCCGAGCAAGATTTTGAAAGCCGAAAAACTAAGCGACAAACGCCGCTTCGACCTGCTCACACACGTAGTGATAGGCCAGTTGATGCGCCTCTTGAATGCGATCGGTGGCGGTGTGATCGACGCTCAGCAGCACGTCGCACAGCGCCGCCATCGCCCCGCCGCCGCGCCCCGTGAAGCCGAGGGTGGCCAGCCCGCCGGCGCGCGCTCGTTCCAGCGCGGCGACGACATTGGGTGAATTGCCGCTGGTCGAAAGCCCCCACGCCAGATCGCCCGGCTGCGACAACGCCTCGAGCTGGCGGGCAAAGACGCGCGCGAAGGCGTAGTCGTTGCCGATGGCCGTCAGCGCCGACGTGTCGGTGGTCAGCGCGAGCGCCGGAAGCGCGCGGCGCTCCTGGCGAAAGCGACCCGTTAACTCGGCGGCGATGTGCTGAGCGTCGGCCGCGCTGCCGCCGTTGCCGAAGAGAAAGAGCCTGCCGCCGCGGCGGAATGACCCAACGATGAGGTCGATGATCGCATCCAAGGTGGCGGATTGCCGGCGGAGTGACTCGATCGTCTGTTGATGCTCGGTCACGATGGTGTCGAAGGCGCGTTTCACGGCGACTATCGTATCCGCCGCGCTCTACAATCTGAACATGTCGCTGCGGCTCACGATTCTCGGTTCGGGCACGTCGCACGGCGTGCCGATGATCGGATGCGATTGTCCGGTCTGCACCTCCGCCGATTCGCGCGACCGGCGCACGCGCTGCAGCGCGGTCTTTGCCTGGGATGGCGCCAGCGCGCTGATAGACACCGCGCCCGAGCTGCGGCTGCAGTGCCTGGCGTGTGACATTCGGCGGGTTGACGCCGTTTTTTACACCCACCATCACGCGGATCACGTCGTCGGCCTCGACGACCTGCGGCGGTTCAACTGGCTGCAGCAGCGCGTGCTGCCGGTGTATGGCAACGCCCGGACGTTGCAGCGACTGGACGAGATGTTTCCGTATGCGTTTCACGACGACCCGACCTATCCGAGCGCCAAGCCGGAGCTGGCTCCGCACGTTCTCGCCGGCCCGGTCGAGCTTGGCGGGCGACTCGTCGTGCCCGTGCCGTACCGGCACGGACCGCTGCCGGTGCTGGGCTATCGCGTGGGGGCGATCGCGTATGTGCCGGATTGCAGTCACATCCCGGATGAGTCGCGCGAGCTGTTACGCGATCTCGACGTGCTGATTCTCGACGCTTTGCGCCGCCGGCCGCATCCGACGCATTTCCATCTGGAGCAGGCCATTGCCGAGGCCCAGCGCATTGGTGCGGCGCGGACTTATTTCACGCACATCGCCCATGAGCTGAAGCATGCCGAGACCAACGCCGAGCTGCCGCCGGGCATCGAACTGGCGTATGACGGTCTGGTGTGTGAAAGCGATTAAGCCAGCGCCAAGACATAGCCGCGACCGCAAGCAGCGCCGCGCCCGTAAGCGGAGCCGCGCCCGTCAGGAAGCGGAAGCACAGGACTACCGAGGGGGGATCGGCGTGCGAAGGCATCATTCCGGCTAACAACGGCGAGCTTGGCAAGCCGTTCGATCTGGGCGGCTAAAACGCATCGCGCATCCACGGTGTCGCACCGGCGAAAATCGCGGACGCGACGCGCTGCAACGCCGCCGGCCCGCGCAGCCGGCCGGCGGCGCAGAGCGCTTCCGCCGACTGGAAGCCGCTATAGAGCGATGCCAGCGCGCGAATGTCCAGTTCCAGCTTGCTTCCATCCGCCGCGAAGACATCACTCGCCGCGGCCCCGGCATATGGTTGCGCCGCGCTCGCACCGGCCACGGCGCCCGAGCCGGCCGGCGGACGCTGTTGTAACGACGATGCAAAATCCATCTTGCTCGCCGGCGTCTGTGCCGCGGTCAATGCCGCGACCTGGCCGCGCCCGTCGTTGAGGGCGAGCAAGAACTCGCCCGTGTTCCCCGGGATATCCTCGTCACGAATCATCAGGCGCACCTGCGCCGTCATCCCGGGCGGATAGCCGCGCGCCTCCAGCGCCCGCCGCACATCGACGATGCGCAGCATCCAGTAAATTTTGCACGAGACTTTGGGCGATTGCTCGCGCAGCAGGAGCAACGTCGAGTCGTTGGGTGGGCCGGTCCAGGTCGCTTCCGACGCCATCGAGCGATGGTCGCCGAGAAATTGCAGCAACCGCCGCGTGGCCGTCGGCGTTGTGGTGACCCAATCGGCCACCTCCAGCGAATAGGGCCATGTGCCGGCGCTCTTTTGGGCATAGTAGAAATAACCTTCGACGCTGCCGGCCCGCTCAATCAGATAGCCGAGCCGCGTGACGCCGCGACGGTTGCGGATGCGCTCCCAAAAGAACGGGCTGCGCGCCAGGTTGCCCGGTTGCCCGGCGGCCCAGTCACGATACAAATCCGCGACGAGCGGTGCATCGCCCGGCATGATCGGGCGAACCCGCGCGCTCGGCTCGCGCTCAGTGATCGCATCGGTGTGGAGCCGCCATTCACACGAATATCCGGCGACTTCATAGCCGGCCTTGCGATAGATCGGCATGGTCGCCGGATAGAGCGACGCAAGCGCGGCGCCCCGGGCATGCAATTCGCGGATCGATTCCACCATCATCGCCGCCCCCACGCCGCGCGAGCGATGCTGCGGCGCGATGCCGACGGCGGCGATGCCGGTCATGGCGACAGGCCGCCCGCCCCAGAATTGCTCCGTCGGCAGATGGACCATCCCGCCGGCCAGCTCACCATCGAGCCACGCGGCACGCACGTTTTCGCGTCCGGCCAGATCGTAATAGGGCACGGAGAGCTCGACGGGGTATTGCAGCGCCTGGGCCGAGATCGCCGCGAGCTGATCAAGCTGGGCGTCGCTGTCGATCGGACCGTATGAAATCGCATCGCTCATGGTGACTTAGCATCGTACCTGAATAGGAGCCTGGCCTCGCGAAACTCAGCCCGGCGGCTGGCCGGGAGAACTCGTCGTCGGCGCCGGCGATTCGCCCGCCTGCGGAGGCGCTGCCGGCAGTAAATCCCTGCGCTTCAGCACGAGTACGTCGGTGCCCACGTCCGCGATCGGCAGATAGCGCTCGTCGATCCAAGGCCCAAGCAGGCGATGCGGAGGGTTGTCGGCAAACTTGCCGCGGAGCCACTCCATATCGCTGGCGCGGATCGCCAGCAACTCCGGCGGACGGGCTTTCAACTCGCGTTCCAGCTCTTCCATGACGAAGTTGGCCCGTGTCCCAACATGACCGACCTTCTCCGTCGTGGTGAACCGGCAGGTATTGATCCGCCGCGCATGCAGGTAAACGCCCGGCATGTAGCCCCAGCATTGCAGCCGGTCGTTGGGGCCGCTGTTGGCGCGGATCGCATCGGCGACAATCTCCCACTCGGGGCGCTGATTGAGCATGAAGCGATAGACCCAGATTTTCGACATCTCCTCCCATTGCCGCGCATAGGCATCCCAGGCGAACCAGCCCATCGCGATAAACGCCGCAATCACCCAGGCCCGCCGTTCAAACCGCACCAGCAGGCTCGCCTCGGTCTGAATCACGTTGATCAGATATCCGGCCAGCAGCATCATCGGCGGAATCGTCGGCACGAGGTAATGACGGAAGCCGTGCGGGCTCATTACCGCGCCGTAGGCGGCGATCAGAAACCACATCGAGAAAAGCAGCACCGGCCGCGGCACGATCGGGCGAAAGCGCTCCAATTGCGTCACGATCTCGGCGGGTCGCAGCAGCGGGCGGAGCGCCCAGAGCGTGGCGTGAATCGCCGTCGCGAGGACCATCAACAGCGGCAGCCGCAGGATCGGCGAAAGATGGTTCTTGAGCAGCGTGAACGAGACGTAGTTATAGGGGAAGCGCGTGGTCTGATTGGCGAAGTAGGCGCGGTTGAACTCGAACGTCGCGAAGAGCGCCGCGTGCAACGCCCCTTGCGAGGCGAGATAGAGCGCGGCCAGGCCGACGCTCGACGCCGCCCCGAGAATCAGCAGCCCGCCGCGGCGCAGCCCGGCGATGAGCGTGATGTCGCGTGAATAGATCAGGATCAGCGTATGCAGCCCCATCGCGCCCCAGGCCGCGAGGCCGACCTGCTTGAAGAGAAACGCGCAGCCGCAGAAAAACCCGGCCAGCCACCAGATCCAGAAGCGATCGCGGTGAAAGCCGCGGAGGTAGCAAAGCATGCCGGCCAGCTCAAGCGCCACGAGAAATGTCTCGGTGCGATTGGTGCCGCCGGTGTAGTAGCCGTGCGTCAGAAAAAAGCTGAGAAGCACCGTGGTGACCGCAGCCGGCCCGCGGAAATAGACGCTGGCGCAGACGCCAAAGAAGCACGCATGCGCCGCGACGAGCGCCAGCACGCACATCGCGACGACGCCGGCATAGCTGTCGCCGCCGACCAGGAACCCGACGGCATTGATCCAGTAGATGCCCGGCGGCTTGTTGTCCCACACATCGAGATAGACCGTGCCGCCATGCGCAATGCGCCAGCCGAAATAGCCGAACATCTGATCATCGACCACATCGGCCCGATAGACGGAGATGATCTGGCAGATCACGATCAGCGGAATAATGACGGCCGCCATCGACGCGATCAGCAGCCACCACGGCGTCGGCGGGGCGGCGGGATCGGGCAGACGCGCCCCAGACGGCGCATAGCGTAACTCGAGCGGGGTGCTGGTCACGCGGGGGATAATACTCGAACCCAAACGGGGGGCGCAAAGGGACGAGCGGCCGCATAGATCGGGGCGAAGGTGAAAATGGCTTCGATTTTTTGCTGGATGATGGGATAATGGCCGCATTACGTTCCAGCCACCCACAACCCGGAGGAGCACCATGCATCTCTCAATACGATCACCCCTGTCACGGGCCGGCGTCGCGCTCGTGTCCGCCATCGGCATCAGCTACGCCGGCGCGGAGTCCGGCGCGGATAACGCCGCGATCGAAGTGAACGAGACCGGTCAGATCGCAGCGGTCGATCCCGCCCTGGAGAAAACTCCCGGCGGAGGCGGATCGGTCGTAACCGGCCGGCATGGGCTGCCGTTTGGCGCGACGCCAAGCTGGCAGAACGCGCTGCGCCGACAGGTCGGCGGACTCGCGGTCGGCGATTTGAATGGCGACGGGCGCAACGATGTCGTCGTCGGCTGCTTTCAGTCGCAGAGCTTCCCGCCCTACCCGGAGTGGAAAAACTATATCTACTTCAACACCGGCAGCGGCCTCGAAAACGCGCCGAGCTGGACCTCGACCGATCAGGTTCACACCGGCGATGTGCGCATCGCCGATTTCAACGACGACGGCTTTCCCGACATCTTCTCCGCCAATGGCGGCACGGGCTTCTCGGCGTGTGTGATCTACTTTGGCAGCGCTGCCGGTCCGAGCACCGCGCCGGGCTGGTCCAGCACGATTCCGCGGCGGGCGTGGACCACCTCCGCGCTGCCGTTCGATTTCGATCATGATGGCGACATCGACGTGTTGACCACCAATCAGGGTTTGACGCCCGACCCTTATCGCCCGATGTATCTGTTCCGCAATACCGGGAGCGGCCTGGAAACGACGCCGAGCTGGCAATCGAGCGAGGCGAGCATTCAGAATTTTCTCGCCGTCGCCGACTACGACGGCGATGGTTGGGAAGACGCCGCCGTCAGCAAATGGGTGAATTTCGAGAGCGGCATCTATCGCAACGTTGCCGGCACGCTGACAACCACGCCCGTCTGGACGACCGGGCTGACCGGCGCCGACCGCGGCGTCTTATGGAACGACTTTGACGGCGATCGCTGGCCCGATCTGCTTATCGGCGAAGGGCCGACGCAGCTCTATCGCAATGTCGCGGCGACGCTCACGCCCGACTGGACGCTGACGCCGCCATTCAACGGCGTGCAGGATATGCTGCTGGCCGATCTCGATCGCGACGGCGATCAGGACGTCGTCGAGGTGCACTTCTCCGATGGCCGCACGCACGTCTATCTCACCGAAGACGGGCGCCCCGGCCCGGCCCCAAGCTGGACCTATGACAGCACCGCCGTCGGCAACGCGGTCGCAGTCGGCGACATCAATGGCGATCGCTGGCCCGACCTGGTGATCGGCTATTCGGGCGATGTATCGGTGGTCGTGTTTTACAACACGCTGCGCTGGCCGACGGGCGACATGAACTGTGACCGGCTGGTGAACTTCGACGACATCGACGGCTTTGTCGTCGCTGTCATCGGTCGCGTGAGCTATGCGGCCGCCTATCCGAATTGCGATTGGGAGAATGGCGACATCGACGGCAGTGCGGCGGTCGATTTTGACGACATCGACGGCTTCGTCGCCTGCCTTGTCGGCGGCGCTTGTCCGTGATTGCTGAGCTGTTTGTTCGCATGTGCGCCGGCGCCCATGCGCCGGCCCCTTGTGCTTCGTCAACTTTTAATACTCGGGTAGCGCGGAATGCAAACCCGCCGTCATGCCGTGAATCTGCGTCGCGGTTAGTTGTTGGATGCTCGGGCCGGAGGCCCATGCTACCCTTGATTCGAACCCGAAAAATAGAGTGTGACAGGCCATCAGCCGTCGCCGTCCCACAGCGATATCAGGGCAACAGTCGATCGACGGCGCTGCGCAGCTCGGAATAATCGCTGCGCGGGCCGAGCCACGCGCCGCGCACGACGCCCTCGGCATCCAGCACGCGCACGGCGGGCAGCGTCGGCAGGTTCTCGGTAGTCTGGAGCTGTGCGGCGAGCGCGTGCATCAGATCGTGCCCGCACTTGCCGATCGAGCGGCGAGCGAGCGCGGGGTCGAGATCCATGTTGAGACAGACCACGCGCACCTGCTTTCCCAGATAGGCCCTTTGAATCTGCCGGGCGGCCTCCAGGACACGCAGGCTCGACGGGTCGGTCTGCCAGAAGAATTCGATGGTGATCGCGGTGCGCAGCGCACTGCTTTGCAGGCTGCGGCCATCGGGTTTTTCGAGCGTCCATTCGCCGGCGGGTTTGCCGATCCAGCGTCGGCCCACGTCGGCCCACTTCTGCCAGTGGCTGCGCAGATCGCGCGTGATGTTGCGCTCATTGACCGCGATGATCTCAAAGGGCGAGCCGGCCTTCGGCTCGACGTCGCTATAGAACGCGGCCCAAATGCGTTCGTGCGCGTTCATCAGTTCTTCGGCCCGGCTCGGCTCGGCGACGAGGTCATCAAGCGTGCTGTTCTCGAGCTGCAGGCAGCGCAGATATTGGCGCGCCTCGCTGGCCCGCTTGCGCGTCCAGGACTCGTCGTGCTCCTTGCGCTGGCGCAGCACCAGCGCCGTGCGATACGAGACATTCGCCACGCGATGCCGGCCCTCGGCCTCCAGCCGGGTGATGTAGCCGGCCTGCTGGTCATACCAGTAGCGCCCGGAACGGACCGCCCCCAGCGCCTCGCTCGCCCCGCTGTCGTCTTCGCGCGTCCACGAAATTTTGACCTGGTCGTTCTGCTCACCGTCGGCGCCGGCGTTGTGCGAAATCCAGCGCCGGCCAAAGGGATCGGGCGAGCCGGCCCATTCCGAGTCGCTTTGAATCGGCGTCGGCAGCGCGGGGATCACGTCATAGGCCGGCTCAAAATCCTCCAGCCGGCCAAGCTGTTCCTCCGGCGTGCGCAGCCGTCCGAAATCATCGAGATAGACCACCAGCCCGCGCAGCGGCGTCTGCTTGCGATCAGGGATGTGAATCAAATCGAGCAGCAGCAGCCACTCGGTCTCGCCGCGCTCCAGCACCCAGAGCTGCACCTGATCGACGATCTTGCTCGTATCCTGGCCGGTCTCAAGCGACGTGAGCACGGTTCGCCGCTCATAAACCAGTTGATCGCCGAGTCGAAAGCGATAGCGCAGCCCCGCCGGCGCGGTGTTGTCGGATGTCGGCTCTTTTGTCGCGGGCATGGCCGCCGTGACCGTTCCCGGTTCGCCGATGTTTCCACCCGCCGCGACCGCAACGCCCAGCGCCGCCGCGAGCAGCGCCGGTCCAAACCATGCGCGCGTCACGGCGCCGGCCCGCCGCCTGAAGCGACGACCAGACGCCGAGCCGCGCATCCCGAGCGTGGTGAACGGAAGCGGCTCACGAGCGCTGAGCGTGAAGCGGTGATTCTGCGTGTACATGACGTGGGTACTGTGGACGAATCAGCGGCGGCCTGCAACCGCGCGGCGCCGCCGTGTCAGCCGGTCGCTCGACGGCACTTCGGCGGCTGAACCTTCGCTGAAATCTGCGCCGTTGTTGGTTGATCGACGCACGGGCCAGAGGCCCATGCTCCCCATGTTTTGAAACCGCAATTCAAGCCGAACGATACACAAGCCAATAGCGATTTCGACAGGCTATCGATCGCCTGGCGTCGTATCAATACGCACGGTTCGGCGTGACGCCGCGCAATCGCGTTGTGGCCGCCGAAGCGGCTTCGACAGCTTCGTCAGGGATTGGTTGGATTTACCGTGTATCTCCGCTTCCTCACGGTCGCGGCTCTGCAACCGGCGACAGATCAGGTCTGAAATGGCCCGCGGCCGCTTCGGCGGCGCGCGTTTGCAAGCCCTGATTGTCACGAAATGAAATCGAGCCGAGCGGAGGAACTCCGCCCGGCTCACCTTGCACGATGGGAAACTCGAACTAGCGTCCTTACGCCCGGCTGTCGTGCGGTTCGGCGTCGCGTGCGGGCGGCCGGCGGCGGCTCAGATCAAGCCGCCGCCTGCGCCAGGCCCGGAATTCGCGGCGTCCGGCTGCGCGGCTTACCGCAGCAGCGACAGCACTTGCGAGCTTTGCTGATTCGCCAGACCCAGCAGCGAGATCGCCGACTGGAGCAGGACGTTCTGGCGGTTCAACTCGGCCGTCTCGGTCGCGTAATCGACGTCGCCGATGACGCTCTTGGCCTTCTCGAGACCTTCCTTGGTGTCGTTCAGCGAGTTCTGGGCGGTCTTCACCTGGAACTTCTGGAACCCGCCGATGCGGCCCTGCACGTTCGCCAATTGCTCGGCGGCCTCACGTGCCACGCGCGACGCATTGCCCGGGTTGTTGACCAGACTGTTTGTGCCGCCGGATCGCAGCGACGACAGATAGCCGATTTCCTTGGTTCCGAGCTGGCTGGTATAGAGCGCGTCGATACCGATTGTGGCGCGCGTGTTCTTGTTGGTGCCAAGCTGGAATGTCGCGCCGCCGGAGTTGACGCTGAACGTCGTTGTGCTGGTCGACTGGTTGAATGAGTCGGTCAGCTCAAACGTACCGCTGATGCCATTGGCGGTGAAGTTGACGGTCTTGCCGTTGGTCGCCGCGAGATTGCCGTTAATCTTGACCTTAGCGTCGGTGCCGCTCTTGTTGGCGGCGCTGAAGTTGGTCGTGTCGCCGGCCAGCACACTCACGCGGACGAACGAATCGGCGCCGTATTCCTGCGAGCGCAGATGCAGCTTGTTGCCCGAGATGTAGCCCGACACGCCGGTCTGCGCAGTGGTCTGGTTGACCTTCGACGCGACCGACGACAGGTTTTCGGTTGAGCCGACTTCGATGACGGTCGAGCCGAGCTTGCCGGCGACCGAGATCGTCGTGTTCGACGTGGCCGAGTTGCCGCCGACGCTGGCCGCAACGGCGCGCGTCGCCGCCGACTGCACCTGCACCGATACGCTCGTCGAGGTCGACGACGTGTTGCGGCTGAAGACCTTGACGTCGGTGATGTTGGACTGGTTGACGCCGCTGGTCGTGATGCCCAGCGAGCCGTCGATCAGCTTCTTGCCGTTGAATTGGGTGTTGGTGACGATGCGGTCGATCGAGTTGATCGCGTCGTCGATCTGGTTCTGATTGGCGGCGATTTCGGCGGCCGACAGGCCCGACGTGCTGGCCGACTCTTCGGCCAGGCGCTGGATGTCGCCGATCAGCTTGCCGACTTCGGCGAGCGACTTGTCGACGACGCCGAGCAGCGCGTCGGTGCGCTGGTTGCTTGTGATGCCCGCGTTCACCGCGGTCAGCTCGCTGCCAAGGCTCTTCAAAGCAATCAGACCGGCCGGATCATCCGCACCGCGGTTGATCTTCTGGCCGGTCGAGAGACGGTTCAACACGTTGCTCTGATCCGAGGATGTTCGGTTCAGAATGTTGAGCAGACTCAGTGTGTTCGAATTTGTGATTGTCAACGCCATGTTCAGTTTCTCCTGTGCAACCCCCGGAGGCGCCGGGGGAATGGTCCAGAGAGAAGCCTTCAAAATGGCGCGGGTCGCAGGCAAACCGCGGCGAGAAAAAAATCGGAATCTCAAGCCCGCCATCCGGGCCGTCCGGAAACGCCTCGATGCACGAGGCGATCTCACGCGCGTGCGGCGCTGCGACGCGGCGGGAATTCGAAGCATGAGCGGCGTTGAACGAAAAGGCTCAATCGCCGGATGACATCGAGCGTGATCGGGGCATGCCTGTTGTGCAGTAGGCACGGATGGCGATAGGCCGCGGCGCGCGGTTGATTTTTGCGGACGGTGTCAAGAGATCGAGCGGAGGCTTCGGTCGCAGGCGTTCACAAATCATCGGCGACGCGGCGGGTCGAGAATGATTACCGGAAGCGCGCTGTGATGCGGCGCGGGTGGAGAGTCGGCCTCAGCGCGAATCCGGCGCGGGGGGCGGGAGACGCTCATCATTGCGGAGCCGTTTGCGCAGATTCTCACGCGCTCGAAAGAGCAGTGATTCGATCGCGCCGCGCGTCGTTTCCAGAATTTCCGCGATCTCGGCGTAGGACAGCTCGTGATAGGTCGCCAGCACGAGCGCCGCGCGCTGCCCCTCCGGCAGCGCCGCCACAGCTGTCCGCACGCTCTCGATCAACTCGTGGTCGCCGGGGCCCGCCTCGGCGCCGCGATTGTCCTCCAGCACGCGCGTTCGCCGCAGCCGCATGCTGCGGCGGTAGTTCAGCGAGAGGTTGAGCGCGATCTGCAGCAGCCAGGTCGTGACCTTGGCCTCCGGGCGATAAGTCTTCACCGCGCGCCAGGCCCGCAGAAAAACATCCTGCACGAGATCTTCGACCGCGTCGCGATCGGGGCCGCCATGAAAGCGATAGAGAAATTGAAAGACCAGCCGCTGATGGCGCGTGACGATCTCGCCAAACGCATCGGCATCCCCGCCGGCGGCGGCCTGCATCAACTCCTGATCCGAACGTTCCGACATGCGCACTCGCACCACCGGCGCGCATGCGGCGACCGGGCGGGATACCTTGCGGCGGCGCGGCGCCAGGCGCACCGTCGCACTCCCGCGGCCGCATTCTCGCGGATGCGCGGACGGCTGTACATGCTGCTTGCAAACTGGAAGGTGCGAATGCGTACGGATCGAATCGAGCTGCGCAGCGCCGCGACCGTCAGCAATCAGCGCCGCGCCCGTCAGGAAGCGGAATCACCGGCAATCCTGACCACTGCCTGACATTCGCCGATGAGGAAGACATCCGACTGCCGCCGGCGATGAAATCCGTCGCTGCCCGGTAAGTGTTCGGCCCGGCTAGCGCCGGATGACCGTTGTTCTGCGACCGGACGGCTGGCGGATGATGGTGCGCGGTCCGCCGCCGCCACGGATCACGGTTGTGCGTCGCCAGCCGCCGCTGTAATAGCGAATGCCGCCGCCCGCCACGCGGGCATACCTTGGCCCAAAGTAGGCAAAGCCCGCACGCCGCGGCACCCAACTGCCATTGACCCACAAAAATCGTCCGCCGACGGGGCGATAGTAGCCGTCGATCCAGATGAAATTCGGCCCTGGACAAACCGGTCGCGCGATGACGACCGGCGGCGGCAACCCTTGATTTACGACCACCACCCGGCTGTCCTGCGGCTCGACAAAAACGACGTCCGGATCGTTACGCTCATACTCGATGTCGACCTCGCGCTTGCCGTCTTCTTCTTCGATCTCGACCTTCCGGGTATAGGGGCCGCGCTCGTCCTCAATCTCGATATCCTCTTCTCGAAATGCTTGGCGACGGTTGTCGCGATCATCGCGGTAGACGCGCACGTCGTCATCATCGTCATCACGGTCATAGCGAACGCGCTCTTCGCGCTCGTAGCGCACCTCATCCCGGTCGCGTCCACCGCAGCCGGCCAGTCCGCCGACCGCGACCATCACCACCATCGAGAGGCCCATCGCATATCCACCCTTGGGCCACGCGGAATTAGTCATAAGTGTCCATCTCGCTATGCCGTGCGGGACTGGGCGCCCAGCCGCGGCAATCGGCCTCGCCCCTCAATGCCCGACTCAGGCAGAGCGCGGCGCGGCCCCGTGGAAACGTCGCCATCATAGACCCGGCCGGCCCAGGCTGGTTAGTCCGCGACAATTCCGCACAGACCCCGGCGCGAAGCACATCCCGCATGTTGGGCTTCACCTGCCGCCGAGTGGGCCGAAGCTGCCTTTGAAACCAGATCATGCTGCCACGATGGTGATCGAGGCCGAGCGCGCATCGAGCTTTCCCCTGACGAACCGACGGCGAAGCAGCCGTCAGTTTCAAAGCCCGCATGCAAGCGTGACGAACACCTGTGCCAACCCGCTTGAGCATTCGAGCGCGGCCATCACGCCGCTCCGTCGATCGTATCGATGAGCTTGGCAGCCACTGGCGCCGCGCTGAGGAGCTGATCATGACCCGGTTGATCAAAATTCTGCCATCGCGAATCGCAAACTGCACTCGTGGCGCGCCGACCGACAAGCGCGGCGTGTTGGTGGCTGATGGCCGCGGGCCGGTGTGTTGTTTGAGAGAAGCTGCGTGTCGCTCACGCGTGCTGGAGCGGCCATCGGGCGGCGCTGCGAAACGACCGCGAGGCGTAGCGCGCCGCTCCGGATTCAGCGCGCTCGGCTGGAGCGGCGCAGTGATCTGCTGGGCGGTCGCGGCGGCGGCCGTCGCCCAGCCCGCCGCGCCGCCGTGGGATCGCGCCACG
>CAYQLG010000044.1:0-33011 GCA_964418235.1 uncultured Planctomycetales bacterium
GGTTGCCGGTCGAGCGGAGCAAGAAGGGCTGGGAAATCGCCGGCGTTCCAACATCCGCGCTGAAGAAATTCTCGCGTCGCACCGCGCAAATCGAAGCCGAAGCCAAGCAACGCGGCATCACGGATGCGGCGGAAAAGGCGACACTCGGCGCGAAAACGCGCGAAGCCAAGCAGGGCCATTTGTCCTTCGATGAGTTGCGACGGGAGTGGCTCACCCGTCTAACTCCGGAAGAGAGATTGGCGACGAAGGTGGCGGAAAGCCGGGTCGGCAACGACTGTATCCCGGAGCGCGACCGCGCGGCGGAAGAGGCCGTGACATACGCGATCGATCATTGCTTCGAGCGCAATTCGGTGATGCCGGAGCGGAAGGTCATTGCCGCGGCGCTGAAGCGATCCGTCGGCGCGGCGTCCGTGAAAATGGTGCTCGATCAATTCGCGCGCACAGGGCTGGTGACGGCGGAGCGGGACGGTCGGCGACTGGCGACGACGCGGGAAGTCCTCGCCGAAGAAAAACGCATGATCGAATTCGCGCGCGGCGGCCGCGGAGCCTGCCCAAAGCTCAAAGCCAAGCCGCATGTTTTTGTGCGCGCTTGGCTCGATGAAGGCCAGCGGCGGGCGGTGGAGCATGTGCTCGGGTCGCATGATCGCGTGATCCTGATCACCGGCAAGGCCGGCACGGGCAAGACGACGATGATGCACGAGGCGATCGAAGCCATCGAGGCAAGCGGCAAGCAGGTCTTCCCCTTAGCGCCGTCGGCGGACGCGGCGCGCGGCGTATTGCGCGACCAGGAAGGTTTTACCAGGGCCGACACCGTGGCGCGGCTGCTTGTTGACGAGCGGATGCAGGAGGCCGTTCGCGACAACGTGATGTGGATCGACGAAGCGGGCTTGCTGGGCACGCGCACGCTGGCGCGAGTCTTCGACCTGGCGAAGAGGCTCGACATGCGCTTGATCCTGAGTGGCGATCGGGCGCAACACGGCTCGGTGGAGCGCGGAGCGGCGCTGCGGCTGCTGGAAGAAGAAGCCGGACTCGTTCCGGCGCAGATCCGCGCGATCCGCAGGCAGTCGGGCGATTACAAGCTCGCGGTCAAAGCGCTCAGCGAAGGGCGCATCGAAGAAGGGTTCAGGCGGCTCGATCAACTCGGCTGGATCAAGGAAGTGCCGCAGGCCGACCGCTACCAACGCTTGGCGGCGGATTACATCGCATCGATTCGAGCCGGGAAGTCAACGCTCGTGATTGCGCCGACGCATCTCGAAGGCGAATGGGTCTCGGACGAAATCCGCGCGCAGCTCAAGCGGCTCGGCCGATTGGGACCAGCCGAGCGACGGTTCCATGTGCTGGATAACGCACAATTGACCAAGGGCGAGCGCGGCGATCCGGTGAACTATGCGCCGGGCGACGTATTGATCTTTCACCAGAACGCCGCAGGATTCAAGAAAGGGCAACGGATCGTCGTCGGGGATGAAGCATGGAAGCGCGACGCATCCGACCAACTCCCGATTCTCCATCGGGATGAATTGCCGCTGGAGCAGGCGGACAAGTTCCAAATCTTCCATCCGGACGTGCTGCCGATCGCGACCGGCGATGTCATCCGCATCACGCAGAACGGGACGACGGCGGACGGCAAGCATCGGCTCAACAACGGAGCGCTTTACACGGTCAAGAGTTTCACGGGGAAAGGCGACATCGAGCTTGATAATGGCTGGATCGTGTCGAAGGATTTCGGGCATCTGACGCATGGTTACGCGGTTACGTCGTACGCGGCCCAAGGGAAGACCGTCGATCGCGTGCTCATCGCGCAATCATCCCGCTCCTATCCTGCGAGTTCGCGAGAGCAGGCTTATGTGTCCGTCTCGCGCGGCCGCGAGCGGGCGACGATTTACTGCGATGACAAGGAAGCGCTGCGGGAAGCCATCAATCGTTCCGACGAACGCCTAGCGGCGACGGAACTCGTGGCGCAGAAGCGCCTCCGCGAACGCACGGCGGCGCTCATGCGGATGGAAGCCCTCACGCCGGCGATCGAGCCGGAACGAAACACCGAGAGAGAGTGGGAGTCGATCGGCCATGAGCGATAGAATTCTCGATCGTTACACCGGCCGTAACGGCGACGGCTCGGACAGCATCCCGCCGCCGGCGGCGGAACCCGACGCGCCGGAGAATTTCGGCTCGTTCGGCTGGTTGCGCGGCATCCGGGATCGCGCGACGATGCTTCAGCTACGCCAGAAAAACGGCAACGTCGTGGCCATCGGCTACGGCTGGCTCGAACGTTGCGAGTTCGATCCTTCGGAAGGGATCACGCTGTACGCCGTCGGTCGCACGATCCGCATTCGCGGCCGCAACCTCAACGCCGAAGTACGGCCGATAATCCGACTCTTCGACGGCATCTGCCGCCACCGCGTCCTCTGGCTCCAGGAAGCCGACGAGCCAACGCTCATGGCGGCAGACAAAGATGCGACGGTGATTGAGGGGATTGAGTGGTAAGCCAACTTGTTTGTAACGCGAGACTTAGGATTAATATTTCCCAATGTGGTTGGTTGCCACAAGCTATGCTCTTGGGCACGCTATGCTCGGCAACCGTGGATCACATGGTCTTAACGAGGCATCGGCATGGCGACGGCTGCACCGCCAATTGATTTGTTCAACCCCTATATCAGTGCGATGCTCGTCGATTTCGAGCAGCGTTATCTGCCTGACGGGGGCCTCGAAGCGATCGAACCAAAACTTAGGCGGCTTTTTTCCTTTGGCGCGGCAAGAACTCACATTCGCGTACTAATGGAAGACGTCCTATCAGGCCGCTGGGGGCTGGGACAAACCCAGGAAGAACTTGAACAAGAATTAGGAATCGAGCGTTCGCGTGTCAGTGACGCGTTGCGGAAGGGGCAACTTCCCATAGATATTTATCTCGCACTTATGTATCATCCTTACCGGCCTACTTGGACGATGGAAGCGTATGCTATAAGGTTAGCTAATAGAGCCGGTTTCATCGCCGTAGCTCAATATCTAACACAATATGTTACAGACCGACATATTTTGTCAGACCGACTTGACGAATTTCATTACGAGCTAGTATGCGAACTTTTCAGACAATATAAGGCGTGGGCGATCGGCGAACATACGGGCCATCCAGGAGTTGCAAGTGCTGTCGTTGCAAGTGTTTGCAGTAATAGCGCGCTCGATATTACTCCCTCATGGTATCTTCCTGCCGAACGGAAGCACATACAAGGTTTAGTTGCGGAATTGACCTCCGATGCGCAGCGTGCTTTCGACTACATTCGCGTCTTAAAATATGACTGGCAGAGCATCTTTGTGGCGACGATTGCCGTGACAGAAATGATCCAATGGAAGGTGTATGGCGCTCGCACCTCATGATATATTGCGCTTCATTCGTGGTGATGGAACGCCCAATCTGCGAACCCAGATACTCACCGAATTAGGTGACCCGGAAAGCCTTACATCTCGATGGTTGTCCGAGATAGAGGAGTGGGCCAAGCGGGCCCTGCCGCCAAGTGTTGCTGATGATGACTCATTGTCGCCTAGGGAAGAACAGGCGCGTGTCTTCTCAGGTCAGTCACGACGATCGCCTTCTCGGGCGCGACTGCAAAGGAAGTCTACCGAATCGCTTGACATCGCTGCTACAGTAGCTTGCGCTTTTACCCCGTCTCTGATGCCTGAATTTCTACAAGCTGCAATAAGAGTGGCTATAGAGGCAAGACAGAAAGCAATAGGCGCTCTTCTTCGTGATTACTTAGACTATCAAAAAGGAACGGCGTCACTGGAAGCCACAGAGCGGATTCGATTAGCACTTGCGGATCCATCGTCTGCGCTGTGCGATGTTCTTGAGAAGGTGTCGCTATTGTCCGGCCAAACGGCAATAATCAGTGGAGATGTTTCTAGGGTCGCCGATGATGCGCGAGACAATCTCACAAAGACATCGCGCGACAACTGCACACAAGAATGTATAGAGAATTATCCTGACAAATAGAGTCCATGATCATACTTGCGCGTTGTTACCGTTGTGGTCCCACAGATCTTTTCGCTGTGCGCATTCGATGCACATCGCTCGCAACCTGCGGCGCTACATGCCCTAGCGTGTCTATCATTGCATCAAAAGAGCGCTCCCATGCAGCGGTGTCGTGACAATGCGGCTTTGTAGCGTCCATTTCCCCGGCGGCGATGACCGTAGCCAATTGTTCATTTGTGATGGTGCCACGAGATTGCTGTTGTCGTAAATAGGCGACAAGATCCGCCCGTGCTATCCTTGCTTCTACTTCGGTCACAATCCTATCTGCCGCTTCCGCCCAAGACGTGGGTCGGCCGATCCCCCCTGCGAACCAAGCTGATAATCCTTCGAGCCAGTCGTTCAGCTCTGAGTGTGGATCACGCAGCGCTCTTAACACAAGTGCTTTTTCTTCAGAGCTTCCTTCGCCGCGTTGTACCCTAAGAAACATCGCAGGCGTAACCGAGTCGGGCAGCCCTTGTGTATCGGGTGATGAGTCCATCATAGTTCCCCAAACATCAAAGCAAACTAACATAGAGTGCTCGTAGATCAAGATTATTGTGGTATGTGGTGGTACGCCACCGTTTAATTTTCTCAAGAGGGTATAAACGGGACAAGTGCAGACTATTGGAGACGAGCGATGGCCGAGTTTTTCAGCTTTCTCAAAGTGTTTCTGATTTGCGGGACCGTGTTCTTCATCGCGTTTGTCGTGCTGCTGGCGCTGCCGCAGTCGCGGCTGCGGCAGGTCGGGCTGGAGATGAGCAAGTATGCACTGGCGGGACTGCTGGTGCTGATGGTGCCCCTGCCGATTGATGTGCTGCCGGATTTCGTGCCGCCCTTCACCTGGCTGGACGATTGCGGCTACGCGGCGGGGGCGTGGTGGGCAATCCGTTCGGCATTGGAAAATCGCCAACAGCGGAAGGTTCTGGAGGAAGCCGAGTTGGAGCAGCTTCGCTCCAAGACGGAGAAGCAATCATGATGTCGCGAAAGGTTGAAGAGCGGCCGCTGGCGGATTTGACGTGCTTGCCTCAGCCACGTGAGGGCTCGGGCCGAAGCGAAGCCGAGATCGCCGGATTGGCTCAGAGCATTCAGGAAGTGGGCGGAATACTCCAACCGCTGCTCGCGCGGCGGGAGGATGACAAACTCATTCTCCTGGACGGCCATCGCCGGCTGGAAGCCGCGAAGCGGGCCGGTCTCAAGACGGTGCCGGTGATCATTGAGGAAACCGCGTTGAGCACGGCCGAAGTGCTGCACCGCCAGCTCGTCATTGACGCGCAGCGCGTGGAACTGAACCCGGTCGAGCGCGCCGCCGCCATTGAACGGCTAATGAAAGACGCCGGCTGGCCGGCGGCGCAGGTGGCGGTCAAGCTGGGCTTGAGCCCGGGGCAAGTATCAAAACTGTTGTCGCTGCTCGTGCTGCCTCAAGCGCTCCAGGACAAAGTGCGAAGCGGCACGCTCGCGATGCGCGCCGCCTACGAGATTGCCAAGGTGGCCGATCCCGTTCAGCGGGAGCGGATGGCAGCGGCGGCTCTCGGCGGGCTGAAGGACGACCTGACCGGGACGATGAAAGCCCAACCGCGCGCCGACAAACGGAAAGCCAGATCAGCCCGCCGTAGTCGCGTCACGCTGCCGCTGGGCGGCGGGCGGTCCATCGCCATTGCCGCACCTGATCTTTCGCTGGAAGGCTTGGTGACGTGGCTTTCCGGCGCAGTGGAGCGGCTGCGGGCGCTAAACGCCCAGGGTGTGGCCTTGCCGGAAGCGGTCAAAGCGTTTTCGTCGAAGTCGGCCTAAGACGGAGGAGCCAGCGATGTTCGGATTGCTGCGTCGCAAATCATCGATCAAACGCGAGCATTCTCCCTGGCACTTGGACGCGCCGGTGCTGAGGCTCCCGAACGGCGAAGCCATTACTTGGCGGCGGGCATTGTCAGGCGTGTTCATCGCCGGCATCACCGGCAGCGGCAAGAGCACGTCGTCGGCCAAGCACATGGCGCGGGCGATGGTGCGGCTGGGAGCCGGCGGGTTGGTAGTGAGCGTCAAGAACGAGCGGCGGATGTGGGAAAAGCTGCTTCAAGAAGAAAACCGCTTGGATGACTTGGTCGTCTTCGACGCCCAAAGCCAATGGCGGTTCGATCCGATCGCTCACGAGGCCAGCCGCAAAGGCCCCGGCGGCGGCGTCAGCGAAACCGTCGTCGAGATGCTGATGACGCTCGTCGAGTTGTCGTCGCGCGGCGGCGATCCAGGCGGCCGAGACAACGAAGCCTATTGGCGAAATTCCTGCAAGGAACTCATTCGGAACGCGGCCGATGCGCTGATCTTGGCCAACTGGTCGGTCACGGCGCTCCACATCTATCAGATGGTGATTAGCGCGCCGCATTCGCGGGCGCAAATTCAAACGGACGAGCAATGGAAGCAAGCGTCGTTCTGCCTGCGCTGTCTGGCGGAGGCCGACAAGCGACCCAAATCTCCGCGGCAGAAGGCCGATTTCGGGCTGGTTGCCGACTATTTTCTGGTGCGTTTCGCCGGACTCAATGACCGCACGCGCAGCGTCGTCGTCTCGCAATTCACGTCCACTTGCGACTCCTTGCTGCGGGGCACGATGCGGGAACTCTTCTGCGGCGAGAGCAATATCACGCCGGAAGCGGTCGAAGAGGGCAAGATCATCTTGGTCGATCTCTGCCTCAAAGAGTGGGGCATCCTCGGCCTGCAAGCCAATCTGCTGTGGAAGACGGCCTTTCAACGTTCAATCGAGCGGCGCGATCTCACCCGCAACCAACGGCCAGTGTTTTTGTGGCAAGATGAGGGGCACTATCTGCTCACGCGCGACGACGTGCTGTTTCAATCGACGTGCAGAAGTTCGCTCTGCGCGTCGATTCTCATTACGCAAAATATTCCGAACCTCGACGTTGCGTTGGGTACGGGCGATGCCGGACGCGCCGAAGCGGAAAGCCTGCTGGCGAATTTCGGGACGCTGGTCTTTCACGGCAACACCTGCCAGCGGACGAATGAATTCGCCTCCGGCCTGATCGGGCGCAAACGCGAGCTGATGGCCAGCGGCAATATCAACTATTCGACGGAAGACGAGTGGTCGGCGTCGCTGGGCTTGGATAGCCGCGCCGGCAATAGCTCCGCCGGCTTCTCCGAGCAGTACCAACCGATTTTCGAGCCGGCGGCGTTTTCGAGATTGCGCTGCGGCGGGCCGGCGCATGGCTGGCAGGCGGATGCGGTCGTCATCCAATGCGGAGAGGTGTTTAGAAGCACGGGCGCGACGTGGACGCTCGCGACGTTCGACCAGGACTTGTAAGGCTCGCAAATACGGCGATTGAAAACACGCGGCACGGCCGCTGCGCCCAGGCTGCGCGCCGACGGAAACGATCATGAATCCACAACAAACACAGAATCACCGGGAGGACATGAAAACGGCCGCGGGCTGGGCAGGCCTCGTCGTGCGCGCGGTGGCCTTCTCCGTCGAGGTATTCCTGCACGATCCTGGAAGCTTCGGCGAGCGCTATCTTCGCGTGCGCGCTGTCGCGGCGGCGATCATCATTTTCTTCTTCCCGATTTTCTGGGACCGGCACCACAACGTGGTCGCCTTGATGGGGTTTCTGCTGCTGTTTCTCATCGCCTGCGGCTGGATCCGCCTGGCGACCGCCATTCGCATCCGCAAAGGCGGCTGGCAACCGCACAGCTATTACAACGGCCGGCCGACGATTCTGCGTTACTTCAAGCGACTGAACGAAGAGATGGTGAAGACCAAGATCGAGCCTTTTCTCACGTTTCTCATCGGCGCGCTCTTGATGCCGGTGAGTGAGCCGCTCGGCGGCTACTGGCTGCTCGCCAGCGTGGCGTTGCTTGCTTCGACGTGTCTCACCAAGGAATACGAGCGCACGCGGGCGCTCAATATGAACGACGCCTATCTCGACCAGAAACACATCGCGGAACGGTTCCGCGAGTTTCGCGGGGACTGACCTCAACATAAAGGAATCAACACATGGCAAACGACAACGGTAGTCCGAAGATCGGCGCCGGACACGCCGAAGCGATGTTTCGGCAGGGCTTGGCGGAACTGCGGGCGGCGGCGTATTTCCTCGAATCGAACGTGGCCCAGCCGCCACAATACGGTCTCTACGGAACGAAAACTCCCGGCGAGGTCGCCGAGGCCCGCAAAGCGCCGGAACTCGACCGCGACGAAGAGCCGCGCTCGATTCTCGACGAGAAGCTCCGTGACATTGAGCGCATGCCGCGCGAACCCGAACCGCCGCAGCACGAGCGGGAGTAGCACGCGCGAATCATTGGATACAGCCGTTTCAACCAAAAGGAACACCTCATGCATCCGGCATTGATTTGGGGAGCCGTCGCCGTCGGCAGCGCCTTGTACCGGGCCTGGCGCAGCAAACAACAATCGCCATCGCCATCGCCCAAACCGGACATGCAGGGTGTCGCCTGGGAAGGCGAGATGCTGATGCCCGTTCCGCTCGACGATCTGCGGTCATGGACCGCGCGGCTGTTGTGCGAAGCGGCGAACTGCCGGCTCCTGTCGAGTGCCGACATGACGGACATATTTGTCCGCGGCAACGTGGGCATCAACGCCGTTCGGGTCGCGCTGAACCTCATGTGGCGGGATGTGCCGGTGACGATTACCGCCCGCTACAGCATCAGCGAAAAGCGTACCAAGCTCGCATTGGAAATCGCCGCCTTGCCGCTGGTGACGTTCGATGCAGCCTCAACGAACAGTTTCTATGACCTCGCGAAGAACGAGTTTCAATCATTATTCGAAGCATTGAAGATGCTCGGTCAATCAACTGCTGACCGCTCATCGCAGGTAAATGGTTCATCGCACGCCGATGCATCGACTCACGACGCTCCCGATGATGAAGACTTAAGATCGCTCGGTCTCAAGCCCGGCGCGTCTTGGCCGCAAATTCAGGCCGCCTACCGCGAATGCTGCCGCAAGTATCACCCCGACCGGCTCAACGGCAAGAACGTCGAGCCGCATCTCGTCGAGCTGGCCGTACAGCGCTTCAAGGAAATCACCGCCGCCTATCAACGGCTCAAGGAGCGCATGTCGGCATGAGCATGCCGACGGTCAAGCCACAAGTGAGCCAAGGAGCAACGAATGCAATACGACCTCACGAACACGCTGCTGGCCGAGCTGGACGGCCTGCTGCCCCCCTCCGAAGCGGAACTGCTCGCCGTAACCGTCGGGCTGCTCCTCGTCGAGGACTGCGAACTCCGGCAGTTGAACCGCCGAGCGCTCGTGCTCACGACGGAAAATTGCAACCGCGTGGCGACGATCATTCAACAGCGCCTGCCGCCGCTCGCGCGCGAGCTTGGCTCACGCATACTCGAAGCGCGCCTGCGGCTGCTCGTTGGCCTGTGCATCACGTCGGATCATGTTGAGCGCAGGCGCTAAACCGATCGCATCACGAATGCGCTCACGGCCGGAACCATCGAACGCCTCAGCCCCGACAGCGGCTCGCGAGGCCGCTGTGTCGCCGCCATTCTTGCCGCGGGCTGTTGCAACCTGGATCACCCCGGAGCTGATCGAACGGACGCGGCGCGTCTGGCAGCCCTACTATTCACAGCCGCTCACTTCGGCCGATGCGATCGAAATCCTCGAAAACACCGCCCGGCTGATCGCCGCTCTCGGTCAATCGTCGATGGCACAATCCGTACCACGAGAAACGCCCGACGAGGCGCAGAAGAAGCGGCGCAATCGAATGCGAAAGCGCCGCGCTGCGAAGGCATGATGCCTGCCATGCCTCCAGGGCATGAAACGGGTCATGCCAGCAACGCATCACGCTGGCGATGCCGTCGAGGCCCAAAGCCGGCCACGCACGTCTGATCGTCTTACGGCTTGCGTTTGCGGGGGCGACGTTTGATCGACGAAGCTCGCTTCGATGCGGTTTTCAGCTTGCTTTTCTCACGGCGCGTCGAGCCGGCGGCCATCGTTCGGGCAGAACGCGGGCGCTCGGACTTCGCGGCGTCGCTCAACTCGGCCTCGATCTGCTCGACGGTCGGCAGCGCCGAGCGCAGCGGCGCGGGCAACGCTCGGGTCAGCTCATATTTTGAGACGCCGATCGGCTTGCTCATCCCGCGCAGCGCGTATTCGGCCACGATGTGATTGCGATCCTGGCAGAGAATAAGACCAATCGACGGCGCATCGGTTGCATGGCGCAGGCGGTCGTCGGCGACGCTCAGATAAAAATTCATCTTGCCGGCGTATTCGGGCTTGAACTCACCTTTCTTGAGGTCGATCACGACATAGCAGCGCAGTTTCAAGTGATAGAAAAGAAGATCGACGAAGAAATCGCTTTCGCCGACGTCCAGATGAAACTGCCGCCCGACAAACGCGAAGCCTTGTCCCAATTCCAACAGAAACCGCTCCAACTGATGCAGTAGATCCGTCTCCAGCTCGCGCTCGTGGAAAGGCTCGGCGAGCGTCAGGAAGTCGAAGATGTAGGGATCTTTGAGCGTCTGCTTGGCGAGATCGGATTGCGGCGCGGGCAGCAGCCGCTCGAAATTCGTGATCGCCTGGCCCTGCCGGCGATGGACCTGCGACTGAATCATCGCCAGCAAGACGCTCCGACTCCAGCCGTTCGCCAGCGTCTGCCGCATGTATCCGATGCGGGTGGATCGCTCATCGATTTTCTCCATGAGCAAGGCATGGTGCCCCCAGGGAATCAGCCAGAGCAAGGAGTCCGTCGGTACGCTTGATTTTGCCACAACCTGTGGCACTTTCTGAGGGTCCGCTGTTTTTGCCACGGCTTGTGGCAAAAATTCCTTCGGGCTGGGGTACGCTCGATAGAAGGCGATCATACGCCCAATGTTTCGCTCGGAGAATCCTTTCTCTTCGGGCAGTTCGTTCCGCAGTTCGCTCGCCAGTCGCGGAATCACCGCCGCGCCCCAACCTTCCTGCTGCTGTCGCCGATCGATCAGCCGCCCGATGTCCCAATAGAGCCGCACCAACTCGGCGTTGACTGCGAACGCGGCGCGGGTCTGGGCCTGCTCGATGCGCGCCTTGATCTCGCGCACCAGGCCGGGCAGGGCGGCATTGAATGGCGGCTTCATTTGCGCTTCTTCTTCTTCGGCTTCGGGGGTTGCTGCGCCGCAGTGATCCGTTTGATTTCCTTTTCAAAATCGCTCTCGAAGGTGCGATCCTGCTTCACCCGAAATTTCTCATACTGCTCCTCGGCCAAACGCTTGGCGACCTCCGCCGACACGACGCCGGCATTGGTCAGCACTTCGTATTCGTTGAACCTCAGAAAAGCGTCCAATTTCGCGACCCAGTCCGACATGCGCATAGGAATTTGTCGCGCCGCTTGATTCTCGGCGTAGTCGAGGTACATGGCGACGATGCGTTCAAGAGCCTTCATCTCCCGCTCGATCAGATAGTTCTTGGCAATGGACACATCGCTCTTGAGAATCTTTCCCTTTGGCGCGTTCTTCCACGTCGTAAGACCCATCGACGGTTGGGCGGCATCCGCGCGTTCAACAACGATCTCGGCTGCGGTCTTGCCCGTAACCGCCCAGTGCAGTTTGTTCTGCACGGTCTTGAAAAACGTCGCGGTGATGTCGGCATCCTTGTCGTAGTCGATGCTGCACTGTTCGTAGATGTCGGTAATCTTGAGGTAAAAACGGCGTTCACTGGCGCGAATTTCGCGGATGCGCTCCAGCAGTTCGTCGAAATAGTCCTTGCCGAACCGCTTGTTGAGCTTCAGCCGCTCGTCGTCGAGCACGAAGCCTTTGATGACGAACTCGCGGAGCGTTTGGGTCGCCCAGATTCGGAATTGCGTCGCCTGGGCGCTGTTCACCCGGTAGCCGACCGAGATGATCGCGTCGAGATTATAAAACTCGATCTCGCGGCGAACCTCGCGGCTACCTTCCGTTTGAACTCTCCAAATTTTTCGGAGAGTTGCTTCAGGCCGAAGTTCTCCCGACTCGTAAATCTCGTTCAGGTGATAACTGATCGTCCGCAGGTCCACGCCGAAGAGCTCGGCGATCCGCTTTTGATTGAGCCAGAATGTTTCAGACTCGAAGAGGACTTCGATCCGCACCGTCCCGCCGGCGGTCTGGTACAAGATCAGCTCGCCCTCTTTGGGCTTGCCGGATTCAGCCATTCGGATCCTCCTGCGCAGACTGAAACTTCATAACGCTTTGGCTTTCAACATCAGCGCGGCGGTGATTTTCAATTCCCATATCCGGAGTATCGAAGTGAGAATACGCCCGCACCCTCACGTATTTCCGTACCGCCAGCTTAGATGCGCATGCTATCCAGATCAATACGTATCGCTGGGTCATCTCAATCCGCTAGCACGCCGAAATGATGCCGTGAAATCAGCCTATAATGCCGCTGTCGGCGTCACGGAGCGTGCGCCGATGACAACCTGACATTGACGCGCGAGCGTCATAACGCTGCTTCCGGGAAAACCGCCAAGTTTTAATAGGGAAAGCAGTGCCTTGATGCCGCGCCCCGAAAGGGGCGTCGGCCTTGGTGCGTTTCCCATGCCCCTTGGCGGGGGTTCCCGGAGCGGCCTCGGTACGACGCTCCCTTTTGGGATACCGCCAATGGTTCGCTCTCGTAAATCTCGCGACGCGATTCCTCCACTTCCATCACCGCTCGATTCGGCTACCTGGACCACCGTCGCGAAGAAACTTCGCTTGTCGGATACGAAAAGAGAAATCGCGGCCTGGGTGGTCCACGGCTGCGAAAACAAGCAGATATCGACCCATCTCGACATGCCGCTTGCGACGCTTCGCACCCACTTGCGGACCACTTACCAGCAACAAGGGTTCCGGCGCGGCAACGAGCGCGTTCAGCTTGTTGTTCGCATCTTCGTGACGGCTTGGGAAATCAGGGGAAAGAACGATGAGCATCATCCCTCCTGATGTCGTCGCGAGCGATGATCGTCGCTACGGATGATTGTGAGCCGATTTCATGACGGTAGTTTGTCGAGCAGCCGCAAGACGTGTGTCGCGGCGCGTTTTCGCGAATTACTTCAGGAGAAAGCGGTATGAAAAAGCAGTTACGCACAATGGCTGGCTGGGGATTGGCGATACTTCCTTTGCTTGTCGAACTCGCCCCGGCCCGCGCGGAGATCATTGGCTTCGACCACCTCACGAACTGGCGGTACAACCAGGGAGATTCGGGCAGCCCACCGGCGCTCTTGGCCGGAGACGGGATTCAGTTTACGTCCGGTCCCAACAACCGACGCAGCCTCTGGTACAACGAGCCGCAAAACATTACCGAGTTCGAGGCGTCATTCACGTTTCGTGCCGGTAGCATCAGCCCGAGCGTCGCTCGACAGGGCGTGACCCTCACGCTTCAAAATAGCCCGGCCGGATTGGGCGCTCTCGGATCGGGCGGCTCAGGTCTCGCCTACGCGGGCATCGGTAACAGCGCCGCGATCACGATCGAAACGGACACCGGCCCAGCGCTTACATATTCGGGCTACTTCACGAACGGCGTTATGGGTGGCGGTTCAGTCTCGACCTCGCCGGTCAATGCGTTCAATTTCCGTGATATCGATGTTACCTTGTCTTACAGCGGCTCAGTCCTCTCGGTGACTATGGTGGACGGTTCCAATGTGTTTACGCGCAACCATTTCGTCGGTTCGCTCGCAAGCGTGCTGGGCGGACCGACCGCCTATGTCGGGATCACCGGGGCGAGCTCAAATACGCTGGGGTCGGGAGGCGGCGCCAGCTTCTTCCTCGCCGATTTCCGGTATTCTGCGATCCCCGAGCCGGCGACGCTGAGTCTGCTGGGTCTCGCAGCCTTGGCAACGCTGCGGCCGCGCCGCGACTAAGCTCTTGGCCGACATCTAGAAATTCGAGAGCGACCGGCGGTCCGGGCGGTATAATCGCCCGAAGCGACGCCGGTCGCTTGTTTTTCCTGGGAGCATCGCATGAAGCGCTTTGTCGCCTTGGCGCGCGTCAGCAGTCGCGAGCAAGAACGCGAGGGGTTTTCGCTGGAGATTCAGGAGGAGGCGTTGCGGCGCTACGCCACAAGCGCCGGCGGCGAGATCGCCCGACTGTTTCGGATCGCCGAGACGGCCAGCAAGACCGACGAGCGTAAAACGTTCAAAGAGTTGATCGCCTACGCCAAGCGGCACGCGGCGGAGTTGCACGGGCTGCTTTTCTACAAGATCGACCGCGCCGCCCGCAATCTCATCGACTACGTGGAATTGGAGCGCTTGGAGAGCGAGCACGGGCTCGCGTTCATCTCCGTCTCGCAGCCGACCGACAGCAATCCGGCCGGTCGAATGATGCGACGCACGCTCGCCAACATGGCGAGTTTTTACACCGAGCAGCAATCGCTCGACGTGCGCGAGGGCCACGCCCGCCGCGTGCAGGAAGGATTATTCGCCGGAAAAGCGCCTTACGGCTACCGCAATATCCGTAAGGATGGCCGCAGCGTCGTCGAAACCGACCCTGAACCGGCAGCCAACGTGCGGCGGATTTTTCACCTTTATGCCTATGAGCCGTTGACGCTCGACGCGCTCGTCGAGCGTCTTCATGCCGAGGGCCGCGTGTTCCGTGCAGCGACGACGACATTCCCTCGCAGCTCGGTTCACAACATCCTTCAAGACCGAGCGTATATCGGCGAGATCGAGTTCCGCGGGCAGTGGTACCCGGGCAAGCATGAACCGCTGGTCGATCGCGCCACCTGGGATCGTGTGCAAACGCTGCTCGGCGGCCACGTCCGCCATTCTCACAAGCTCACCTATGGCGGCGAATTCATGACCTGCGGCCATTGCGGAAACGCGATCACCGGCGAGCAAGTCAAGAAACGCCATTTATCCGGCGAGAAAACCTACATCTATTACCGCTGCTCGCGCTACGCCCACGGCGATCATCCGCGCATTCGCGTCACCGAAGCGGCGCTTGACGTGCAAATGCTCGCGCTTTTCGGTCGCATGCGGATCGAGGATGACGACATCCGCGACTGGTTCCGCGAGGTGCTGAAAGCCCAAACCAAAGATTCGCAGGCCGAATCGCGCGCCCAGCGCGTGGAGTTGCAGCGTCAGGAATCGCTGCTCGTCGCTCAACAGGATCGACTGCTCAATCTGCGAATCGATGACCAGATCGACCAGGACACCTTCGCTCGCAAGAGCACCGAACTCCGCGACCGCCTCGCCGGCATCAAGCTCCAACTCGACGCGCTCGACCGCTCCCACGACGAAACCGCCGAACTGGCGGTCAAGGTGTTTGAACTTTCACAAACGTTGCGGGAGAAGTGGCTTACGTCCGACTACGCCGCCAAGCGTCGAATTCTAGAAATCGTCTGTTTGAACTGCCGGCTCGATGATGTAACTCTTGTTCCCACAATAAGAAAGCCCTTCGACGTTCTCGCCGAAGGGCTGTGCGTCCCGTCAACTCGGAGCGACAAGATTCGAACTTGCGACCTCCTGGACCCAAACCAGGCGCTCTAGCCAGACTGAGCTACGCTCCGTTTCGCGCCGCGCGGCCCGCCGGTTTGCGGCGGCCAATCGACCGTGGCGCTCCTGTAGTATCTTACACAAGATCCCATCGGTCGCGGCTAGGGCGCGCGATTTGAGCCGCCTGAGAACTTTGAGCCGCCTGACAAGCTTGTAATCGCGACCAGCGCTGCCCATACGGCAAACGTCGCGCCGAGTTGTGCCCCACAGGCGCGCGCCGCCGGCCAGGCCAGCAGCACGATCCCCAACAGCCACGCACCCACCGCCACTAGAACGATTCGCTCGATGCGTTGATGCAGGCGCAGCTCGGCGAAGAGGTTTGCGGCGCGGCCCGCCGCGCCAGGTTCAGCGCCCGTGGTTGAGACGCTCTTGGCACGATCATATTTGGCAAGCTCTGAAAGCTCGGCCGAACCTAGCGCGGCGCGTTCCGCGCGGATCAGGCCGACCAGTTCAACGGCGGCGGCGCGCGCGGTTTGGCCATAGAGCAGCAGCACCACGAGCGCCGGCAGCGCCAGCGGAAAATAGTGCGTCCACACCAGCGGCGAGGCGAGCAGCATCACCATGCACCATGTCGCCAGCGCCGGCCCCGGCGCCGCGCGGAGCGCTACGAATATGCTGACCGAGACAATCACGCCCAGCAGCGCGACATACCCCAGCGCGATCGCCGGACGCGGCGCGTCGATCAGATTTACAAGCAGCGGCGGTCGCCCGACCTGCGGATTGCCATCCACCGGCGAGAAGAGCCGCCGCAACACAATCGGCAGCGCGTTGTTGTTGTACTTCGATTTCTCGGGCTTTTCGGCGCTGATGGTCGCCAGCGCCGAATGCGCCCGGGCTGATGTCCAGAATTCCTGATGCGCTGCGAGCGCGTCCGCAGCCCCCAGACATACCAGCGACAACCCGCCTCCCAGCACGACCACAGTGCCGAGGCCGAGGCCCGCGGCACGCCACTCCCGCCGCAAGAGTAGATAGGCCAGCAGCGCCCCCGGCAGCAGCTTGATCAGCGTGGCCAGCCCGAGCGCGACGCCGGCCATGACGGGCAGCCGTTCCTCAAGCAAATACCACGCCGCCACAATCAGAAAGACCAGCAGCAGGGTGACGGCGCCGACCGTCACGCAAGCATGCACATAAGGCGCAGCCAGCGCCAGCGCCAGCAACGTCACCATGCTCGGGCGCTCGGCGAGCCGCCCCTGCACCAGCACATCGAGCAAGACGACCGCCGTCGCAAAGAGCGCCAGCGAAAACGCGGTGAACAGAATGATCGCCGTCGTCAGCGGCAACCAGCCCCACGGCGCCATGAAGAGCGTGAAGAACGGCAGGTAGTTGTGTACACCCTCAAAGCGCCCCGGCGACGGCTCGGCATGAGCGGCTGGCACCGGCGGCAAAGCGGACACAGGCTCGGGCACAGGATCGTCCGCGGTCGTCCTAGACGGCGCCTCTGCCGGTTTGCCGGAGAGGACGCGCCCGGTGTAGAGAAACTCGCGCGCGTTGCTCCAGAAATCGCGAAAATCGGTCGAGCGCTCGGCGCGCCAGGCGACATAGCCGCACATCAACAGCGTGTAGATCGCGCCAATCGCCGCGAGCTGATTCCACGATGGCCACGTCGGCGCGGCCGCCAGCGCGCGACGCCCGTAGCGCCGGGCGCTTCGCCGCGACGCGGCTCTTGGCGCGAACCGCACGGCGGGGCTGGTTCCAGCACAGGCCGGGAGCGCAGTCTGCCCGCTAGAGTCGGTCGGCTTCATCGCGGCGTCGCTCCTGAACGCGCCCCGCGCGGCGGAGCCATTCCCATCCCGCGCCGCAACGCAGCCGGATAGAGCCGGCCGAGATGTCGCAGATATCGCAATTGCTCCGCCAGATTCAGCTTCGTCTGGCCGGCAGCCCGGTCGACGAACGTGATTGGCACCTCCACCACACGCGTCCACCCATGCCGCACGATCAGCTCCAGCACGATCTTGTAGCCGATCGGGCGCAGCGCCGCGAAATCCAGATCGCCGCGGCGCACCGCAAAGAACCCCGACATCATGTCGCGCACCGGCGTCAGCGGCCGCGCCAGCCACCGCCCGACCAGGCTGTTGAGCCGCCGGTGCAGCGGCCAGTGCAAATCAACGCGCCCGCCCGGCACAAAGCGCGACCCGATCGCCAGCTCCACACGTGGATCGGCGAGCGCCGCGACCAGCTCGGGAATTTTCTCCGGCGGATGCGAAAGATCGGCGTCGAGCGAGACGAGGACCGCGCCGCGCGCCGCGGCCAAGCCGGCGATGACGGCGGTCGCCAAACCCCGCTCGCTTGTCCGCACCAGACATCGAACCGGCCAGCGCTGCGACAGCTCTGCGACCAACTCGACCGTGCCGTCCCGCGAATCGTCATCGACCAGCAGCAACTCGCTCGTTTCCGCCGGCACGGCGCGGAAAACCCGCTCAGCCAGCGGTCGGATATTGTCGCGCTCCCGATAGGTCGGAACGACGACTGAAACTGAGAGCGGCGCTTCGGGCATGCGGCGTTAGTGTAATCGTAGAATGACACGCTGCGGGGCGCGCGTGGGCGGCATGCGCCGCTGCGACGAGATCAGGTGAAAAGTTGATGACGTGTAAAGGGCGGATGGGGCGGACGGGCGAAGATGTCACCCGCCATTCACTGACGCGCTCGCCCCCCCCTGGCTAGCGTCGGCGTCATCGCGCGCCGACGTCGCCCTCACTGATGTAGCCGCCGATTTTCTGATGGGCAAGTACGGTGTTGCGAATGATCAGCACATTGCGGAAGACGCTGATCGAGCCGCCACCGCCGCCCGTTGCCGAAGTGTTCCAGCTATCCGGCTCGATCGTTTGCGTAATCAGATCGACGAGGCGCTGCACGTCGGTGCCTTCGGTTTCATTGTCGCCTTCATCATCCTGCTGTCCGCCCTGAAAAATCTGACCGCCGCCGCCGCCCCCACCACCACCGCCGCCCGCGCCGCCTTGCAAACCCACACCGCCGCCCTGGCCGGCCTGTTGCAGCGCCTGTGACGGGTCGAGCGTCGCGCGGCCCGAAAAACGCGGGATGCGCACGAGCAGGTCACTCACGTCATAGACCTTCGTGATCATTTCGCGGTTGAGGTCTTGATCCGTCGAGAGGACCAGCAGCTTGCCGCTGGCGCGATACGCCAGCTTCAAGTCGGCCCCGCCCGATTCGTTCATGATCATCCACAGCACCTGGCTCAGCCGCAGGTTTTTGGCTTTCAACGTGATCGGCTTGTCGCGTGGCAGTCCGGAGTCTTCCAATATCTGCCAACGCACCACAACATTGAGCCGGGTGAAGTCGGCGATCCAGTCGATGACCTGCTCCAGGGGGGTATCGACAAACGTCGCCTCGGGAATGCGCTGCTCCAGCAGCCGCAATGTCGAAGCGTTCTGCGCCTGAGCCGGAAGCGAGACGGCGAGCAAGATGAACGTGGCGACGAGTGCGTTCCGCATGATCAGGCTCCTCAAAGGCCGTCGGCAAAGCTGTTGTTGCGGCCAACCTGCCGCGCAATGGCCCTGCTTGCGACCGTCTAGATTGTATCCCATCCGCCCGGCCTACTCAGCATTCATCGGCGAATCCGCACAACCGGATCGCACCGAGCAGACCGGCTACATCCGTGTCTACTCGGTTTTCCCGCCGGATGGCGATGAACCGCCGGTCTGCTCCTCCCGCTCGTCGGGGGCTTCCACGCCAGACGCCTCCTCGGCGTATTTCCCCAGCATAGCGGCCCGCATCTTGGCATATTCGGTCGCCGTGATCTCGCCCCGCGCCTGCATGTCGCGCAAGTCTTGCAGCGTAAAAACCTGGTACGTTTCGACGCCGCGCGTCCAGCGCTTCACGGCCATCACGGCCAGGTAGCCGCCGACAATCAGGACGATCGCCAGCGCCAACACGCCGAACAGCTCACTCAAAGTTGTGATTCCAACAGCCATCTGGGTCATGATACCAATCGATTTTCCCAGTCAGCTTTGATTCTGCAAAACGATCGCGGCATTGCGCCGCCACATGGCGGGCCGTGCCCGCGCGGCCGCCGTGTCCAGCGTCAGACGACGGTGGCCGCCGGTGGTCAGCGTGACGAGCGGCGTCAACGCGAGCCGCTCGGGCAGCCGGTTGGCCATGAGCTTGGGCTGGGCGCCCGCCGGCGCCCGCTGATTGTGGGGGCAGACCTCCTGACAGACATCACAGCCATATAGCCAATCGCCGATCGCCGGTTGCAACTCGGGCGCGATCTCTCCGCGATGCTCGATGGTCAGATAGGAAATGCAGCGTCGCGCATCAAGCTGATTAGGCCCGAGGAAGGCCTGCGTCGGACAGGCCTCCAGGCAGCGCGTGCATGTGCCGCAATGATCGGTGGCGGGGGCGTCGAACGCGGCGTCCAGCGTCGTGATGATCTCACCCAGGAAGAGATAAGAACCCAGCGACGCATTGAGCAAGAGCGTGTTCTTTCCGATCCAGCCCAGCCCGGCGCGAGCGGCCAGCTCGCGCTCCAGCACCGGCGAGGTGTCTACGCACATACGGTAGCCAAACGGCGCGGTCTGCTCTTCCTGCAGCTTCAGGATCAGGCGCTTCATCATCTCCCGCAAAACGCGGTGATAATCGAACCCGCGCGCATATTGGGCGATGCGCCCGGTCGCCGGCGGCGCGGTCTCGCCCCGGTCACGCGACGGACCTGGCTCATCCGGAGAATTCGCTGGGCGCCCGGCGGATGGCGGCGCCGCGCCTTCGCGGGCGGGCAAGTCCGACTGCGCCGGGCGGCGATAATTCACCGCCAGACAGATGATGCTCCGCGCGCCGGGCAGCAGTTCCGCGGGATGCTCGCGGAGATGGACGCCCCGCGCGAGATAGCGCATGTCGCCGGCATGACCGGCGTCGAGCCAAGCCTTATAATGACTGGCTCGCGCGGGCGGCTCGACCCCGGTGATGCCGCAATGGTCAAAGCCGAGCTGGCTCGCGTGGGCCTTGATGTGCAGGGCCAAGAGCGGCGGCGACATTCGGTCGATGATAACGGCGAGCCGGCGTGCGGAAGAAGCAGCCATGCCCGATAACGGCCCAGCCCGGAGCCTCTTCATGTTCAACTATGATTGGTTTCATCATGGCGGATTGCAGCGACAGGTCGAGGAGGCCAAGACGCGCTGCGCGGCGAAGAAGCATCCCCAGACCGCCAAGAGCAACGGGTCGGCGGACTTTCACGCCTATCGCGAGCAATTGGAGACGCGGATCATCCTCTATCTGCGTGACGGGCTTTCCTATGAGATGAAGGAAATGGCCGAGATCGGCACGAGCAGCGCGCTCGCGTTTGAGTGCGTGCCCGTGGATGAAAACTATCAGGTCGGCGCCTATGTCGTCGTCGTCAATTTCGACGACATCGCCCGCGTTGAGGTCTTCGCCTGTCATCCGGATGAGAAGCCGCTCGAGAATCTGCGGATACCCGGATTCAAGTCCAACGCCCAGGAACGCGATTGAGTTGAGCGCCGGACGGATCATCGCGGCGGCAGTCACGGGGGGCATGGCCGCTCGACTTTATGCCGACGGCCCTACGGCTTGTGCTTCTCTCCGCCGGGGCCGCGGCGCTCCTCGTCGTCGAACAGCATGCGAACCGCGGCGGAATCGAGATCGTCAAATTGTCCGCCGCGCGTCGCCCAGATAAAGGCAAAAATCGCCAGCACTGCCATGATCAGCGCCAGCGGCAGCACGATGTAAATCACGCTCATGCGCCGGCCCTCTCAGCCGCATTCGCGGCCAGTCGCCCCGGATCGAATGTCCGCCCCAGCAATGCGATCATTAATACCGCCAACGAGCTGACCGGCATCAGGATCGCCGCGATCAGCGGATCCATTCGTCCCGCGATCGCCAGGGCGGCGGTCGTCAGGTTGTAGCATAGCGACACGCCCAGCGCGACACGGATCAACCCGACCGTGCGCCGCCCCGCGCGCAGCAGCTCAACAATCGGCGCCAACCCGGGCCGATCAAGATAGACGTGCGCGGCGGCCAGACTCGCCTCCGCACCGCCATGCACCGCGATACCGACATGAGCGGCGGCCAGCGCCGCGGAGTCATTCACGCCGTCCCCGACCATCACCACGCTACGTCCCTGCGCCGTCGCGCGCGCCGTTTCAATCGCGCTGAGCTTGCCCTCCGGCGTCACGCCACCGCGGCAAGCCTTCGGATCAAGCCCCAGCGCGGCGGCGACGCTCTGTACGACGCGCGGCTCGTCGCCGGAAAGAATGCCGATGCTCCACCCCTGCGCGCGCAGCGACTCCAGCGCCATGCGCGCATCGGGCCGCAGCGGGTCGCCGATCTCCGCAAGCGCCGCCACGCGCCCATCGATACTGACAAGCACGGGCGTATGACCGCGCGCAGCGGCCGCCTCAATCACCTCCGAAAATAACTGCGTCGCGATGCCGCAACTCTCCAGCAGCGTGCGCGAGCCGATTAAGACTCGTCGGCCGTCGACGCGGGCGCGAATTCCGCCGGCGGCGATCTGCTCAACATTCTCGGCTTCGAGCGCGACGGCCCGCGTGCCCACCGCATTCGTTTCCGTCAACGCATCGCACAGGGCGCGCGCAACCGGGTGAGCCGAGTGGCGCTCCACCGCGACGACGAGCGCGCGCAACGTCCGAGCGTCCAGCGCCCCCGGCACGACAGCCGGCGACGCGCAACCCGCCGCGACTTTCATAGAATCGGCCTGCGCCTCCCCTGCCGGCGCATGCTCGTGCCAGCCGACCAGCACCATCCGTCCCTGCGTGAGCGTGCCGGTCTTGTCGAGAAAGAGCAGCCCGGGCCGCGTGAGCTGCTCGAGTGATTGGCCGCCTTTCACCAGCACGCGGCGCTTGGCCCCGCGCGCGATCGCCATGGTCAGAATCAGCGGAGTCGCCAGCCCCAGCGCACACGGACAAGTCACAATCAGCAGCGCCACGGCGTGGTCGATCGCCTGCGGCGAGCCGCGCCACTGCCACAGCGCAAACGTCAGCGCCGCCAGCGCCAGCATGCCAACCGTAAAGAAGCCCGCCACGCGATCCGCCAACCGCACAAACCGGGCCGGCTGCCGCCCGGCCGCCTCGACCAGCGCGAGCAGCTTGCCGACGCGCGTCTGGGCGCCAGTCGACTCGGCGCGCACGCGCAGCGCCGCCGTCAGATTCAGTGTGCCGGCAAAGACGCGCTCGCCGGCCCGCGCCTCGCGCGGGCGGGCCTCGCCGGTCAGCAGCGCTTCGTTGATGTTCGACCAGCCGCCCGCGACGCGGCCATCGACCGGGATCGTGTCACCGGCGCGCACTTCGAGCAAATCTCCAGTGCGAATCGCTTCGATCGGCACTTCGCGAATGCGTTCATCAGCGGCGACCACGGCGCCCGCATCGTGCCGCGCATCCTCCCCCACGCCGGCCTGACTGGCGCTGGTCGTGTCCGCTTCGATCCGCCGCGCGGCCGAAGGCGTCAGCGAATAAAGCAGCTCGACCGCGTCCGCGGCCCAGCGCTGCTGCCGGCGCTGTATCCAGCGACCGACCAGCAGCGCAAACACCAGCACGCAGAGCGAATCAAAATAGATTTCGCCGCGCCCGGTCAGCGTGTTGATCGTGCCGGCGACGCCACCGGCCAGCAGTCCGATCGCAATCGGCAGATCGAGATGCGCCGTGCGCGTGCGCAGCGCCGCCCACGCCCCGCGGAAAAAGAGGCTCCCCGGCCAGGCCAGTGCGATCACGCCGATCGCCATGCTCAGCCAACGAAACAGCCCGGCGAATTGCCCGTTGCGGTCTCCCGCTGCGCCGCTATAGAGCGCAAAGCCCAGCAGCATCGCATTGCCCGCGGCGGCCCCGGCCACCGCAATGCGGATCAGCAGCTTGTGATCCTCCTGACGGCGCAGGTCGCGCGTGACGGCGTCGCGGGCCGGATGGGGCGGATAGCCGAGCGAATCGAGTACCCGCGCCGCCGCCGACAGGTTTCCCGCCGCTGGTTCCCACGCGACGTGCAAGAGCGCGCGGCGCAGATCGAGACGCGCCTCGCGCACCTGCGGCGACAATTGCGGCAGCTTCTCCACCAGCCAGACGCAGGCATTGCAATGCACGCCTTCGAGGAACAGCTCGATGAATTTCAGCCCATCGGCCCGCGTGCGCACGTGCAGCTCTTCAAAGAGCGCGTCGTCGTATTCCTCGTAGCGCCGCCCGGTCGTGCGCGCGGCTTGCGGCGCGGCTTCGTCGATCGCGCGGACGCGGTAATAGTTCTCCAGCCCGCACTCGTGAATGACCGCATAGACCGCCCGGCAGCCGTGACAGCAGAACTGCGGCCCGTCATGCGGCTCGATCAGCCGCCGCGGAACATCGAGACCGCAGTGGGCGCAGGCAATGGCGGCCGCGGCGCTTGACCCCGCGACCTCGACAGGAATCGGACCCAACGGGCTATTGATCGCTGTCACAGCAGGGCATCCTCGTTTCGCCAAGTTTGTCGAGCGCGACGGCGCTGTTGGCCGTGTGCGTCAGATCGCCGGTACGAGCGTGCACTTCACGCGCAAACGCGGTGGTTGCGAGCGCGCCGCGCTGCACAACCGTCACGACGCCGAGCGCCACCATCAGCACAGCTGCGACGGCGGTAAGCCGCGGCCCGATCTTTCGAAGCGTCGCCAGGCCGACGCCGACCACGGACAAAATCGGCACGGTTCCCCCCCAAAAGGCGACCATGGTCAACCCGCCAAGCAGCGCACTGCCTGTACCGGCTGCCGCAATCACAAAGGCATAGAGCCAGCCACAGGGCAACAGCGCCGTCAGCAGACCGATCAGCCCAGCTCGCGGCAATGGCGTCAGGCGCTGGGCCTGCCGATGGCCGGCGGCAATGATGCGCTGCAAGAGCGGAGGCGCGCCAAACCATTGCCGCGGCAACCCCAGGTGTGGAGCGAGCGTCGCCAAGCCGATCGTGATCATCGCCGCTCCAGCCAGAAGCGCTGCGACTTGTTGCAGCCCCAGCAGCGAGCCGCCCCAATCCACCCCCGCGCCCAGCGCGCCGGCGACGACGCCCAGCGCCGCATACGTCAGCGCTCGCCCACCGTGATAAAACGCGTGCAGCCAAGCAACCGGCGCAATCTGTAAATTGCCCAGTCCCGTCGCCAGCCCCGCCAGCGGCCCGCACATGCCGGCGCAGTGCAGACTGCCCAGCAGACTGACGACAAAGACCGTGGTGAGGAATGTCAGCATCTCGGCTTATCCATATCTATCCGCATTGGCGTCGCGGCCATGCGGCTTGGGCCGGCGCCGGTGTCAATCGCCGTTGGCGCTGACTACCTGTGTTTAACTGCTGGCGGGTACGTCGATCAAGAGCGTCTCCGTCCAGATCTGACGCTCTTTCTCGACGGTCACGCGCAATTCCCACGTTCCGGCGCGGCGCAGCGGCGCGAGCGTGCCATACGTGCCGGCGTTATCCGTGATCGGCGTCAACTCGAGCGCCAAGCGATCCTTGGCTGTGCGGTGGTGAAACGCGCTCACGCGCACCACTGCGTCGCACAGTGGGCGCCCATCGCGCTCACTTAGCTGAACCAACAGCTCTCGGTCGCCCAGCGCGCTCCGCGCCGGTCCCGTCGTCACGTCGAGTGACCAACCCTGCGCCGCGGCGGCGCGGCGCGCGGCGCTGCGCTGATCCCACTCGACGGCGCGCTGGTAATAGTTCGGCTCAACCGCGAAGGTTCGGTCATGCAGCGCCAGCCACATCACCAGCGACGACATGCCAAGTTGCATCGCGAGCAGGCCGATCAGTAGCCCCGGCCAGAAAAATCCGCCGCGGCGCGCACCGGGCCGACCGCCCATGGACGGGTCATCCGGGCGGCTGGATGAATTCAGCGGTATCAGCATCATGACGAGCTTACTCCTGGTCATTTCGGCAGGGCGCCGGCCGCGGCTGTCGCCGGGCCGTGCAGCAGGTAATCGACCTCGTACGCAAAGCCCTGGTCGCTCTGGATGCGCAGCCGGGCCGTCGCGTGTCCCTCGTGAAACACATCGGGCGGCGTAACGATGATCGCGCTGATCATCTCCGTCTGACCCGCCGGCAGCGGGCCGCCGCGTTCCATGAACTCGATGTGACCGCCGGCGGGTTTGAGCAAGTCCACGCGAAACTCGGCGGTCTCGGGGCGGCGATTGACCAGCTTGATGCGGACCGCGTTGATGATGTCGCCATCGGGCCGGCGTGTGAACGGCATGCCCAAACCGCGCAGGATGGTCACATCCGCCGCCGGCCGCGTGAAGAGGAACGTCAGAAAGAGCGAGCCGGCGATCGCCAGCGCCGCCAGGTAAAAAATCAGCCGGCCGCGCAGGACGCGCCCCGGCTCGCCCGCCACGCGCGTCTGAGACGAGTAGCGAATCAGCCCGCGCGGCTTGCCGATTTTTTCCATGACCGCGTCGCAGGCGTCGATGCATTGCGCGCAGGCGACGCATTCAAGCTGCAAGCCGTTGCGGATGTCGATGCCCGTTGGACAGGTCGTCACGCACAAGTGGCAATCGATGCAATCACCGCGGCGCGCGGCGCTGGGCGCGGCGACAGCGGCCGCGCCGGGGTGCAGATCGAGCGACACCCGCTGGGCCGGCTCCGGCGTTTCGCGGCGGAGCTTGCCGCGCGGCTCGCCGCGGCGCTCGTCATAACTGATGATGAGTGAGTTGCGATCGAGCAACACGGATTGAAAGCGCCCGTAAGGACACGCCACGATGCAGGTCTGCTCGCGGAAGTAGCTGAAGTTGAACATCATCAGCGCGGTCGTCACGGCCATGATCGCGAACGAGCTAGGATGCTCCAGCGGCGAGCGCCGCACCCACTGAGACAGCGCCTCTACTCCGACAAAGTAGGCCAAAAACGTGTGCGCCAGGAAAAGCGAGATCGCCAGATACACCGCGTACTTCGCCGCTTGCCGGATCAGCGCGACCGGCTGCGACGGCGTGCCGCCGCGACCGCGCGTGCCCTCAAACAGCCGCTCGATCGGACGATACACAAACTCCAGGTAGACGGTCTGCGGGCAGGCCCAGCCGCACCAGACGCGGCCAAACAACGCCGTGATCAGAAAGATCGTGATGAACGTGCTGAGCAGAAAGAGCGCCAGCAACACCGTATCTGTCGGCAGAAACGTGTAGCCGAAAAAAGTGAACTGCCGCTGCACCACGTCGAGAAACATGGCCGGCTTGCCGTTGATCGGAATGTGCGGCAGAAGTGTAAAGACGGCCAGCAGGATGTAGGCGACGACGCGCCGCGCGTTCAGAAAGCGGCCCGCCGAGAGCCGCGGCTTCAACCAGCGGCGCGTGCCGTCGGCGTTGAGCGTCGAAAGCACACGCTCCTGCGGCGCCAGCAATTCTGGAACGCCGGTATGGCTCCGGTCTCCGACCGCTGTCGTGTTTGTGCTCTCCGAGTGCCGCCGGTCTCCGACCGGTGTCGTGTTTCTACTCTCCGTGTGGCACCGGTCTCCGACCGGTGTGTTGTTTCTGCGGGTCTCCGACCCGCCCGTATCGGGTGTCTCGTGTATTTCGGGTATGAGCTTGCTCATGGACAACTCCAGCTCTTGCACAGGTCGGGGACCTGTGCAAACAGGTCACTGGTCGGAGACCAGTGCCACACGCCAGTGCCACACACCAGTGACACACCGCCGACGCGATTACTTCGGCGCCGTCGGCCACGGCGGGATGACATCGCCTTCGGCCGGCCGCGCGCTGGGCAGGTTCTTCCCGCGCAGCGTCGCGACATAAGCCGCCGACAGCACGATCTCGTTCGGGTGCAGTTGGTTCTTCCACGCCGGCATCGCGCCGTTGGCGGCGCCCTCGGTAATCACCTTCGCGAGGTCGGTAATCGTCTTGACGTTCTTAAAGTGATCGTCGGTCAGGTTCACGCCGACGCCGCCCTCGCCACGCGCCCCGTGGCACGAGACGCAGCGGCCCTTGAACGTCGCCTCGCCCACGACCAGCCATTTGTCATCATGCATGAACTTGACCAGCGTGGCCTCGTCCGGCGTCAGATCGCCGATTTCGCCGAATTGCTTGCGCAGCAGCGCCGTCGAGGCGGCGGCATGCTCGTCCGTCGCGGTCCATGCCGCCGGGCTGAACGTGAAGAAGATGAAGTAGACCACGCTGAACGCGGTCGTCGCGTGAAACAGCCACCACCACCAGCCGGGAGTCGGGTTGTCATACTCCTGAATCCCGTCGTAGTTGTGGTCTAACAAGATCTCGTGCTGCAACGGCCTATCCATGACGCCCGCCTTTCGTCGTCAGCCCGGCGGCGTGCTCGCCGTGTGCCGGGCGCTGCGCCGCTGTGTGCTCGTCGCTCAGCGGCAGATTCAGGTTGTGCGTGATTTCCGCACGTGGATAGCAGATCACGCGGATGATGATCGCGATGAACGTCACAACGAAGATCACCAGCGCGATCTGCGGAAACACCGTCAGTTTCATCCCGCTCATCAGGTCGGTGAGGCTCATGGCAACGCCCTCCGGCTCGTCCCGGTGACGCCAGGCGCGGCGGTCTTCGTCGCGATGTCGGCCGGTGCGGGCGCCGCGGCGGCGGCCGGCGCGGTTGGTTCGCTGCCCTCCGCCGACGGGGCCTTGAAGATGTCCGTGCCGAGCCGCTGGAGATAGGCGATCAAAGCCACGACCTCCTTGTCCTCAAACCCGCCCTTGCCGCCCTGCTCGACGATCTGCTTGGCGATCTCCGCCGCTTGTGCCCGCGCCAGCTCGGGCGCTTTGGCGATCTGTTCCGACGTATACGGCACGCCCAGTTGCTTCATCACGCGCACGCGGCCCTGCAAGCCGTCAAAGTCGATCTTCGTGCTCAGCAGTTCAGGATAGGGCGGCATGATCGAGTTCGGCACGATCTGGCGCGGGTTCTCAAAATGCAGCGCGTGCCACGAGTGCGACTGCTTGCCGCCTTCGCGCGCCAGGTCCGGCCCGATGCGGCGACTACCCCATTGGAACGGATGGTCATAGACAAACTCGCCCGGCTTGCTGTATTCGCCGTAGCGCTTCGTCTCCGCCAGAATCGGCCGGATCATCTGCGAGTGGCAGTTGTAGCAGCCGTTCGCGACATAGAGGTCGCGCCCGCATAACTCCAGCGGCGTATAAGGCTGCACGCTGGCGATCGTCGGCACGTTCGAGCTGATCAGGAACGTGGGAATGATCTCAAAGAGCGACGCCGCAATGACGGCAATCGTCGTCCAGACGGTAAACGTCAGCGGCAGCCGCTCCCAGCGGCGATGCCAGGCGACTTGCAGCCAAACGTCGATCGTGTGGGCCAGCTTCGCGACGCCGGCCGGCGCCAGCCGCGACGGCGGCGGCGGCGCATCGACGTAGCCGCGCGCCAGCGGCGCCGTCTCGATCGCCGAGTCGGCATACGTCGCCGGTCGCGCCTTCCAGGTCATGTAGAAGTTGACTCCCGCCAAGACCACGCCGAGCAGATACATCGTGCCGCCCAACACGCGAATCCACCAGAACGGCATCAGCCGCATGACCGTCTCGACAAAGTCGGGATACGCGAGGTTGCCCTTTTCATCGATCGCGCGCCACATCAGTCCTTGTGTCAGGCCGGCGGTATAGATCGACGTGATGTAGAGCAGAATGCCGATCGTGCCCAGCCAGAAATGCGTCGTCGCGAGCTTCTTGCTGTAGAGCGGCGCCTGATAGAGCCGCGGCAGCAGCCAGTACATCATGCCGAACGACATGAAGCCGTTCCAGCCGAGCGCGCCGCCGTGCACGTGCGAGATCGTCCAGTCGGTATAGTGGCTCAGGGCGTTGACGCTCTTGATCGAGAGCATCGGCCCTTCAAAGGTGCTCATGCCGTAGAACGTCACGCCGACGACGAAGAATTTCAGCACCGGATCAGCGGCGACCTTGTGCCACGCGCCGCGCAGCGTCAGCAACCCGTTGATCATGCCGCCCCAACTCGGCATCCACAGCATCAGGCTGAAGAGCATGCCCAGCGTGCTGGCCCACTCCGGCAGCGCGGTGTAGTGCAGGTGATGCGGCCCGGCCCAGATATACAGGAAAACCAGCGACCAGAAGTGCACGATGCTCAGCCGGTAGCTGAAGACCGGCCGCTCCGCCGCTTTCGGCAGGAAGTAATACATCAACCCCAGAAACGGCGTCGTCAGGAAAAACGCAACGGCGTTATGGCCGTACCACCACTGCATGAAGGCGTCCTGGACACCGGCATAGACCGGATAGCTCTTCGTCAGCGATACGGGAATCACGAGGTTGTTGAAAATATGCAGGATCGCGACCGTCACGATCGTCGCGATGTAGAACCAGATCGCGACATAGAGATGCCGCTCACGCCGCACCGCCAGCGTCCCGAAGAAATTGATCCCGAACGTGACCCACACGACCGCGATCGCGATGTCGATCGGCCACTCCAGCTCGGCGTATTCCTTCGACTGCGTGACGCCCAGGGGCAGCGTGACCGCCGCCGCGACGATGATGATCTGCCAGCCCCAGAAGTGCAGCCAGCTCAGCGCGTCGCTGAAGATGCGCGCCTTGCAGAGCCGTTGCGTCGAGTAATAGACCGCGGCAAAGACGGCATTGCCGGCGAAGGCGAAGATCGCGGCGTTCGTGTGCAACGGTCGCAGCCGGCCAAAGCTTAGCGCCGAAATGCCGAAATTCAGTTGCGGCAGCACCAGTTGCAAGCCGACAAAGACACCCGCCAGCATCGCGACCACCGCCCAGATGAACATCGCGGTGACAAACGCGCGCGTGATGGCGTCGTTGAAGACGACGCGTTCGAGCCGAACCGCCCCGTAGGGTTCGGCGTGGGAGTCGGCCACGAGCCTTCCATGAGAGTCGTGGCTGGTCGAAATCGCCGACATGCTCATTCTCCTGCAATCCAGACCAAGTTAATACGAGTTAATGATTAGCTTGTCAGCTAATCATCAACAGCAAGTATCGAGCATGGTCGCTGATAAGTCAAGGCGGCCCTCTTGGAAGGAATAATAAATCTGAAATCAATGAAATGAAACTATTTATGCGGATTGTGAAGCGCCGAGGACCGGTATAAACTTTGTGATTATTTATGATTTGTTGACCAACTGGTCATTATGTATTATATTCATAGCAGCTTGAGGAGCTTCACCATGCTTACGCAAAGCGTTGGTTACGCCGCTACCGCACTGGGCCGCATTGCCGCCGCCGGCGGCGCTTCCGTCCTGATCAAAGAGGTCGCGGAAGATTGCAGCATCCCGTCACCTTATCTCGCCAAGATCATTCACGCCCTCGCGCGCAAGGGGTTGGTCAATACGCAACGGGGGGTTGGTGGCGGCGTCACGCTCGCCCGGCCCGCCGGCGAGCTGACCCTGTATGATCTTTGCGTGGCCCTCGACGACCCGATCGTGCAGGCCCGCTGCATGCTCAACGTCGCCCCATGTTCCGACGATCGGGCCTGCCCGGCGCACTCCTTCTGGTCGACCCAGCGCGAGAAGGAGATCAGTTTCCTGCACTCGACCACGGTCGCCGACATCGCCGCCTTCGAAACCAGCCGCCGCTGGAAGCACCTGACCAATGGCAACGGTCATGGCAGTGTCGCCACAGCCCATGCGACAAAGCCGATCCTGCGTCCGCAGGCGCTGACGATTCAAACAACGACCCCCACCGGCACGCCGTGAATGTCGGGTCGGGTTAACTTTTGTAGGTAGCTTTTCATTTCGAGATCGGATTCAGCGCGAAGGCCGTCCTCGCTGGTGCTCGCAGTTTGTGCTCCACGCTGTCTGGCAGAGCCGCGACCGTGAGGGAGTGGTCAGGTTTGCCCGCTGCTTCCGCTTCCTGACGGTCGCGGCTCTGCTTACGGTCGCGGCGCTGCTAAATGCGACAGTTCAAATCTGAAAACGCTCTATGCACACCCTCCACAACCGCCCCACGGCCCACATGACACTGACTGGGCCGCGCCGCCGGGAGCGCGGCGCGCACTCCTTCATACGTGCAGGAATTCAACCCCCCCACGTTCTTACAGATAAGCGCTGACCAGGTCGAAATGCGCGCGGTACGTGGCGTCTTCGGGGAACAGTTGCAGAGCCTCACGAAAATCTTCGGCGGCCTTGCGATTGCGATCCCACGAGCGATGCTCCAGCCCACGCGCGTCATAGCCCGCCGCAAGTTTCTGCTTCGACGTGAGATTGTTGGTGTCGATCAGATAGGCCGTCTTGTAGGCCTCGACCGCCTCGTCGAAGCGCAAATTGCGCAGCCGATCGTCGGCGTACGTGCGGTGCGCCTCGATCGCGCGATTCTTGTAGGTCGTATTGGTGGTCACCAGCCGGTAGGCGCGATCGTACGCGGCCGAGGCTTCCTTCAGCTTGTTGTCAGCGGTGTATTGATCGCCAAGGGCATAGCGCGTCTCCGCCAGCTTGTCGCGATACGCGGTCTTGTTCGGGTCGAGGTCGTAGGCGGCCTGAAATGCGAGCGCCTCTTTGTCGATGTCGCCGCCTGCGGCCGCGCGCGCCGCGGCGATTTGCTCGCCGGCCTTGAATAGGTTGCGCGCCAAGCGGCTGCGCTGCTCCGGCGTGCCATGCGGCCCCAGCTCCAGCGCCGCGGCGCGATAGTCATCGACCGCGCCGCTCGCCGCGCCGGTGCGATAGCGCTGCTCGCCACGCGCCGTGAGCGCTGCGGCCAGGCCCTTCTTCACGTCGACGCCGACGGGGTCCAGCTCTTTCGCCGTCCGGAAAGCCGCCAGGGCCGAATTCACTTCGCCCTTCGCGAGCAACTGATTCCCGCGGGCGAGGTGGGCTTTGGCCTCTTCAAACTCATAGCTCGGATCGCGCCCGGAGATCTGCGTCGCGCGCTGCAGCGACACCACCGCCTCGTCCACGTTGCCGCGTCGAAGCTGCGTACGGCCGATCAATTGCTGCACATAGGGCGCGTTGGGCGCGATCTCACGCAGAGCGCCGAGACGCTTTTCGATTGTCGCCAGTTGCTCACCATCGGCGAGTTTGATCGCCTCTTCATACTGGCGCAGGCCCCCTGCCGCGTTGTTGCGCCGGAACAGGCCGTCAGCCAGCGCCAGGCGCGCCGCGACGGAACGCGGGCTGCGCTCGACCAGATTGGTCAGCAGCCGGACGCCGTCGGCGTAGGACTCATCCGAACCAAGCAGCACACGGGCCTTGGCAAAGACCTGCTCATCGCTGCCGCGCAGCGTGCGGGCGTTTTCGGCGTCCGCCACAAAACCGCGCGACGGATCGAGATAGTCGGCCTTGCGATAGTGCGCCTCGGCCTTGTCATACTCGCGTTGCGAGAGCGCGATCGTGCCGAGCGTGTGGGTCGCGCCGGCGCTGCGCGGATTGTCGTTCAGGATCCCTTGCGCAATCTCCGTGGCCTGGGCATAGTTGCCGGCATTGATGAACTGGGCCGCACGCCGCAAGCCGTCCTGCTCCGCCTTGCGCTGCTCGGGCGACTGCAACGGCACGCTCGGCGTCGCGACCTTGGTCTGCGTAATCAAGCCGGAGAGATCGGCCGGCTGCCCGCGATAGACGCCGCGCTTGGGCGAGTAGACCGAATTCAGCAGCCCGACCGACGCGGGCGTCGACGCAGCCGCGTCGATGGCGCTGAGCGCAAGCAGCACATCCGGCCCAAAACCGGCGGCGCCGCGCCCGGCCGCCGCCCCCG
>CAYQLG010000045.1:0-31948 GCA_964418235.1 uncultured Planctomycetales bacterium
ATCTCGAACAGCACCACGCCGACCGCGTAGAGATCGGCGACGGCGGTTGCGAGGGTCTGGCCCTCCTGCTGCTCGGGGGCGAGATAGGCCAGCGTGCCGACGATGCGCGGCTCGCGCTCCAGCGATGCCGACTGCAGCGCGAGATCGGCGTCCGTCGCGCTCAGCCCAAAGCCGAAATCGGAGACGCGCACATCCGCTTCATGCAGCCCCGCGAGCGGCCGCGAACCGAGCGCCAGCAGCACGTTGGCAGGCTTCACGTCGCGATGGACGACCCCGGCACGGTGGGCCGCGTCGAGCGCGCGCAACATGCCGCGCAGCACGCGCCCGGCGATCGCCAGCGGCAGGCCTTGTGGATGCGCGGAGATCACCGTGCGCAGCGCGGGACCGTCGATCAGCTCCATGACCAGATAGGGCGTCGGCGCGAATGGATCAATGCCGAGCACGCCGACGATGTTGGGATGCCGCAGCCGGTGAGAGATCAAACCTTCGCGCTGCAGATAGCGGGCGTTCTCCGGGCGCAGCGGCAGCTTGATCGCGACGCGCTGCTCCTGCCAGAGGTGATGTCTGGCGCGCCACACCTCGCATTGGGCGCCGGCCCCGAGCGGCGCTTCAAGCACGTACTCGCTGACGCGCTGGCCGGATTGTCGCGGGCTTTCGCTGGTCATGGTCTACTACTTGCAATCTTGCGCACAGAAACGTCGCGGCTCGCAGCGCTTGCCCGGTCAACGGCGTGATCACGTCCGCCGGAAGAATCGTCCGCCTGCGTCAGCCGCCCAGTTCATCGGCCAGATACTCCGATACAAGATAGTTGTAGGCGCCGCCGACGATCAGCGTCGCCAGTGCGGCCACCCAGTGCCAGGCCGCCGCGGGCCATCCTCCGAAGATCCACACGCCCAGCACAGCATCGGCCCCACTAAGCGCGGCGACCCAGGCAACCCCGGCCCAATTGGATTCAATCGTGAGCAGCCGGCGCAGCAACAGCCACCCCGACCAGGGCAGCGCCGCGATCAGGATCAGCCACAGCCCGATGCTCCAGATGGTTTGCCACAGCGCTCCTCGGCCGGCCGGCCCCATTTGCCATAGTGCCAGCCCCGCCGCCACGACCCCGATCAAGGCGATGGCGGTCAGAGCTTTGTCGATCAAGCGTGCGAAAATTCCGCCGCTGGTTTCCATCGTGCACCCATTCGCCGAACGGTCCTGGCGTCTATCGGCAGTGTACTCAGGTATTCGTGCGACGGGCGTCGAATCTTGTCAGCCGGCCGACTCCGACTGGGCAGCGCCGTCTCACGAGGCGGGCAGAATCGGCGCAGCATGTCTGGCGGCATAGCCGCACTCGTGCTTCGTCACACTTGAATTTGCGGGTTCGAAACGAGGGTAGCATGGGCCTCCGGCCAGTCCGTCCCACTACAAAAATAGGCACGAATCTCATGCCGTAACGTCGGAGCTCCTTTCCGCTTCATCCGAAAATTCAAGTTTTACGAAGCACTAGCGACAGGACCCAAGAGCGAATTGCGCTCTGCGAAGAACGAGTTTAGGCCGCCGCTTGATTCGATCATGACCGCACACCGTCCGCCCGCATGCGGCGCTTGCCACGCGCGGCGTCAGGCTCGCGCATCAACGGCGTTGAAAATTCATTCGGCCTGCTTCCACGTTAGCGGCGGTGAACTATCATGAAATGATCTGGATGAGAACCTCGCGGCGGCGGCGGGCCGATGTCGCCGCGTGCCGTCGGGTATAGAGCCCAAGCCGCCTGCTTCGTCAAGAAATGAAACCGCTTGCTCGGAGGAGCCGCACAGACTGATGTTTTGCAGCCTGGTTCCAACTTCGTCCGCCCCCCCTGCTTCGCCGGAGCGCTCGCTTTCCTCCGGCACATTCATCATGCTGGTCTTTCTCGGCTCGTTGGCGGTGGGCTTTGCATCGGTTTTCGTGCTTTATCTGGTTTTGCGGTCGGAGGCGCTGGTTTGGCCTCCGCCCGGAACGCCGGCCGTTCCGCCGGCCATGTGGCTGGCGACCGTTGCACTGTTGGTCAGCAGCGCCGGGCAGCATGGCGCATGGATTGGAGCGCGGTGCGGGCAGGATTGGCTCACGCGTGGGGGACTGTTGTTGGCGGGCGTGTTCGCGGTGTTGTTTCTGGCGCTGCAGTATTCAGCGATACGCGCGCTGACCGCCGATCAAAACGACTGGAACAAGAACAAGTTCATGCTCGTGCTCTGCATCCTCTTCGTGATGCATGTTGCGCACGTGATAGGCGGATTGGTGGCGCTGGGATGGGTGCTGCTCCGTGCGCTTCGCGGCGACTATTCGCGCGTCTTTCACCCCGGGGTCTGGTACTCAACGCTCTATTGGCATTTTCTCGATGGCATGTGGCTGCTGATCCTCGCGGTATTCACGTTTCGCCCGTAAAGAACCACGGCAACCGCTTTGCCACGACCTATTCGCGCGCTTGCCACGACCCGAGCGCATATGACCGTAAACCCATTCCGATCGGCGAGCTACGTTGATGTAACCGGGGTGAAAACAGCAAAACGGCATGTGAACGGATCGAAAAAAAAGAGGGCACCAGGAACCCTAAGGCATCCCGGTGCTCTCCGGAGGGGAAAGAAGCCAGGTACATCCAACCTCGAAGAAAGAATTGAGCTTCAAGGTCCAATATAATCGAATCAGCCGTTAGTATAGTGCGGCTTAACCAATCGTCAACAAACTCAGCGCGGAAAAGCGCCAAAATTTCTTGAAATCTATCGACTGCGCGGGCAATTCGACTTGAATTCGGCGGCGACAGCCGCCGCAAGTTCCAGACCTCAGCCGTGCAGATCGAGCTAAGTTGTTATCAATAAAGCAGATATGAACTTGAACTTTTCTGCGAGCAAGACGCAGGTTTTTGCGCGTCGGTTGTGACGGACGCTGCGAATCACCCCGCTTGGCGGAAAAAAAACGCAGAAATTGCCTCTTCTTCAATTGAAAAGTCGGGCTGCGGGGCGGTTTTTCTGGCGATGAGCCGCCCGGCGCTACCAGCCGACCACGTAAAATATCGTGGTCATGACCATGTCGGCGGCGATCAGACAGACGATGCTTTTCACCACGGTCGTGGTGGTGGCTTGACCTACGCCTTCTGCGCCGCCGGCGACGCGCAGCCCCTCATGGCACGCCAGAACCGCGATGATCGCTCCAAACATGGTGCCTTTGAAGAGGCCGGTGAAGTAATCTCGCAGCGAGAGCGCCGCCTGGGTCGCATCGATGTAAGTCTGAGCCGGCACCTTCAATACGAACGTCGCGGTCAGGAACCCGCCAAAGACTCCGACCACGTCGGCCAGCACGGTCAGCCCGAGCATCATCAGTGTGGTCGCAAAAATCCGCGGAACAACGAGAAATCGCACGGGATCGAGCGCATGGGCGCGCATCGCCTTGATTTCTTCGCCTTCGACCATCGCGCCGATTTCGGCCGCGATTGACGCGCCCGCGAAGCCCGAAAGCAGAATCGCGGTGATGAGCGGCCCGAGTTCGCGAAAAATCGCGATCGCGACAACGTCGGCGGTGCGTTCGAGTTGGCCGTAGGTGTCGAGCGTCGGCGCCAGGTTCAGCGCAAGAATGATGCCGATGAAAATCTGAACGAGGATGACAATCGGGATGCTCTTGACCCCGACCCGCACCATCTGATCCAGCAGCAACCGTAACCGGATGCGGGCCGACGGCAGCACCAGCGCCATCGCCGCACGGGTCAAGGTGTCGCGGGCCAGCCTGGTCAGTCCTCCCGTGTAGCGGATCCCGCCGGCAAGGCTCTCCCACTGCGCGCGAACGGCTGCGCCGAGATCGGCGATCGGGTTCCAGGGCGTCGGCCCGGATTCGTTCACGCCCGCAGCGCCTCCTCCAACGTACCGGCGATCTGAAAGAAACGGTCCAGTTGTGTGATCTCGAAAATGCTGCGAACGCGGGGTTGCAGGCCGCTGAGGACAAGCTTGCCGCCGACCCGCTCGACTTCTCGCTTGAGATAGACGATGGTGCCGACGCCGCTGGAGTCGATGTAGGTCGCGCCGGCCAAATCGATCACCAGTTGGGCGGGGGTTTGTTTGAGAACTTCATCGAGCGCGGCGCGCAGCTTGGGGGCCGACTGCAGATCGACCTCGCCGCCGATTTGCACGACGTGAGCGGGTCCGCGCCGCGTGGTGTTGATCGAGATGGAGTTACTGGCTTGCCCGGCCATGCTGCCAATCCGTTTGAATCCAAGGCCCAGAAATCCAACGTTCATATCGTTGGACAAGAATGAACCCGTGCCGCTTGTCCTCTGACAATTTCTTGCAGCCGCCGTCGCTGCTCGGCGGTCTTGTAGCGGCGGAGCCGACGTAGCCCCGATCACCCGCCGATGCGTCAGCACGCCGCCGCCGCCGCTAGACGCCCACGCCCTACCAGCGGCGAGAAGCCAGGCTGAAAAGAGCGATTGTATCATCCTTCGTCAGATTCAGCGGTGACTGGGCTGGGTACATGTGAAAGATACTTTTGCATGACCAGCCGCATTCCGCCGCCGTCGGCCTGCTCATAGGTGGCGCAATTCATCATGGCTTTGATCAGGTGTACGCCCAGCCCGCCCGGGCGGATGTCATTCAAGTCGCGGCCGCAAATGGTCTTGGGATCGACCTGGCGGCCGTAGTCGCGAATCGCGATCTCAATCCCGGCGCCCAGCTCGGACGATTGAATCGGCCGCACGGTAAACTCGATGCGCTGATCAATGCGCCCGCCGTACCCGTGCTTGATCGTGTTGACGAGCGCTTCGTCGACGGCGAGCGTGATCTCGCCGATTTGTCGCTCGTTCCAGCCGGCCTGTTCGAGCCAGCGGCGCAGCGTGTCGCGCAGTTCCGGCAGTCGACAGGGGTCCGACGCGATTGCGACCTCGAAGGATGATTGGTGCTTCACGGAACCTCCGATCGCAGCGATGGGGCCGCCTGCTCTTGACTGACGGATTGGACGGCGGTCGTCGCCGGCGCGGCCGCGCCCGCAGCGACTGCGGCTGGTGCGCCGCCGGCTGTGGATGAACCGACCGATTCCGGCGATGTGCGTGCCTTGGCCACACCCGGCGGGTCGGAGCCCTGCGACGCTACTAGCCCGTCTGACAGGCCCGGTGCAGTTTGAACAACCTGATGGAAGCGCCCTTCGCGGAGGACCGCGCGCCACCGCGCCACCGCTGTCGCACGTCGGTCTGGCGGTGCGTAATACTCGAAGCCAAGCGTCTCGCCGCTGATGCGCTGCAGGGCCTGAATCGCGAAAAGCCGGACGGCGGCGTCGTGATCTTCGAGCTGATTAACGAGTAGTGGGATAGCGTCGGCGTCGCGCGCTTCGGCGGACTGAATGGCCGCGCGCGAGCGGTCGAACGCCGAAGGGGCGTAAAGCTGACGCCGCGTGCCGTCGGGGGCGCAACTCACAACCGCGCCCAGCCCGACGCCAAGCAGTCCGATGAGACCAAGGCGTGTCATTCACATTCATTATAAGCGAATCGGGTTGCCGCAATGAGCCGGGACGGAGGCGACTATGTCTCGGTCTCGCCGCGCCGTGAACCGAACCGCGCCCGTAAGGAAGCGATTCCGATTCTGCAGAAGCCCGAAATTGCAGCTGAGCGACGTAGCGACGTAGCGAACGACACAAGCCTCGAAGCCTAACGCGGCGCGCCCGCTTGCCGAACCGCGCCCGCAATCAGAACCGCACTCACTGTCCAGGCTTGGCCGATGGACATTGCCGCGCTGTAGCGCTGGGGCTCCGTACCCAACGCCGCGTCGGTAACGCGCTGAAAGCCGCACGCAGATGCCATCGGCCACGCAGACGCTGCCGGCCTCTAGTGTTTCGTCACACTTGAATTTACGGGTTCGAAACGAGGGTAGCATGGGCCTCCGGCCCGTGCGTCCTACTACAAAGATAGGCACGAACTCAGGCCGTGACGTCGGAGCTCTTTTCCGCTACATCCGAAAATTCAAGATTGACGAAGCACTAGGGCGAAGTCGGCCAGGCAAACGCTTTCGGCCGCTGTGAAGCCATCGGCCCTGCAGTCGCCGTCGCGACGGAGGGCCGACGCTACAGGGCCTGCCGAATCGTGCTCAGAAACCGACCTGCGACCGCCCGATCGGTGCATGGCTCGATTCCGATCGGATCCAGACGGCGCGCTCGGTTGGGGGCGACGGGCGGTCCAGAAACCCGATGGACGCCGCCGTCAAATCGACCTATTCTCGTAGCAGCAAGAGCAGTAATGTGAAAAACAGGACGCCAGTGAGGTAATCAACCCAGCCATGCTGCCCACGCGTGTTGCACAATGGACGGCTGCCGCGGCAGCCGGAGTTCTTTCAATGACCGGAATGAGCCTGGCGATGGACGCCGGTGCCGCGCCCGTCGCTCAAGCCGTGGATACGCGCACCGCACCCACCGCGCCCCCCCCAACCACCGAAGAGCGTTTTGACCCCGTGGCCGATCCCGCCGCGGTCGTCATCAGCGGTGAGGCCCGCTTCACGCTGCTCACGCCGCAACTGATCCGTCTTGAATATGCCCCCGGCGGAAAGTTTGAGGATCGCGCGTCGCTGGGCTTCGTGAATCGCAAGCTGCCCGTTCCGAAGTTTGTGCAAGCCTCGGCCGATGGCACGCTCACGATCAAAACCGACGCGCTTACGCTCCGCTACAAAGTGGGCAGCGGCCCATTCACCGCGGCCAATCTCCAGATCGACTTGTCGGCGGGCGACAAGACGATCACCTGGAACCCCGAAACCCCCGACAAGGGCAACCTGCTCGGCACCACGCGCACGCTCGACGGCGTCTCCGGCAGTTGCCCGCTGGAGCCGGGCATTCTCTCGCGCAGCGGCTGGGCGGTGGTTGATGAATCGAAGCGTCCGCTCTTCGGCGCCGGCGGGACGTTTGCCGCCCGGACGGAGGGCGTGCTCGATTGGTACTTCTTCGGCTATGGACCAAACTACAAGCAGGCCTTGGCCGATTTCACCAAGGTCGCGGGCCGCATTCCGCTCCCGCCGCGCTATGTCTTCGGCGCGTGGTGGTCGCGCTATTGGGCCTACTCGGCGGATGAGTTGAAGGAACTAGTCGCGGAGTTCGAGAAAAACGACGTGCCGCTCGACGTGCTCGTGATCGACATGGATTGGCACCTGGACGGGTGGACCGGCTATACCTGGAATCCGAAGTACTTTCCCGACCCGGCCGGCTTCCTGAAGTGGACGCATGAGCGCGGCCTCAAGACGACGCTCAACCTGCACCCGGCCGAGGGGGTCGGAAAGCAGGAGTCGCCATTCGCCGACTTCTGCAAGGCGCTGGGCCTCGACCCTGAAAAGACTGAGCGCGTGCCGTTCGACTGTACCGACCCGAAATACATGGACGCTTATTTCAAGCTGTTGCACCACCCGCTCGAAAAACAGGGCATCGATTTCTGGTGGATGGATTGGCAACAGGGCCGCGAAACCAAGGTCTCCGGTCTCGACCCGCTCTTCGCGCTCAACCATCTGCACTGGCGCGACCAGGCCCTGCGCGAGCGCGAGACCAACCTGCGGCCGCTCGTCTTCTCACGCTGGGGCGGCATCGGCAACCATCGCTATCAGATCGGCTTCTCCGGCGACACGTTCTGCAACTGGCCGTCGCTGGCGTTTCAACCTTACTTCACCGCGACCGCCGGCAACGTCGGCTATGCCTACTGGAGCCATGACATCGGCGGCCATCAGCCCGGCCAGGTCGAGCCGGAGTTGTACACACGCTGGGTGCAGTGGGGCGCGTTCAGCCCGATCCTGCGCACGCACACGACCAAGAACCCGCTCGCCGAACGGCGCATCTGGAAATTCGAACTGCCCTATTTCGAGGCGATGCGGGCGGCGTTTCACCTGCGCTATCTACTGATACCGTATATCTACACGCAGGCGCGCATCAGCCACGAATCCGGCCTTCCGCTCTGCCGACCGATGTACCTCGATTGGCCGCAGGCCGCCGAGTCGTACGTCTTCACGAACCAATACATGTTTGGCGAAGACCTGCTGGTCGCGCCGGTCACCACGCCGCTCGATCCCACGTCCGAAAGGGCGCTCGTGCGGGTCTGGCTGCCGCCCGGCTCGACCTGGACCAACTGGTTCACCGGCCGAACCTATGAAGGCGGCGAGATCGCAACACTGCTCGTGCCGCTCGACGAGATTCCGCTGTTTGTGCGCGGCGGGGCGATCATCCCAATGCAGCCTAAGGGTCTGCGCAGCGACCCGCCGGCCGATGCCCCGCTGGTCTTTGCGACCTTCCCCGGAGAGCACGGCGCCGGACGACGCTATGACGATTCACGCGTGGGGCCGGGCCACGTGCGCGGCGAGTATGAATGGACGAACGTTTCGCAAGAACACTCGCCGGGTCAGCGCCTGATCACGATCGCGCCGCGACAGGGCCGCGTCCCCGGCTCTCCTGAAAGCCGCAGCGTTGAAATCCGCGTCTGTTATACGCGCCCGCCGGAGGAAGTGCTGCTCAATGGCGAACCGCTGAAGCAAGGCGAACCCGGTACGCCGGACACCTGGTCGTACGACCTCGATCATTTCGCGGCGGTCATCCGCACGCGCCCGCTGCCGGCAGACAAGCCGGCGACGATTCTCGTGCAGGAGCAGCCCGAAGATCTCGACGACATCACGCTGCGCAAGGGCCTGCGCGAGCAGGTCAAGCTGTTGCAGAGCGTTTCCGGTCTGCTGGGGCGCTCCACGCCGCAGACCATCCGCGAAGCGACCGAGTTCATGCGCACGCCGCCGCACAATGGCCGCTTCTGGACGCACAACATCGTCGTGCGCTGGCCGCATCTGTTGCTCGACACGTCGAAGCTGGTGCTGGATGAGCCGCGCCGCAGCACGGCGATCATCCGGCTGTGCGGGCTGGCGGTTGAGATCGATGCGGGCATTCCCGAGGATGAGCCGAAGCAACTAGCGGCTTTTCTGCGCATCACGCCGACGCTCGACGTGCCGGCGGTGAAGGAGCTGAGTGGGGCGCTGCTGCTCTCCAACGACGCCGGCTGGGAGCCGGCCAGCGAGGTGAGCACGCAGTTTTATGACGTGCCGCAGGGCACGATCGCCGGACTCGATGCGCGTTTCAAGACTGACGGAACCGTGCAGACCGCGACGTTGACCGGCGCCGTGCGCGTGCAGTTCGCGGAATTGATCGCCGAGGTCAAGGTAAGCCGGACGATCTTCCCGTCGATCAACAACTGGTGGGTCACGGGGCCGTTTGATCTGTCCAAGCTGGGGCTCCTGCGGCCCGGACAGCCGGAGTCGGGCTTCGATCCGGCGGCTGAATTCGACGGCAAATATGACGTGAAGGTGACGTGGAAGGAGTGCCAGCGGCCATTCAAGCCGGGGGCGCGCGTCACCGACGAGCACTTTGTGCACCTGCATGAGTTCTTTGGGCGGCGCTATGAGAACGCGGTCGCATATGCCCAGACCTTCCTGCACAGCCCGAAGGAGCAGGACGCGATTCTCGCGTTCGGCACGGACGACGGCGCGGTCGTCTGGGTCAACGGCGGGGAGGTCTATCGCAAAGACATCGGCCGCGCCTATAGCGCGAAGGAAGAGCGCGTGAAAATCCGCCTGCGACAAGGCGCCAACCCGCTGTTGTTGAAAATCTCGCAGCAAGGCGGCGACTGGGGCTTTGGCGCGCATGTCGAATCACTCGACGGCCAGCCGCTGAGCGAGGTGAAGGCGTATCTGGCGCCGTAGGCTGCGGCGAGTAGCGAGTAGCGAGTAGCGAGTGAAGAGTGAAGAATATTGCAGAGCGCGGAGTAGGCTCGGGGCGTTCATCCGCGCTATTCGATACTGTGCCTGATGGGACGGCTGATGGGGCGCTACTTTTGACCTGCGCATTCTTCGCGCACGAGGCACGCGACGAAGGCATCCATGTCGGCAAAATCAACTTGCCCATCGCCATCGGCGTCGGACAACGACCAATCACACGTCGGATATGCGGCGGAATAAGCCGAAGAGCCTAACAAAGCGGTCACGAAGGGCGCAATGTCGTTGAAATCCACCGCGCCGTCACAGTTCGCATCGCCCGTGCGCCGGTCGAGCGCCCATAGCTCAATCAGGCCCGGCTTGTAGGTGACGAAGCGGCGCGCATTTTGCGCGCCGACAATCAACTGCGGCGCCGACATGTAGCGCCGCTCGACCGCGTCCGGCCCGCCGTTCAGCAGTTCAATCGACGTCGGCCACGGGGCCGGTTCGCGGCGGACGCGCAGCGCCAGCAAGCGCTGGTCGCCGGGCATGACACCCACCGCGTCAAAACGATCCGCGTACGAATCGAATCGCCAGGCGTAGGTTGTTCCACCGCCAAAGGGGAAAAGAAACTCCGCCGCGCTCCGACCCGACTCTGAAGGGGGCGATGAATACACCATGAGCCGTCCACTGTCGCGCGAGAAAAGCAGGCCGCGCAGCCCATAGATCGGAAAACGCGAAGTGCCCGCCCGCGTGACCACGTTCACGAAATCAAGCCGATTGAAGTAAAAGCTGACAAAGTGTCCGCCATCCGCACTCGTGCCGATGATATCGCCCAGCACGGGATAGTCGCTCAGCGTCGCGCCGTCCGCGAGAGCCACGCGCCGAATGCCAGCGGGCACGCCACCGCCTGAATTGACGCTCAGGAGCACGCTCTGGCGATCGGGAAGAAACGCCGCGCTGAGGATCGTGCCCGACGTTGTGATCTCACGATCCGATGTCAACGTGGCGGCGTCCCAGATGTGAAACACGCGGCTCGTTCCGCCGGTCCCCAGCCAGGCGCCGTCGGGGCTGATCGTCAGCGCATAATTCACCCCAGCCGCAGGCGACAACAGTTGGCGCGCTTCCGGCCTGCCGCGCTCCAAAATCATCACGCCGCCGCCGCCGGGGGAAAAAACCACACCCGCTCCGCTCGGCAAGGGCACGAGCGGCGTCCGCGTGCTGGGGCTGTTCGTCAAGGGCGCGAAGGTCGCCACGATGGTCGGCGGCATGCCCATGACCAGTTCGGAATAGCGACCGCCTCTCTCTTTCATCAGGAGGCGCCCGTCCTGCAGCGCAAACTGAAGCTCGGAAGCTGACCTTTCCAACTCCAATACCGTCTCGCCAGATCGCAAGTCGATGAAGCGCGTGCCGCCGAGGCCGCTGGTACTGTTGTAGAACCCAAACGCGATCAGACCTCCGTCGGGCGAGAGCGCCGCGGCCGTGACTGGTTCGGGCAACGAAAGCTCATTGAGGACCAGACCGGTCTGAACATCCCAGATTTTGATCTGGTGGCTGGGAATCGCCGCGACCGTCGCGGCGACGCGGCCATCCGCAGAGACCGCCGACCTCGTAAGGGTCGCACCGTGATAGAGCGTGCGCACAACCGCGCCGCTGTCGAAATCCATCAAAAATGCGCCGGGAGAAGACGTGCCGAGCAGCGCCGTTCGCGTGTTGCCGACGGCATGCAACGAGTGGATATAGCCGGTCGGGCTTGGAATCGTGCGCAGGAGGAGCGAAGGATCATTCCGATAGACACGCATGTCGGTGATGCTCGCCGCCAGCACGGTCGATTGATCGGGCGTGACCGCCGCGGCGATCACGACCTGGGGCGTGACGTAACGGCGCGTCACCGCCCCGCTCGCCAGGTCATGCCACGACAGGATCGACGAATGCGACGACAGCGCCTGTGTGCCGTCGGCCGAGACCTCGACCAGACGCGGCGTCGCTGGCGGCGTGAATGGAGACGTAATCGCCGCAAGTTCGATCAGTCGCTCGCGTTCCCACGTACGCAAGCCGCGCGCATCGGCCGTGACAATCCGCGCGCCATCGGGCGTGTAGCGGGCCGTCAGCGCCATGCTCCAATCGCTGTCGCTCGACTGTCGCAACAAGCCGAGCGGCTCCGCGCTCAAGTCGTAACGTGTCACGGCGTGGCTCTCATGACCCAGCAGCGTGCGTTCGCCGAGCACGACAAAATTGCCGCGCAAGGGCAGATAGGTCGTACCGATCGGATGCCGCGTCACCAGATCCCAAAGCGTGATCGCACCCGCCGCGTTCTGCACATAGGCCGTCTGCCCGCTGGGAGCGATCTCCGCCGCAGTGACATCGTCGATCAGCGCGTTGAGCGGCGCGATCTCCTGACCGCTTTCGATGTCCCACAACGCCAACGATGGCGCGCGCAGCGTCGAGCTGCCCAAGAGCGCGGTGCGACTGTCGGGCAAAACGGCGACCGCGGAAACAGCGGCGCGCGCGGCGCTGGAATCCGCTCCAAACGGCATGAGTTGATGGAGCATTTCACCCGTCGCGGCGTTCCACACGCGCAGCTTGTCATCGAGGCCGGTTGTGATCACGCGCTGCCCGTCCGGCGTCACACAGATTCGTGTGATCGGCGCGGTGTGACCGGTGAACTCCAACGGACCGGCGAAGTCGTCGGCGCGATAGCGCTGCAACCGGCCCCCCAACGCGCTCGCCACAAAGACCGCGCCGCCGTCGGCGCTCAGCACCAACTCGCGAATCGTGCCCAGGTCGGTGGTATGAGCGGCGACGCGCAACCCACTCGCCACATGCCAGCGTTCGAGCGTCCCATGGCCATCGCCGATAAGCAGTTCTTCGCCATCCGGCGTCCACGCCAGGGCCGACACGCGCTTTCCCGCAGGCAGGATGTCGGGGGTGATGAAGCGCGTCGGGCTGTCGAGAAAATGTACGCCATACTCGGAGCCGATCGCGATGCGCCCGGTCGCCGGAGCGGCGGCGACATCCGTGAGCAGGCCACTACCAAAAACAGCCAGCGGCTTGGTAAAAACATCCAAAGCGGCGGCATGGAAACCCGCGACCAGTAGAACCCCGCCCAGCACACCAGCCCTACGCCGCGAAAACTCATCAAACATCCCAGGCCTCTTCACATGCTGCGCAGCGATCCGAAGCACGTTCTGACCGCCGCTCCCGATGTTGCTGCCGCTGCCGGCCGAAATGAACATTCGCAGACGTATGCAGCCTACCGCCGTCGAGCGCCAAGATTCAAGTCAATCTTCGGTCAAGCCGTGCGAAGGCGCGACTGCCGCAACGATCATCCACACCCCCACGCGCCGCCGCGCAACGGGGCAGGCCCTTCCGGTATAGTGCCCCAGCGGACGCCGGTACGCCCGGACGACGCGTCGCGCGTGGTGTTGCGACGAGGTCTGTCGAACCGCGCGCCGGCCGCTGGTAGGCCCCGATTCATGATTGATCTCAAACTGATCCGCGAACATCCCGACCTCGTCAAACGCGCCGCGCGCGACAAGAACATGACCTGCGATGTCGATCAGATTCTCGCGGTCGACGCCCGCCGGCGGACGCTCGAAACCGAATTCGGCGAGCTGCGCCACAAGCAGAACCAGACCGGCGAACGCATCGCCAAAGCCCCCAAGGAAGAGAAGGCCGCGCTCGCCGCCGAGATGGGCACGCTCAAAGCGCGCCTCAAGGAAATCGACGATGAAAAGGCCGCGCTCGAGGCTCAGCTTCAGCAGCTCATGCTGCTCGTCCCACAAATACCGGCGTATGACGAGGGCGTGCCGGTCGGGGCCTCCGCCGCCCAGAACGTGCCCGTCCGCACGGTCGGCACGCCGAAGCGCAAGGAAGAGTTTGGCTTTGCCTTTCGCGATCACGTCGAGCTGGGGGCGGCGCACAACCTGTTCGACGTCGATCGTGGCGTGAAAATCGCCGGCTCCAGGAACTATCTGTTGACCGGCGCGGGGGCGATGTTGCATGAGGCTGTGTTACGGCTGGCGTGGGATGTCATGTTGCGGGCGGAATATCCGAGAAATGACGCTGAAGCCGCGGGTGGGGCAGGCATCCTGCCTGCCTCCATTTCCAGTGAAGTCGCGAGTGCCGCTCAACCGATGGAAGGCAGCACCGATCCCTCCGCGCCTTCGTCGCTTCGTCGCTCCGTCGCTTCGTCGCTGTCTGGAGCGCAGCGCCCGTCGCTCCGCTTCATCCCGCTCACCGTCCCCGTGCTCGTGACCGAGCGGCTGATGTATGGCACCGGCTTTTTCCCGTTGCACCGCGACGAGGTCTATCTCTGCGAGCGCGACGAGCAGGCCCTCGTCGGCACGGCGGAGGTTCCCGTCACCGGCTTTCACATGGATGAGATCCTTGACGAGGCCGAGCTGCCCAAGCTCTATTTCGCGCGCAGCACGTGCTTCCGCCGGGAGGCCGGTGCGGCCGGCCGCGATACGCGTGGGTTGTATCGCATCCACTTCTTCGACAAGCTCGAGCAGGTCGTGATCTGCAAGGCCGACGCGGCGGAGTCGCGCCGCTGGCACGAGGCGATCATCGCCAACGCCGAAACGGTGCTGCAAGCGCTGGAACTGCCCTATCGCGTGATCGAGGTCTGCACCGGCGACATGGGGCAGGGCAAGGTGCGCATGTACGACATCGAGACGTGGATGCCCAGCCGCGATGCCTATAGCGAGACGCACTCGGCCAGCCGTTTTCACGATTTCCAGGCCCGCCGGCTGAACATTCGCTATCGCGACACAGCGGGCAAGGTGCACGTCTGCCACACGCTCAACAACACGGTGATCGCCAGCCCGCGCATCCTGATCCCACTGATCGAAACCTACCAGCAGCCCGACGGCAGCATCCGCATCCCGGCGGCGCTGCGGGGATACATGGGGGGAATCGAGCGAGTCACTCCATAAGCCGACACGGTCCAGGCACGCGGAGATCGTGCCAGGCCGATGCGTTCGACTTGACCCCTATTTCGCCAGATAACCAAACAGTCGTGCCATCGCCTCCGCGCCCCGATCGAGATCGGGAATGCGAACCTTTTCGTTCGGACCGTGGGCGTTGCAGGTCGGCCCGGCGAAGCCGCACATCAGGCAATCGGCCCCGAGCAGCTTGCGAAACATCGGCAGGATCGGCAGCGAGCCGCCCTCGCGGATATACGCCGGGTTTTTCTTGAAGGCTTCCTTGAGCGCTTTGCCGGCGGCCTGCATCGGCTTCGAATCGAGCGGCGCCATATACGCCGACGCCTCGCCGTGATGCAGGATTTCGAGCTTCACCGTCTTCGGGCAACGCGCTTTGATCGTCCTATCAAACAGCGCGGCGATCTTTGCCGCCGGCTGATTGGGCACCAGCCGCATCGAGACCTTGGCCCCGGCCATGCGCGGGATGATCGTGTTCTTGCCTTCGGCCATGTAGCCGCCGTAGATGCCGTTGATGTCGAGCGTCGGGCGAATCCAGCGGCGCTCGTTCGTCGAGTAGCCGCGCTCGCCGTGGACCATCGGGCTGCCAAGCTCGGCGGCGTATTTGTTGTCCTTGAGCGGCAGCTTGCGGAACTGAGCGCGCTCCTTCGGCGAGGGCTTGGCGACCTTGTCATAGAAGCCCGGGATGTTCACGCGGCCAGCCTTGTCATGCAGCGTCGCGAGCAGCTCAGTCAAGACGACCGCGGGGTTCGCGACCGACCCGCCAAAGCTGCCGCTGTGCAGATCATGTTTGGGGCCATAGAGGCGAATCTCTTTGTAGACCAGTCCGCGCGTGCCATAGGTGATCGTCGGCCAGCCATCCTCATACATGCCCGTGTCCGAAATCAAAATATGGTCGCACGCCAAGAGCTTCTTGTTCTTCGAGATGAAGTCGTCGAGGTTGGGCGAACCGATCTCCTCCTCCGCCTCGATCAGGAATTTCAGATTAATCGGCAACCGCCCCTCGGTGCTTAGCCACGCCTGCGCCGCGCGCAGGTAGAGCAGCACCTGCCCCTTGTCATCGGCCGAGCCGCGGCAGATCAGCCAGTCGCCCTTCACGACCGGGTCAAACGCGCCGGCGTCCCAGAGCTTCAGGTCGCCGGTCGGCTGCACGTCGACGTGACCATAGACCAAATAGGTCGGCTGGCCGGGGGCCTCACAATGTTCGGCGTAGACGAGCGGGTGGCCGCCGGTTTCGAGAATCTGCGACTTCAATCCGATTTTCGCGCAGGCGTCATGCGTCCATTGCACGGCGGCGCGCACATCACCTTTGTGTTGCTCCTGCGTGCTGATACTGGGGATGCGACACAGTTCGCGGGTCCACTCGAGATGGGCCGCCCGATTTGCCGTCAAGAACGCCGCGACTTTCTCCACGCCCGCACTCCTTTTTGATGTTTACAGCGCCGCCGCGCAGAGCACGCCACGTACGCGCCGCGCGACTGGCCGGAATTGTATGCGTAACCCGCCCTCGCGCCCGCCAATTGAACCGCGCCCCAAGCCGTACCGCGCCCGTGAGGAAACGATTCAGATCCGATCCACGTCTGATCAAACTCGAGCGACGAAGCGGCGGTGGGACGAAGCGACGGAGCAAAGAAGGGACGAAGGGAAGAAGCGACGAAGGGAAAGGCAGCCACGGCTGTAGCGTTGGGCCTCCGTACCAACGGCGGGTCGGGCGGGCGCGGGAGACAGCGACAAACACCCTCGGCCGCGGAGAGCCGACAATCACGGCGTGCTACGGTGAAAACGTGATAAAAACCGCTCAACTCTCATTACGAAGCGGGAGAATTCAATTCGTTCTTCGCAATACGCAATTCGTCATTCCCAACCTGCCATCGCCGACGGCGCCGCTTCGAATGCGGCGCCGTTTCAACCGTCGCGCCAACGTGCTTATGCGTACAAGCCGCGCAGCCGCATGCTGTGATCGACGCGCGCAATCGCGCAGCACAGCGCGCCAATCCGGAACGGAACCTTGTGCTCCTTCGAAAACTTCCGCGCGGCGTGATAGCCCAGCGTCAGTTGATGGCGGAGCTTGGCGTCGATGTCGCCGGCCGTCCAGAAGTACATCATGCCGCCCTGCACCTGCTCAAAATACGACACAATCACGCCGCCCGCGTTGCAGACGCTATCAGGCACGATGAAAACGCCGTTGCGCTCGAGGATCGGGTCGGCTTCGGGCATGGTCGGGCCGTTGGCGCCCTCGCCCATGATCTTGCAGCGAACGCGCGGGGCGTTCTCGGCGGTGATGACGTGTCCCGTCGCCGCCGGCAGCAGGATGTCGCAAGGATGCGTCAGCACGGCGTCGGCCGGCACTTTGTCACCCGCGCCGCAGCCTTCGAGCGTGCGGTGCTGCTCGACATAGCGCAGCAGGGCCGGCACGTCGAAGCCCTTGTCATTGATATATCCGCCCGATACATCGGCGATCGCGGTGATCTTGCTGCCAACTTCATGAAACGATTGGGCCGCGTATGTGCCGACGTTGCCGAAGCCGTGCAGGCTGACGGTCGCGCCTTTCAGCGGCAGGTCGATCTCTTCGGCGGCCATCTGCACGGTGTAGAAGACGCCGCGGCCGGTGGCCTCTTTGCGCAGGACCGAGCCGCCGACCTCGACGGGCTTGCCCGTGACGACGGCGGGCGTGAATTTCCCGGTGCGCTGGCTGTAGGTGTCCATGATCCACGCCATGGTGTTGCCGTCGGTGCCCATGTCCGGCGCGGGCACGTCCACCTCGGGGCCGATGATCGGCATGATCTCGGCGGTGAAGCGGCGCGTGAGGCTTTGCAGCTCATGCGGTGAAAGCTTGTAAGGGTCGACGCGCACGGCGCCCTTCGCGCCGCCAAGGGGCAACTGCATCAGGGCGGTCTTCCACGTCATCTGCATGGCCAGGGCGGTGGTCTCGCCCACGTCGACGTCGGGGTGATAGCGGATGCCGCCCTTGCACGGTCCGAGCGCGTGGCTGTGTTGCACGCGCATGCCGGTGTAGACCTCGATGCGGCCGTCATCCATCTTGGTCGGAATCGAGACGATCAGCACCGTCGTCGGCCGGCGCAGGCGCACGGCCACGTCGCGATCGAGGTTGAGTACCTTGGCGGCCATGTCGAAATTCTGCAATGAGCGTTGCAACGCCGGCGATTCGCCGAAGAGCATGACATCGGCGGGCAGCGCGGCGGAAGCGGTGTGAGACATCGCGATCGATCCCTCTCAATTAGGTATACACATGGAAAATGGGCGGCGCATCCGGCGGGCATGCCGGACGCGCATTTGAACCGCGTGGCGAGGTCTGCCGGCGTGCCAGGTTTGATCTGCGCGCATGCGGAGGCTCTCGAACTCACGGGCGGCGGGCGCTCGACCTCGAACGCCCACGCGACGCTTGCCCACGTTCAGCTATCCTAGCCGTGAACGATGGCCCGCAGCAAGAAACATGCGGCGGCAACCAAAACTCGCCGTCACAATCAGGCGCTGCGGCCACCCCACCGCTTGCCGAAATGGGCAGTGGGGCGCTATTCTTTGGGCATGACGATTCGCGAATTACAGCCGGGCCAGCGCGTACGCATTGTGCAGGAAATCGATCGGCGCGAGGGCGCATGGCGCTCGGAGACGATCGGCACGGTCGTATCGGTCCACATGGAAAAAACCGGCAGTTGGTTCGCCCATAGCAAGGACGACAAGCTCTGGCTGTGCCGCGTCCGTCTGCAGAAGGCCGACGGCGAACAGACAACCGTCACGCTCGATCCTTATCTGGAAGTCGAGTTGCTCACTGACGGTTCAGCCGCGAACCGCCCCTAGCGGCGGCACTTGCGGCTGGTTCAACTGCGAAGGGCAAAGGGCAAAGGGCAAAGGGCGAAGAGCGAAGAGCGAAATAAGCCGCGCGAAGTCAAAGTCGTGCGAGAATCACCCGCACGCCTGATCACCGTATCACTTTATCGCCGTATCGCCGTATCGCCGTATCGCCGTACACGAAGTACGTCATCACTCGCCCATTCCCACCTTCCCACGTTCCCACGTTCCCACCTTCCTACGTTCTCCCCTGCCCACGTTTCCACCGCCCAATCCCGCCGTATGTGCTTGCCCCACCTGCTGTTGCATGGACGCATCTGGCCGTACGATGACGCCGATTGAATAGCGTGACATCTGTAAACGTCGATAGGTCAGATTTGCCGCTGGCGCGCCGCGCTGCAACCGGCGATCGAGAAGCGCAACGTGCGCTCTTCGACCGGCATCGCGACGCGGCATTTCGCGTGGCGCTGCGCATTACGGGACGCCACGAAGACGCGCTCGACGTGGTGCAAGACAGCTTTATCAAGGCGTTTGACAGTCTGGCCGGCTTCAGCGGCGCCGAGTCGAGCTTTCGGACGTGGTTTCTGCGGCTGGTCACCAACCGCGCGCTGGATCTGCTTCGTTCGCGCCGTGTCCGCCGGGCCGAGCCGATCGAGGCCGACAACGGTGAAGAGCGCCCGCGCGGCCTCACGCTCATGGATGAGCGTGGCGCTGCGATTGACGCCGGCCTTGAGCGAGCCGAGCTGGGCGAACAACTGCGGCGAGCATTGGAGAGCCTGCCGCTGGAGCAGCGGACGGCTTTCGCGCTTTACGCAACCGGAGAGCTGACCTATCAGGACATTGCCGACGCAACGGGCGTGCCCATCGGCACGGTGATGAGCCGGCTCTTCCACGCCCGCAAACGGCTCCAGGCCATGCTGAAAGACTTGGAGTGAGCGCGGCGAAGGACTGTAGCGTCGGCCCTCCGTGGCCGACGGCGAGTTCGTCCTCATGCGCCGGCGGCAGTCTTCCTCCCGGCGCGACTGGAAAAATGATGACGCCCCAAGCTTTTGCGGTTATCGACGACAGCGAATGGAGCTGAGCGACGGACGAAATGAGTGTGAGCGATGCGTGTGAATGACGACAATCCGAATGCCCTGCCCGACCCGGCCGCCGACGAATTCATCGCGAGATGGGGCCGGCTGGAAGCCCGCGCGCAGCCAGGGCCTACCGCCGCGGAGTGGGAGCGCATCTGGCAAAACGTCACCGCCGCGAACGCCGCGGCAGGTTCCGTTCAGGCGCTGGGGCGGCGCGACGCAGCCATCTTCAGTCCCGCCGAGAGCAAGCCGCGCGAGGCGGTGCGCAGCGACAAAAAACCGCGCTTGATCATCGCGCCGACACGGCTTCGGCTGGTTCCGCGAATCGCGCTGGGCCTGGCCGCGGCGATGTTGTTTGGCGTGGGTCTGTGGTTGCCGCGCGAAGGAGCGCGTGTCATCGAATTGGCCGCCGGCACTGAGATTGACGGCATCGAGGCGTTTGAGGGCTTCACGCCCGTGGTTGTCTCGACCGGCGGCGCCGAGAGCATTGACTTGATTTGGGTTCTCACTGAAAGTTAGCGGGCGGGCGCGGCGCGTCGTGTACGTCGAGCGTCAAGCTGACGCCGTGCTACGACCCGGCGCCTGCGGAGATAACCCCCATGAAGACGCGCAGGCTGCGAGCGGCCATCGGATGGATGCTGTTGATCGGCCTGAGCGCGGCCGGGCGCGCCACCCAGCCGGCGGACGGCGACAAGGCCGAGTTCGAAATCATCGCGATCCGCGCGACGACGAAGAACGCCAGCACTTCGCCCGACTTGAAAGCCCTTGCCGAACAATTACAGAAGCAGTTCAAATTCACCGGCTATAAGCAGGAAAAGCGCGTTGTCGGCACGGGCGAAGCCGGCAAACCCCTCAAGGCCGACCTTGTGCAGGGCTATCGCGCCGAAATCACGCTGATCGAGCGCAAGGACGGCCGCATCAAGTTTGAAGTGTCGCTCCTGCAAAACAATAAGCCGGTCGTGAAGACCACCGTGACCGTCGAGAAATCGAAGTATCAACTAATCGGCGGACCGAAGATCGATGGCGATGACACGCTGATCGTCGCTGTAACCGCGAAGTAATCCTCCGGTTCGTGTCGCCGGCCGCTTGATGTTCACCTGTCGGCGGGGCGAAAGCTGTCGCACGTCTTACAATTGGGTCGATGCAGCGGCGGCGTCACCCTTTCGATGCGCCGGCCTGATCGAGGGCCTCGGCGACGATTCCCGGCAAGAGCGTGATCGGCAGCACAATCGCGCCTTCCGGCTTCTTGGCAGGATAGATCAGGTTCATCGGCACGTTGGTCTGGTTGTAGCGATTGAGATCCTTGCGAATGCTCTCGTTGGGCTTGGTCCAGTCGGCCTTGATCGGGACGACGCGCATCGCTTTCATCTTCGCGCGCGTGCTCGCGATCTCGAGCGCGACCTTCTTGTTCGCCTGGCAGGTCACGCACCAATTCGCCGTGTAGTCGATATACACGGTATGCCCACGACGACTCAGTTCCTCGGCCAGGCCCGGCTGATACTTCTGCCACGGGATGCCCTGCGTCCAGTCGGCGCCGGCGGCTGCGGCCGCGGCCGCATCAGCATAAGAAGCGAGCGAGGCGCCGCCGGCGTTGGCGCCGGTTCCGCCCTGAGCGCCGCCGCCAGCGCCGTTGGTGCCAACCGCCCCGCCGGGAAAATTGAAAACAACCGCAGATCCGCCGCTGGACTGATACTCACCATAGCTTTCGCCGCTGGTGGCCGCGTGCAGCGGATAAACCAGATGGAAGCAGAAGTACCAGCCAAACGCGACAACGGCGAGCGATGCGACCCAATACGTCATCCGCCGGCCCGACTCCCACATCGGGCTGATCTGTCCCATCAGCCACGCCGCCAGCGCGAGGAAGCCCAGAAACGCGCACGTCCAGACCAGGCCCGTGCCATCGACCTGGTCCTTCAAGACCCACAGCAGATAGATCGTCGTCGCGACGAGCAAGAAACCCATCGCTTGCTTGAACGTGACCATCCACGCCCCCGGCCGCGGCACAAACACCAGCCACTTCGGGTTCGCCGCCAGCAGTTGATACGGCGCCGCCATGCCAACCGCGGCCATCGTGAAGATCAGAAAGCGGACGACGACCGGCTGCGTACTCGCGAAGGCCAGCGCGCCCACCAGAAACGGCGCCGTGCAGGCCGTGCCCAGCAGCGTCGCGACCAGACCTTTGAAAAATGAGCCGGCATAACCCTCCTGCTGCGCTACTTCATCAAGCTTGCCCGCCGCCATGCCGGGCAGCGTGATTTCAAACACGCCGAACAAATTCAGCGCCATCAGGAACATGATCCCCGTCAGCACGATCACGACCCAGGCGTGCTGCAACGGAATGAACGCAAACGTCGACATCAGCGCGAACAGCCAGAACCACGTCAGCACGCCGGCGGAAAACGCCAGCCCGAGGCGAAAGACGCGGCCGCGATCCTCACCAGCCTGCTTGACGAAGCTCATCACTTTGATCGATAGCACCGGCAACACGCACGGCATGATGTTGAGAATCAACCCACCCAGAAACGCAAAGAGCAGTTGCAGCGCGAGCGTGCCGAGGTCCGTCGTCGCGCCGCCGGCAGCCAAAGCCGTCGCAGCTTGCGGGCCCCCGGTTTGCAAGCCTGTTGCTGACTGCGATACGGGTTTACCGTCAGTAGCGGCTTTCGCCGTGGCCAACTGAGCCGAGTCACCGCCGCCTGTCCGCGCATCTCCGCCGGCGCTCGCGGTCTTGGGCGCGTCCGCATCGCTCGTGGCATGTGAGCCGGCGGGCTTGGGCCATTCCCCGAAGCCCACCGGCGATTCGATCGTCTGCAATCCAAGCGGATCGTCAAAGGGGGCATTGGGCGTAGCGGCCACGAAGCGGACGACGCCCTCCGCCATCAGCGGCGGAAAGCACTGGCCCGCATCGGTGCAACATTGGTAATAAAGCAGGACGCGGAGCGCAACCGGCCCGCGGCTGAATTTCTCATCGATGATCGTGAACGGCGCGCGGATCTCAAATTCGCCGTTCTGCTCGCGAACTTTGCCAAAGCCCTCCATCTCGCGCGTGTGGGGCTTGGGCCAGGTTTGCTCCTCAAACTCGAGGCCGTCGAATTTCTCGATCCACAGGCGTGTCGCAATCAGCTCTTCGACGCCGGGGTCGCGATCCTGAATGTGATGATCCTTGCGAACTTTGATCGTCGCGATCAGCTCGACCGGCTCTTTCACGCCGATCGAAACAACGCCATCAGGGCCGGGCTTCTTGGAGAGCGCCAGCCGGCTGCCTTCGATGTATTCGGATTTCTCCAGCGCGGCGGGCAGATTGGCGCGGGCCTTTTTGAAGAGTTCTTCATGCGCCGGCTTCGGCGCCGCCCCAACCGCCGCCGCGGGCAGCTTCAGCTTGGCCGTCGCCGAGACCGGCACGCAGCCCTTCTCATCATGACACGCAAAAGCATCGACGCGCACCGCAAGCGTCAGCTCCCCTTCGGCGGGCAGCTCCTCGGTCAGCTCCAGCGGCGCGAGAAAGACCGCTTTCTCGCTATAGGCGAGGTACTTCAAATCGTCGAAGGTTGCTGGCTCGGGCGTCGGATAGCGGACCGGCTTCACCCGCGCCCCCTTGGGCACGTTGAATGTGAACAGCGTCGGTCCGCCGGCATCCAGCACCAGCGGGTGATATAGATGCCATTCGTTCTCGATCGTCACTTCGATCGCCAATTCGCTCTTTCCACCGCGCGGCAAAGCCTCATGCGCGACAAAAAGCGTAGCGCCGATCTTGGGCGGCGCGGGCGGCGCTGCCGCGGCGGTTGCGGCGATAGCGCCGGTGATGATCAGCAGCAAGCGAGCGCGGTAAGCGATTTGTAGCTGGTGGTTCATGGGCGTGCGGTCCCCGTGGGAGCGTTGGTTCGTCGTTGCGGTCAGTTGGTGCATGCGGTTCAGATCCATTGCATCAGATTACCCACTTGCGATGCAGGATCGTACCCCCCGGAAACGCGACGCCTTCGCCCGGCGGGGCGAATTGACAATTCCCGACCGGCGGCGGCAGTAATCGACGACGCGATAACAGGCCGACGTGACGATCTTGGGTGAGTGCGTCGTGCGGCTGCGGCGCGCCCACGGCTGTCCGACCGCCGCGATTGCACGTGAAGCAGAGAAAGGATGAAACCCGGAGGGCCCCGGCATGGCGCGCCGAAAACCCGCGCTTACTTCGCCGCAGCCACCGCGTTGACGGCGTGCTCGCCATTGCTGCCAATGGCGACCGGACGCGCCAGGGGCAACATGATGTGGGCGATCGTGCCCTGTTCGGGCTGACTCTCCAGCCAGATGCGCCCGTTATGCCCCTCGATCAAACGGAACGCACGCGGCAAGCCCAGCCCGCGCCCGCGCCCGGCCCGGCGATGCGAGAAAAACGGATCAAAGATCCGCTCCAGCGTGGACGCGGCCATGCCACAGCCCGTGTCGCGCACGACGATCTCAATCGTTTCTTCGGTCGGCCCGGGCACGATGCTCAGCGTGATGTGGCCCTGATTTTCAGAGACGGCGTCAACCGCGTTGCGGAGCAGTTCCAACAGCACGCCCCGCAGTTGCTCACGATCCGCCAGCACGGGCGCCAGTGAGCGCGCGCTCGTTTCGACCCGCACGCGATCGGCGGAGAGGTTGTGTTCGCGAATCGCCTCCGCCGCCGCGATCTCCAGCAACTCGGCGGCGTTGACCGCCGTCAGGTCCGGCGGATTCGGGCGGGCGAAATCCATCAGTTCCGACACGATCTCGCTGCATTCGTGCGCCTTCTGCGCGACCAGTGCAAGCTGACGGTTGATCTCGGGATCGGTCAGCGACTGGCTGAGCATCTGGGCCCGCCCGGAAATGACCGCGAGCGGGCTGTTCAGCTCATGCCCCGCCCCGGCGGCCATGTCGGCGATCATGTTCAGCGTGCGCGACCGCAGCACCTCAGACTGCATTTTCTGGATGCGCTTATTCGAGTCGGCCAACTCTTCGGCGAGCCGGTGCACCGCCGCCTGCGCCCGCGCCCGCCCCATCGCCAGGCTCAGGCTCGCGAGAAACGATTGCAGTTCCGCGCTTTCGGCGGTCAGCCGAGCGCGCTCGTCGAGATCGGAGCAGAAGACGAGTCCGCCCAGCACCTCGCCGCGATGCGTGAGCGGCATGAGCCACGGTGTCTCTTTGCCCAGGTGCGGCAGGTGCGGCTCGATCAACCCGCGCACCGCGGGCGGGGCCGGCGTGATCTGCACGCCCAGCGCGTCCTTTTGCTCGCGAATCCACGCGGTCAGTTCCGTCGTCGCGCGTTGCGTTAGCCGGTGGGCGGTCCCCTCCCCGGTTTGCGTCACAAGTTCGAGCACTTCCCCTTCGCCCAGCACGCCAAACGCGGCGCAGCGCGGGCGCTGCAGCGCGGTGACGGCGGCGCCCGCCATCGCCATGACGACCGCGGCCGGCTCGAGCGCTGTGTCGAGCTTCTGCTCAAAGCCGACAATCGCGTTGAAATAGCGCGCCCCCGCCGCCAATCGGCGATTGCCCGCCAGCAACTCGACGTTCAGCCGGCTCAACTCCGAATTGGCTTGCGCCATCGCCTGTGAATAGACCGCCTCGGGCGCCTCGCGATCCAACCCCAGCACCGTCGCGAACTCGACCACGTCCTGAACCAGATGCGTGCCGACCTCGGCGAGCGTTTGCTCCCCGATGCCGTGGCGGGTCGCCATCTGGGCCGAATGCTCATAGAAAACGTGATTGCCTGAGTAGCCCAGCCGCTGCTCACGCACCAGCGTGTCGGCCAGTTGAACCAGCCACACCAGCTTGGGCTTGGCAACGCTGGCCGGCAGGCTGTCGGGCGACAAGTGGTGCAGCCAGACGACCTCCTGCAACTCTCGCGGCAAGCGCCAGCGCTCCGCGATCCGCCGCCCCGCGACCGTATGGTCGACGCCGACGATCGCGCGCTCCGCATCGGCGATGTCGCTGCGATTGGCGTTGGCGCGGGCCGCGACGCGGGCATAGCTCTTGGGAAGCAACGCGTCCATCGCGACTTTGCCGATGTCGTGCAACAAGCCGGCGACGAACGCCTCCTCGTTATCCACACCCAGGGCGCGATAGGCCCCCGCGATCCGCCGCGCGGCGCTCGCCACCGCCAGCGAATGCTTCCAGAATTCCTTGCGATCGAAGCCGCTGGGGGTGGTGGTCGTTCCGCCCTTGCCCTGCACCGATCCGAGACAGTCAAACGCCGCCACGCCCAGCGCCAGGCTCCGCACGGCCCGGAAGCCCAGCAACGTGACCGCTTTGTCGATTGTCTGGGTTCCGCCGCGCCAGGCCGTCGCGGCCGAGCCGGCGAATGAGAGCACCTTCGCACAGAGCGACTGATCCGCGCGCAGAATGCGCACGACATCGCCGGCGGCGCTCGACGGATCGCCCGTCACCTGCAACAACTGCGCGGCCACCGCCGGCAGCGTCGGCAACGAGTCGAGATGGCTCAGAACCAGTTCGGGTTTCGCAGCGGCTTCGCTCACGCTGTATCCGTCAGGCTACCGGCGCACGAGTTCGAGCATCCGGTTCACCAATTTTTCGATGCGGAAGGGCTTCTGAATGAAGTCGTCCGCGCCGTCTTCGATCAACTTCTCAACCTGTTCGCGCTCGACCACGCCCGAAACAATGATGATGCGCACATCCTTAAGGGCGTCGTCGCTGCGAATCCGCCGACACACGGCGTTTCCATTAATATCGGGCAACATGAAGTCGAGGATGATCACATCCGGCTGAAACTCACGCGTGCGGAGGCCGGCGTCGAACCCGGTCGAGGCGGATTGCACCTCAAAGCGACCGTCCCGCTCAAGCATTTCGACCAGCATCTCAACGATTGCCGGGTCGTCATCCACGACCAGGACGCGGGTCTTGCCCCGGCCCAGTTCATCCAGCGGAAGGTTATGTTCTTTGAGAAATTGGAGTAGGCTCTCGCGCGGAATTCGCCGGAACTTGGACCCGGGTACGCGATAACCCTTCAACTCGCCCCGGTCAAAGCAGCGAATAACGGTCTGCTGGCTGAGCTTACAGATCTCGGCCACCTCGCCGGTCGTGAAAACCGTCTTCGTTAAGAGCGGATTGGGCTTGGGCGGGCTAGTCGGATTCGAAACGGTCGGCATACACACTCCCGGCAGAGATCGATCATCTTATCCAGCTTATCTACTTTAACAAAGATGGCATGTTTCTGGATGAAAAACAACTGCGAGTTCGACAGGATACAACGAAATTGGGGATTTGGGGAAACTTTTGCGGAATAGCGGTCAAAATCTAAACCGATCCCGATATAGCACCATAAACTGCTGTTAAAATTGAACTTATCTGTTTCCGATTCGTTCGCGGTCCCGCAAATGCAGCATTAGGATCGTCACGTCCGTCGGATGTACCCCGCTTACGCGGGCCGCCTGCCCCAGGCTCCCCGGTCGTACCGCCGACCAACGCTCTACCGATTCATAGCGCAAATTCGGCACCTGCCGATAGTCGAGATCGTAGGGAATCGCCTGATCTTCCAACTCGCGAAACTGCGCCATCGCGCGCTGCTCACGCTCCAGGTAGCCGGCGTACTTCACGACGACCACGGCCGCCTCCCACACCGCGCGACGCGCCGGGCCAGACTCATAGTGCGGAAATTGCGCCACGAAGCGCGCCCCGTCTTCTTCCGGACGCTTCAGCCAGTCATGGATGCTGACGCCTGCGACACGTGTCGTTTGGAAAGCCGCCAGCAGCGCTGAGAGGGCTGCTCGTCGCGCTTCGTAGCGCTCCCAGCGGTCCCGTCGCACAAGGCCAAGCGACCGGCCCAGCGGCGTCAAACGCTGATCGGCATTGTCGTAGCGCAGATGCAGCCGATGCTCGGCCCGAGACGTGAACATCCGATACGGCTCCGTCACGCCGCGCGTCACCAGGTCGTCGATCATCACGCCGATGTAGGCTTGATCGCGCCCGAGCGTGACGGGCGACCGCCCGGCGGCCCAGCGGGCGGCATTGATCCCAGCGATGAGGCCCTGCCCGGCGGCCTCTTCATAACCACTCGTGCCGTTGATTTGGCCGGCCAAAAACAGCCCCGCGACACGCTTGGTCATGAGTGTCGCGTCGATCTGCTCCGGCGGCACAAAGTCATATTCGACCGCATAGCCCCATTGCAGCACGTGGGCGCGCTCCAACCCCGGCACGCGCCGCACGATCTCCGCCTGCACATCCTGCGGCAGCGATGTGCTGATGCCGTTGACGTAGATGCGATCGCTGTTGCGGCCTTCGGGTTCGAGAAAGAGCTGATGCTGCGACTTGTCGGCAAAGCGAACGACTTTGTCCTCGATGCTCGGGCAATAGCGCGGCCCGCGCGACTGAATCTGACCGCTGTACATCGGAGCGCGGTGCAGATTGGCGCGGATCAGTTCATGAATCTCATCGTTGGTATACGTAATCCAGCATTCGATCTGAGGCCGATCGATCCGATCCGTGAGGAACGAGAACGGAAACGGCTCCGGGTCGCCGGGCTGGGCCTCGAGCCTGGCAAAGTCGATCGTGTCGCGCTGCAGGCGCGGCGGGGTGCCGGTCTTGAGCCGGCCCATTTCCAGCCCCAGTTCCGCGAGCGAGGCGCTCAAACCAACGGCGGCGCTCTCGCCGATGCGGCCGCCAGTGGACTTGGCCTCGCCGGTGTGCATCAGACCGCGTAAAAAAGTCCCGGAAGTCACGATGACGGCGGCGCATGAAAGCCTGCAGCCATCGGCCAGCTCAACACCGACCACGCGCTGCGGGGCGCATTCGGGCGTGGTTGCGTCGCGCTCGATCGCCAGCGTCTTCAGGCGGGGCGCCTCGCTGTGCTGCTCGGCGAGTATCCGTTCAACGCCGGCCTCGATGATCATGAGATTTTGACAAGCGGCCAGATGCGCCTGCACCGCAACGGCGTAATCCTCGCGATCCGCCTGTGCCCGCGGCGCCCACACGGCCGGCCCCTTGCGCTGGTTCAGCATGCGAAACTGAATGCCGGTTTGATCGGTCACGACGCCCATCAGCCCGCCGAGCGCGTCGATCTCGCGCACCATCTGGCCCTTGCCGATGCCGCCGATCGCGGGATTGCAGGACATTCGACCAATCGCGGCCCGTGAAAACGTGACGAGGGCCGTGCGCGCCCCCAGCCGCGCCGCCGCCCACGCAGCCTCGGCGCCGGCATGGCCGCCGCCGATCACAATGATGTCATAGTCTTTGCTCATGGTTGCTGAGTTCTGCCGCTCCGCCCTTGAGTGTATCGGATTCGAAACACGCCTCCGATGCCACAGGCCCGGAACGACGGACGGGTCGCCGGCACGGCGCGGCGCTGTTGGAATGTCGGACCGATCGCAGCACGCGATAGGCTGGAAGCCTGTCCCACCCGGCTGGACAGCCGAAGATCTCAAGGCACGAGCCGGATCTTGCGCCCGCCGGACGGCCTACAATGGTGTCGGCATGCAAACACCCAGTTCCACTGCCTGGATTCTCGCGATCGGAACGGAGTTGACCCTCGGCCAGAGCGTGGACACGAATTCTGCCTGGCTCGCCCGACAACTTGCGGCCCGCGGCATCCGCACCGTGCATCACGCCACCGTCGCCGACGAGAGCGCAGATATTCTCGCGGCGCTTGCCCTGGCCACCGCCACTACCGAGCTGCTGCTGATCACGGGCGGCCTCGGACCCACCGCGGATGATCTCACCCGCGCGGCGCTGGCCGAGGCGGCCGGCGTCGACTTGCAGCTCCACGAACCATCCCTCGCCGCGCTGCACGAGTTTTTCCGAAAACGCGGGCGCGAGTTGCCGGCAGCCAATCGTGTCCAGGCGTTCATACCCCTTGGCGGAGAAGCGCTGCCCAACACCTGCGGGACGGCGCCGGGCATCGCCCTGAAACTAGGACGGACCGCTGTCTACGCCCTGCCCGGCGTGCCCTCCGAAATGCGCGCGATGTTTGAGCAGAGCATCGCCCCCCGCCTGCACGGCGATGGCAACGTCATTCGCTCGCGCCGGCTGAATTGCTTCGGGCGCGGTGAGGCGGAGATCGGCGCCGCCATTGCGGACCTGATGCGCCGCGGCCGCAACCCGGAAGTCGGCACGACCGCGGAACTCGGCGTCGTCGGCATTCGCGTCAACGCGCGGGCCGAGTCGATCGCCGCCGCCGACACCTTGCTCGATCAGACCGAAGCGGAATTGCGCCACTTGCTGGGCGATGTCATCTTTGGCAGCGAAGTCCAAACACTCGCCGACGCCGTCGCGCAATTACTGCTTGATCGTGGCGACACGCTGGCCATCGCCGAATCGTGCACCGGTGGCTGGCTTGGCAAAGAGCTGACCGACATCCCCGGCAGCAGCCGTTGGTTCCGCGGCGGCGTCGTGTGCTACGCCAACGAGGTCAAAGAGCAACTCGTCGGAGTCCAGCCCGAGACGCTACACGCTCAGGGCGCCGTCTCGGCAGCGGTCGCCGAGCAACTCGCCGCCGGCATTCAAACGCGGCTCGGCGCGACCTATGGCATCGGCATCACCGGCATCGCCGGCCCCGGCGGCGGCAGCCCGGAAAAGCCCGTCGGGCTGGTGTTCATCGGCCTGGCGGGGCCGACGGGCTGCAAGGCCCGCGAGCTGCGCTTTGGCGACGACACCGGACGCGAGGTCATCCGGCTGCGGGCGGTAAGAACGGCGCTGAATCTGCTTCGGCTCGAGCTGCTGCGCGCGAACCACGCCGCCGCAGGCTCGTAGCACCGACAGGGCCGCAACGCTGCTTCGGTTCGTTGGGCAATGTTCAAACGGGCGGCGAACAGCGGGCCGAGCGGCGTACGCGGGTCGCATTCTCGCGGGCCACGCGTGACAACACGGCCCCGGGCCTTCGATGATTTGTGCCGATCACAGGCGGTGATCACGTTTCGCGCCTTGAACGGGCGATAATAGGTTGAGACCGCCGCGCGAATCGGTCATGATGGCGGCCGTGTTGATGCGGCGCGTGGCGTGGTTGAAGAGACTCGAAATTTCTGAACTGGAGTGGATCCAGCAAGAGCTGGCTTGGAGCTGATCATGGCAATGCGGGCAGGATTGGTAGCGCTGGCGGGGCTGTGCTTGACGATTGTGGCGTGGGGGCAGACCGGCAGCGGCGGCGCCACGCCGCCCGGCTCAGGCTCAACACCCAGCGATGTGCCCCTGCCAGGTTCGACGCCCCCGCCGTCTCCGAAGCTGGAGCCGGGTACGCCGTTGCCGGGTCAAAGTGTCTTGCCGGGGGTCGCGCCCAGTTCATCGGCGACCGAGAAAATGAATGCCGGCATGACGATTCCGCCGACGTCAGGCGCTCCGGCAGCAGGCGCACCCGGAGCGGCAGGCGGGGGTGGGGCGCCGGTCGCACCGCTCGATCCGAACAACATGAACATCGAGCAGATCGTGCTGCAGGCGAAGGAAATCGTCGGCGAAATCCTCAAAGGCGTAAACGTCCAGCAGATGCAGCAGCTTTCGCGCGAGGCGATGGATCGGCTGAATTTCGTCCTGACGCGCGACCCGCGCAACATCGAGGCGATGCTGCTCTCCGGCGAGTTGCTCATCGCGATGAATCAGTTCGACAACGCCCGCAACTATTTCAAGCTGGTCATGGACATCGAGCCGCAGAACTTCCGCGCGAATTTTGGCACGGGCAAAATCTGGTGCGCCAACCGCTTCTTTCGGCACGCGATCCGCTTTCTCGAGACCGCTGAGCAGGTCGCCCCGGCCGCTGAGCAGGCCAACGTGAAGCGCTACCTCGCGGAGGCCTATCGCGGCGTCGGCGAAAATCAAAAAGGCATCGCCAAAGCGGAGGAGGCCGTCCGTGCGGCGCGCGACGCCGGCGCTGACATTTCCGAGCCGATGCTGCTGCTGCTCGACATCCGCCGCACCGACACGCTGCAGTTTGACAAAGCCGTTGAAGACGCCGATCAACTCGTGCAATTCGCGACGCAGCAGTTGAGGAAGGATCCCTCGGACGTGCGCTCGCTGCAGTTGATGGAGCGCTATCTGGCGATCTCGGTCGAGACGCTGCGGCAATATCACAATCTCTTCTATATCAAGAGCGCGACCAACCAGATCACCGATCAGTTGATTCCCGGAAAGGAAAAGGACGCCGCCGCCGTGCTGACCAAGATGGCCGGGCGAATGGAAGGCCTGGCGCAGACGCGGCAAACGCTGGGGATGTATGAAGTCATGGTGCTGATGGACAAGGCGACGCGCTACGACCCATCGAACGTCGCGGCGCTGGAGCAGTACGTCGACGCACTGATCGCGATGAAAATGGTGAGCAAAGCGGCGGAGGCGTGCCAGCAGATCCTCTCGATCAATCCGACCCACGACGGCGCCAAGCGGTTTCTCGCAACATTTGAGGGCGGCGCCGTCGGCGGCGGATCGACGAGCGGAGCGGCCCCGCCGCCCGCGGACTCGGCGTCGCCGGGCGCATCGAGCAGCCCGCCAT